>CAVSRF010000039.1:0-163491 GCA_963730175.1 uncultured Chloroflexia bacterium | reverse complement strand
ACCAAGGTTGCCGAAGATATCTGGGAACTGGAGAGCCATACGCGCCGCGATGCCTCCGCCGTGCGAGATGCCACCCACACCTCGATAACGAGGGTCGCGAATGGTGTTGTAATTTTCATCCACATACGGGACCAAATCCATGGCGAGCGCGGCGTGATAACCCTGTGCCACCTTATCTGACGGCACAATGATAATCACAGGTGGAAGTTTTTTCGTGTGGATAAGACGATCTGCCAGTGACATGGGATAGTTTTGATCCGGGTCAAGATGTGATTCGAACGGCATAGTGATGAGATAGATCACAGGGAAGCGTATATGGGGTCGTGTATCGTAACAGGGTGGAAGATAGATTTGGAAGGAGATGTTAAATCCCTGCACAGGGTTTGTGATGCGGTCATTGTCAATCGTTCCGGGGTCATCACAAGTATTGGCGGTTAGTTTTGGTTTGTTCGTACAGGCAGTAACGATGAACGCAACGATCAGGAGGATGTATGCACGCTTCATGGTTTGACTTTTATGTCATGAACTCTTTTGTTCTTTTGTGGGCAATGTGAAACAGAAGGTGCTTCCTGTTCCCTTACCATCCGACTCGACCCAAATGCGTCCGTCATGTACCTCGATCATCCGTTTAACCAGGGCAAGTCCAACGCCCGTCCCATCATCGCTCATGGGGTCGAGTTTGTTGAAAAGGTCAAATATCCGTTGATGAAATTTAGGGTCTATGCCGATGCCATTATCTTTGACAAAAAATACGTTCTCGTCATTTTCTTTGCGCACCCCAATTTCAACATGCGGGTTGGGCTGATCCCCTGAAAATTTGGCGGCGTTATCTATCAGATTTTGCATCACTTCCACCAGCCGTGGTCGGTCGCCGCTCACAGAGGGCAGGTCGTCCTGAACATCCACTTTGACGTTGCTCACCATGATGCGTCCCCTTGCGAGTGACATCGCTTCTTTAACGATAACCCCAAACGGAACGTCTGAAGGCGGGTTTACGATCCGTCCGATTTGTGAAAGCTCCAGCAATTCATTGAGCAGGCGGTGCATCTTATCCTTTGCCGAACGGATGTGATTCAGATCCTTATGGAGCTTTTCCATATTGCCTGAAAGTGCATCATCCTCCAGCAGACCCACAAATCCACCGATCGTGATCAAAGGACTTTCTGAGGTCGTGCGATACTGTATAGGTGAAGCGCTCCAATTCGGCATTCTTTGTTTCCAGTTCCTTGATGACCAGCTCGCGCTCGGCTTCCACGCGTTTTGTTCAGCAAGTTCGCGGTCAGTATTTGCACGAGCCTCATCGATTTTTCGAAGCGTCTGACTGATTAAAAAGTGGATGTAAGAATGTACACCGTTTGTGCCGCCCAAAATGCGAATGGTGGTGTTGTTACGGCTGACGCAGGCAAAATACCAGATTGTCCAAGACTGAGGATGGCAGTGTTAGTTAGAATGCAGAAGATACTCCAGCCGATGGCAGCGCGCCAGTGCAAAATTAGCCCTGCGCAAATGACCACTACCAAATACCCCATGAAAGCCGGGTTTTTATAATCCGCACCAAGTGCCATTGCCAATGTAAAGATGAGCCAGAGTGAAAAAACGATCAAATATCCTGTAATGCGGTATAACCCCAATGGATCAATTGCTTTAATACCAGCATGACCAGTATAAACGGGACGATGATAAATATCCGCCGCGTTCCTGTTTCTGGGTCGATGGGAGAGAACAACCCATAAAGACTCGAGGCTATGATGAATGCCCACAAAATGGCATTAACAGCGCGGCTGTGCGCGCTTGTCTTCGTCTTCATCAAAAGTTGGATGCGAAACCCACTTGCGAATTTTTGCCAGCATGGTAACTCCCGGATCATTGAACGACGCGTTCCCCTGACGCTTATACAACAACTTCCCATTTGGCGCAACTGGATTAACACCTCTCGCGCGACGGGAATCTGATTTCGTTAAGGGTAAATTTTCCACGCTGACAATTGATACTGCAAAAGAAAAGAGCAGGATAGAAATATCCTGCTCTTTTTCTAAATATTAATTACCCCGTTGGTTTACAAAGTATGCGATGGTAGTTGTTACGGGTTAGCGTTCTGTGCTAGTTGGAGTGCCATCTCTGGAAACCAAGCACCAGCCGCTGGGTCAATCAATCCCCATTCGGGATCGACTGTTGTGCCAGCAGGTCCAAGCCCGCGAGTGCATTCGCCGTCCGACTCGCCAGGGATCTTTACCCACAGATAGGCATCGACCAAATCGTTACCCGTATCCATTGTTGGTTTGATGCCAAGCCCACGGTCGGGTGGGTTACACCAATCCTGCGCGTCTGAATAGCCTTTTCCTGATGGGTCCCAGGGTCCCTGACCATTACGGCTGGTATCAATAACGAAGCGAGTAGTGGGCTCGACGCCACCCAGCATACCTGCATAGCGCAGGTTAATGCCGGAAGTATTGAGTTCAGGTACATCCGAGTCGTCACTCCACTCACCGTAATTGTTCAACGCTACCCCGGTCCACTCGCCGAGAAGTACAGCGATCTTTGCAGGGAGAGGTCCACCGTTCCAGTATTGATTCGGACATCCGCCGAAATCACCGGGGTTAACCGTAGTGGCGTAAGCAATACAGCTTGAAACCCAGCCACCATATTGTGTTGAATTGGCTGTGAATTGATAATTGGAGACGTTGAGGAAAAACCCATCCGCGCGTTCAACGCCTGCTTGAACCAAACGACTTGCGTTATCTCCAATGTTGAGCCATGCACTGTGTGTACCATCAAGGTAGACACGGACATTCGGGTGCGCCTTCAATGCATCCACTGCATAGTTCATCATCGCGAATCGATCGCTTGCCGCGGTTGCGGGATCTGCCTCGGCGGGTTGACACCAATCGAGTTCCACCGTCAATGTTGGTGTACCAGGGGATGATACCCAAACCATCGGGTTCCAGAATGACCACTGCTTGAGCGTTGCCGATGCCAGCAGCAAAGCCATCGATCCATGCTTCGTATTCGGCAACCGTTGTTGCACCACCTGCACTGAATTGGGCACAATCGCGGAATGGGATGTTGTAAGCCACCAGTACAGGAATACTGCGTTGTGCGGCGGCACGCTTGACCGTATTCTTGACATCCTGCTTGACGCTCTTGGGAGTACCGGCGGTGAACCAGACGGCTTGAGGTGTTTTGATCATATCCCCAATGAGTCTGGCATCTGCCCGGTCATGATGCACAATCAGACTGACGAATTGTTTAAGTGCATCGTGGTTTGGTTTTGGAACGTAAAACCTAGTAAAGGGACCGTGTTTCCAGCCCTTGCCACCGTGCGCCGAAACAGGCATTGCGACAGATGCCACCAGCATGGCTATCAGAGCGCCAAAAACCAGAATGTGTTTCAACTTTCTTGGGTTTGTCATCTTTCACTCTCCTTATATTGTTTTGCAGGTTTACACCGCCTGCAAGGATTTTGTTTCGCGACCCATGCGTGCCAGCACAACAGGCCGGGAATCACAGATGTCAGATAAAACATTGAAAAAACCGAAACAAGTTCACTTGACTTATTCATCAAGCCAGCGACAAGAAGTGCAATATAAGTATGTCTTTTTGGAGAGAAAAGTCTTATAAGATATTAATCAGCGTATACACAATATTGACCGTCGAGAGTGAAAGTTGCCTGACAATCCTCCCATTTATTTTTTCATTCTTATATATTCGCTGGGACTGATCCCGGTCTCCTGTCGAAAAACTCGGCTGAAATAGGCACTACTGGAAAAACCAGTCTCCAACGCGATTTCGGTCAGGTTCATTTCCCCGTTCTGCATGAGCACCTTTGCCCGGTCCACGCGATAACGATTGAGATATGTGACCAGTGTAATGCCCATCTCCTGACGGAAGCAACGTGCCAGATATTCCTTGCTCATGTTTACGTGTTGGGCTGTATCCTCCAGCGAGATCGAGTTCATGTAATGTTCATGGAGATATGCCATTGCCTTGCGGACCACACGTCTTGCTTCTCCTCCCAAGGTTGAACTGCGCGCCAATGCCGCTTCGATATGGGACAAAGTTTCCTGGGTGGTAAACAAGCCCTTTTTGAGGACACTAGTTACGCCTTTATCTAAATTTACCATGTCTTCGGGCGTGAGTGTCTGACCTGATAACACGATTACGGGAATATCCCGATTGTGTTGATCGTTGCGCATTGCCTCGAGCACGCCAAAGCCATCCAACTCTGGCATCAAGAGATCGAGCAGGATCAGGTCTGGTTTTGTCGTGTGGATGATCTCCAATGCTTCCCTGCCATTCCTTGCCTTCAATATCCTACATTCTGGTGACCATGCCATGACGAGGCGGGTGTGCAATTCCAAAGTGCCGGGATCGTCATCTACCACAAGGATGGTTTTGGTACTTTTTTGAATTTCCTGACGATTCAATGCCTGAATGAGTTCTATATTGTTGAGGGGTTTTGTGAGGTAATTTAATTCGAGAAGGGAGCCGCTATCCTGTTGCCCATCGAGTGAATAGAGCAGTACGGGGATATCGCGAGGTCGACAGATTCTCTCGCAACGACTTGATCACTTCCCAGCCTTGCTCGAGGGTTGCACCCTGTTCCAGAATAACCGCACCAGGCTGATGGTTAAGTAAAAGAGGCGAGAAGTCGGAATCCAGCCAAGCCATCTCCGTATCGAATCCCTTTTGGATCAGGTAACTCTGTAAACGATCTGCATTGCTCGAATGTTTCGCAAGGATCAACACGCTTTGACCATGGATCAAATTTGATTCGATATTGTCGTTCATCACAGGAAGCGTGAAATAGAACGTTGAACCGGAGCCCTCATCGCCAGATGAACGAACGCCGATGATGCCGCCATGCAATTCAACGAGACGTTTGCAGATCGCCAACCCCAAACCCAAGCCGCCGTATCCGAGGGTGGCTGTTCGTTCCGATTGACGGAACTCATCGAAGATGACGTCCTGTTCTTCAGGCAAAATGCCCAAGCCGGTATCACTCACCTGAACGGTGATCGAATCTTTATCTGCGTTTACCTGTAATGTGATTCTGCCTTGCGCTGTGAACTTCACAGCGTTGTTGATCAAGTTAAGCACCACCTGTCGCAGACGTGTACGGTCGCCCCAAACCTTGGGCAGGTTCTCTGGAATGAACGCCTGCCATTCCAGACCTTTGTCCTGCACCAATTGCTCGCCAACCGCCGCGACCACACTGAGCACATCCGCCATATCCAGCGGCGCACTAACTAACTTTAGTTCACCCAGATCGTTTTGTGCCAGATCGAGCACGTCCCGAATGAGTCCATCGAGATGTTGGGCACTGGCATGGATGCGTTTGATGTCGCGTCTGGTCTCTGAGTCATCATCTTTCCCCTTTTGATACAACATCTCGCTCAAGCCTACGATCATGTTCAGCGGCGTGCGAAGTTCATGGCTCACGGTTGAAAGAAAGCGACTCTTCAAACGGTTGGCTTCCTCCGCAAGCTGACGTCCTTGTGTGGCTTCACGATACAAGCGCACCACTTTGAGGAATGTGACCAACTGCCAGACAATGTGAGCACATATTTCCAAGTCCGCCGCGTCAAAGGCGACGAAGCCAGGAGACTTATTTTGTCCAGCCATCGGGAGCAGGATGAGGCGATACGGTTCATCGTATAAACCTTCCGGCGGGAACTGGCGGCTCGGGAAACGGATCTCCATGCCATGTTCCGCAACTTTGCGGAGCCAGCACCACGCAACAGGGTCATCGTCTTCTGCTTCCAAAAATCCCACGCCTACGTGTTGAATACCGACTTGTGGAAGATAGCTCGCGAGTATTTCATAAACCTGCGCTTCATCCAACGCGGTGAGCAGACGCGTGTTAAGTTGTCCAACTTGATCGGCAATCCATATTTGACGAATGATCAAGTGTCTGTGATGACGCTCCATGTGTTGAGTAATAGTAGCGCGGGCTTCTGCAATAATAATCTCGGGTTGTTGATCGGTCGCGGGTAATTTCAGCAATTCACGCACTAGACCAAGTCCACTTTCCAATACGGAGAGGGCAGAGTTCCAGATATATATATCATCCTCAAGTGACTTGACGCGTACCAGGGTCTCTTCGAGGGACTTGCGAAAGCTGAGGGTCTCTTTTGAATGCAGGCTTTCGATAAACGTTTCCACCAACTGTCTGCATCGAGCGTGGACTTCGTTCGGGCTTAATCGTTGAGTCCCAGCCAGCGCGACGTCAGTCATAATCTTTGCCAAATGGAGAGTGACAACTGATTCGTTAGACTGCGAAGCGGATGTCTCAGAATCGTTAAGTACAATCTGCGGTATTGCATTCGGCTCGCATCCACATGATTGCCGCACAACAAATTGCATCGGTATCGTAAGCCCCGTCAACTCTTTGCTTTTGCCTTCGATGTAATCGAGCAACAATTCCAATGCCTGATACCCCATACGAAACGGCGAGCTATGGAACGTGGTGAGCGGCGGCACTTGCGTGATCGCTCCGAAGGTGTCGTCAATGCCGATGATCGCCACGTCCTGAGGGATGCGAAGCCCGGCGCTTTTGATGGCGTTCATCGCCCCGATGGCAGATTTGTCATTGCTTGCCATGACAGCCGTGAACGGAACACCTGAATCCATGATCCGGTGCATGGCTTGTTGCCCCCCATCGATCCCGTGACTCCCATAAGCGATCAGCCTTGGGTCGGAAACAAGTCCGAATTCCTGTACAGTCTGTTGAAAAGCCCGTAACCGTATCCCGCTATCTCCGGTTGGGTCGTTGGGGAATCCGGCGATAAAAGCGATCTGCCGATGACCATGATCCATCAAATGCAAAAGTACCTGGCGAATCGCACCTTCGTTATCAATCGCAACTGTTGGGCCCGGCTCACCAGTCGCGGCGAAGATAATAGGGTGTCCGTCAGCAATTAACTCCTGAATATATTGTGATCGAGATTTCTGAAAACAATGGGGTGAATACGATCAGCCCATCGGTATTCCACGGACCGACCGGCACATAATCAACATCTGCAGATGGAATAGGCCACGCGGGACGAGCTGATGTATAGGGTGAACTGTCCATGCCGCCTGCTAACAGCAGATTACATCCCCGATTTTCTGCGGCTGAATAGACACCATGCAATAATGGACCAATGAAATTCCCCAAGATCGTCCCATAGTAAATCTGAACACCCGCCAGCACCCCAATCGTCGGACTTTTCCCTGTGATCTTTCTCATGGATAAATTCCTCTGTACTTTGGAGTCAACCAGCAAGCTGATTGATACGCAGTATTATACAAGGTGATGGGATGAAAACCCTGTGCTGGCTACTTGGTTATCCGCCAGCCTTTTGAGAAATTTAAACAGGGATTATTCCACCCAGGATCGCTTTCGAGATAAGCCGCCCGCTGGTTGGCTTTGATCTTGGCAGATAGCAGTCGGATGCCTTGATGGGGTCGTTCCTGATTGAAGTACGCTGTGTATTCCCTGATGACCCGCTGTACATGCGTCCCATCATGCAAGAGAAAATTATGGTGCTTTTTGATACTCCCCGGTCCCGCCTCTAACACCAGCATATGTCACCAATCCAAAGAGGAACAAAAACGTGAGGTCTATAATCCGGGCTCGATTTCTTTTTTGGCGCATCCCAGACCTCATGGTTAGTTTTACGGGCAAGCTGTGATGTCTATGATCTTAGTGAGAACCGCTGAGCTTAGAATCTCACGGATAAGAGCCTTGAGGTCCGAAGCTTCAAGCCCACGAATTCGTAGCCGACTTAAGACCTCACGGTCCCGAACTACATTCAAGAATTTCGAACTGTAGACCTCATGGGTTGGTGATTTTTCATAGCCGTGAGGGCTAAGGTGAGCTATAAACAATCCTTTATTGGGTCGAAAATTGATTTCCGAGTACGTCAATAATGCCACTTTTTGAAATTTGACGTCCCGCTGGATTGCATTGTGAAGGATTACATCTTTCAACGGAACATAGGTAATATCGACTTGATCATTCTCTCTATATTATACCTAACTTATAAATCAGCTTTATTTTATCTCCTGACACCCAATATGGGGACAAGCTGCTGAGGCTCCAAAGGGGACGTTCATGAATTGCGGGTTCGCATCCCGTCGGAGCCGCAGAGAGTAACGTTTTAATAACCAATGCGTTTGAGAGATTAATTTCATTCAAACGCATTGATGTTTAGACATACAAGTAGTTGCAATTGTATCGGAATATTTTCATTTTACTTCTCAATTCCTGGCGGATGAGCAAAGTGGCCAGCACAGGCATCCTGGTCAGTCTTAATGCCTATTCTGAACGCATGGGAAATTTCCAAACAAACAAATTTTTTCAATTACAAATCAGGTACTTGGGGACCGAAGGTTGCCGAGACATTTAATGTCGAAAGATGGGCGCAGTTGGCTGGAACCTACTATCAAGGTTGCTGAGAATGGAAATGCTTCTTATGCTGTTCCCAAGCCTCCAGTGAAGTGATAAGCAACAGTCTGTCATCAGCACGGATGCGTAAGTTGGATTCAGGGAAAAGAAGCTTTAACCCACGAAACACTGCCACAAGGTCGGTCTCGTTATCGTGGTCAGGCGGGAAGCAGACTTTAGCGAGTCTCCCAATGTAGCCGCTACCTTTCTTGACAACCGCAACCAACAACCTGCGATTATCAGGCAGGTCAATCGGAATGCCTGTATTGAGGACAGTTCTCAGGTTCAAATGGCTTATGTTTTCAGGTACGCTGACTTTGCGCTTTGCCAATAGACGAATGGCCGTCTCAATCTGTTCGACCTCGTGCGCGGGCGAATCGGGACGCCCTTCGACCTGTCCCTCGTATAAGGTGGGATATCTGAGTTTGACAGAGAACTGCCTTTGCACCACATAGGCAACCAGGATAGCCAGCGCTGCTGGGACGAGCAGCTGGTAGCCGCCCGTCATCTCAGTAACCATGAGCAGAGTAGCTATTGGCACGCGTGCAGCACCCGCAAATACTGCTGCCATGCCAACGATAACGAAAGGTGCCTCCGGTTGATGGAATATCTTGGCTAGAACGCCACCCAGCATTGCGCCGACGAAAAGACTTGGTGCGAACACCCCCCCCGAACCGCCAGATGAGATGGTCAACGCCAGGGCGATGATTTTGGCAAAGATCAAAATTGCCATTAGAGTCAAAGGCAAGCTTTCCATCAATCGCTTCCTGAATCCAGCCATAACCGCCGCTTAAAATCTGCGGCAGCGCCAGCGCCAGAAGACCCACACCCAGACCACCGATAGCCGGTTTGACTTGCGGCGGAATTGGAATGGCTTGAAACATGTCTCGCACACGGTAGAATATTTCAGGAATTAGCACCCCAACCAGCCCAGCCAGAATGCCCAGAGCCACATACCACAAATAGCCTAAAAAGCCTGGCGGGATCATGTTGGCCGGTACGTTAAAGAGCGGTTGCCAACCGACAAACAGCCCATTGACCGTGTAAGCAACAATTGAGCCAAGCATGGTGTATAGCAGCACCGATGTATCAATTTCCATGCTGCTGTAGAGTACTTCAACGGCAAAAAATGCTGTACCAATGGGAGAGCGAAAAATAGCTGAAAGTCCTGCAGCCATTCCGATAAGCAGAAGCGAACGCCGATCCTCTTCCGAACGCTTGGTGAGAGTTCCATACACCGATCCAACTCCGGCGGTGATTAGAGCCGTGGGTCCCTCGCGTCCGGCGGCGCCGCCAGATCCGATCGTGATGGCAGATGCCAGCATCTTGAGTGGTGACACGCGTGCCCGGATAAATCCACCTTCTCGGTGGTATGCCTTGACCGCCGTATCCGTACCATGACCCTCGGCTTCTGGCGCCAGACTATAAACTAAAATCCCCGCGATCAAACCGCCTAAGGTAGTTACAACTGGGACAAGCCATAAGCCATGTGCGCCAATTATCTGCGTTAGCGATCCGCCATCCGATGGCAATGCTGGCGCAATATATCCAGCTATTTTTACTAAAAACAGTTCATTAAAAAACTTCAGAAGCCAGGCAAACAATTGGGCGCTCAACCCGCCGACGATACCGAGAAGAACAGAATCAAGAAGCAAACGCTGCTGTTTTTTCATGCGTATCGACTCACTTCATTTTGCTGCAAGGATGGGGAGATTAATCTCACGTAGTACAACGTCAATGGCACTGTTAGTAGCCCATTCCAGAAACTCTCCGTGCTGATAAGCTCCCATCAAGATCAAATCCACCTGCCTGGACAATGCTGTAGATGCAATAATTTTTCCCGGTTCTCCTTCAGCGCTGATAAATTCGGCGTGTGCCAGGACACTTCCTCCGATTTCATTTTTTCTTTCCTCCAACCACGCATGTTCTGTTTCATGTTCCTTCTCTATTGAAAGAACCATCACCTCTGCGAACATGGCTTGCAAGCTCTCAATCCAAGTAAGAGCCTGCCTGGAAAGTTCCCCGCCATCATAAGCCAGCAAACCACGTCGAAATTCTTGTTGAGGATTATAGTCGCCGCCAACAAGAATTGGGATAGTGACATGGTGGGCGATGTACCGAAAGTTACTGCCGAGGTGCTGCGTATCTGTCTCGTGGCGGTTGCCCCTTCGCCCCAATGCCAGCAGGTCATATTGTTTAGCAGAATCAAGAATAATATCCTGGGTATTCCCCATAACCATCTCAGTAGTTATTGGGACATTTACTCTCTGGCACATCCCTGTAATCTCTGCCAGAGCTAATGTTCCTTGTTCTTCGAATAATGTAATTTTCCGTTCATCCGGCACATTATTCCCCAACTCGCCTAACTCAGGGACAATATCGCTATATAGATCAAAAGCTTCAGTGCTGTCCACCACATAAACTGCATGGAGACTCCACTGCATGACAGACGCAATTTGAGTTGCCACAAGCGCAGCTGCTTTGGCTGACATTGAACCGTCTATCGCTAATAAAATACTATCGGATTTGGATGGTTGATTTGTGGTCATTAGGATTCTTTCAATAGTTTAGTAGATGATTGTGTTCCATAACAGAGCCAAACAAAATCTCTTTCGCCTGGGTTGGTACGTTTCAAATCTTCCAATTATTATATCGCTTCTACCATAACCATTTGCAGAACGTATTGCATTACGGAAATAGATTAGGGTAATCGCATTTGGATTTTTTAATCCAGTAATCTGTGCCAATCTGCTCGAATTCCTCAGAAAGATTAGCGTAAAGATGATTGGTTTTTGTGTTTTTTGCCTCGCGTTTTGTCTTAAGCATGCAATGCGCACACAGTCTTTGCAATGATATTGCTGTTGCTTGAGATGGTTCGTACCATTCTTGACAATATTTGTGCTTCCACGCACTCGACAGGCATAGGTTTTTTGAATCATAATACCTACCGTACCATCCCTTACTCTTCATCCACTACCCAAATTTTTTGTCATGGACGCGGACCAATGATCCTTTCCATTTCTTCCTGTGTGACGGTCTCGTGTTCCATCAAGGCATTAACCAGTGTATCAAGAGACGCTCGTTTTTCTGTCAGGCATTCGCGCGTGAAGTTGTAGCGATCCTGTAGGAGTTGCTGAACTTTTTCGTCCACTTGAGCGGCGGAGGCTTCACTATAACTGCGCCCTTGAGCAATTTCGTATCCCAAAAAAGGTTGTTGCTCATCTGTATCTATGATCATCAATCCAAAATCGGTCATTGCCCAACGAGTGACCATTCTGCGAGCCAGACGGGTGGCTTCCTTTAAATCATTTTCGGCTCCAGTGGTGATCTCACCGATGGCAAGTTCCTCCGCCACGCGCCCACCCATCATGACTGCCAGCCTTGCACGCAAATAACCGCGGCTGTAGTTGTATTTATCATCGCCCGGTACCTGCTCGGTGACACCTAAAGCCATGCCGTGAGGGATGATCGTCACTTTGTGGACAGAATCCGCTTCGGGGGTGAACCAGGCAACGATGGCATGACCAGCCTCATGGTAGGCAATGATGCGACGGTCATTTTCATTCATCACCAGTGGGCGCGCCTCTCCAAGCACGATCTTATCCAAGGCGGTCTCAAAATCCACCATATGGATATCGGTATGCCCCAAGCGAGCCGCCAGCAGTGCGGCTTCGTTGCACAGGTTCGCCAAGTCTGCCCCGCTCATTCCGGCAGTAACGCCAGCTACGGTCTCGAGTTTTACATCGTCCGTTAATTTCAAGTCCACGGGTATGGATCTTCAAAATACCGAGGCGTCCTTTTCTATCGGGAGGACCAACCACAACCTGACGATCAAATCGCCCAGGACGAAGTAGAGCCGGATCAAGCACATCGGGACGGTTGGTAGCCGCTAATAAAATGACCTCGTGGCGATCATCAAACCCATCCATTTCAACCAGTAATTGGTTCAGGGTTTGTTCGCGTTCATCATTTGTGCTACCCAACCCGGCGCCGCGTCGACGACCAACAGCATCCAACTCGTCAATAAAAACGATGGCCGGCGCCGATAATTTAGCTTGTTTGAACAGGTCACGCACCCGGCTGGCACCAACGCCAACAAACATTTCTACAAATTCAGAGGCGCTCAAGTTAAAGAAGGGTACATCTGCCTCTCCAGCAACGGCGCGCGCCAACAATGTTTTACCTGTTCCGGGAGGACCTACCAAAAGCACACCGCGCGGGATGCGCGCGCCGATATCATGGTATTTCTGAGGCAGGCGCAAAAAATCCACTACTTCCTGTAGATCCTGTTTGGCTTCATCTGCTCCAGCTACATCCTCAAAGGTAATTTTGGGTTGGTCCATTTGAACTTTGCGGGCACGCGTTTGCCCAAAGGAGAAGAGTCCCTGTTGTGATTTCATGGTCTGCCTGCCGATCCAGCCCATGACGAGGAATAAAAGCAGGAACGGCAATCCATCGGTTAGCAGGGTAATAAACCAGGGTGTGGCTGTTTGCGCCGCCTGTATTTGAACACCCTTTTTCTCTAATAGAGGAATCAGTGTTGGGTCGCCCACACTATCAGGAAAGATGGCTAAAAATTCTTTATAGTTTTGCGGTGTCACAGTCTGAGTTCCGGCTGTGGGTGTGGGACCCGGTGTAATCTGGGGCCAGGCAAGGGAATTTACGAAATTTCCAGTAATTTCATTTCCCGTGATAGTGACGCTCGATATATTACCTGCCTGTACCTGATCGATGAATGTGGTGTAGGGAATCTCCACTTGCGCAGGCGCGCCTTTAAAGTAAGTGATTGCGTTCCAAATCATTAAACCAATCATGACGATCCACCAAAACAGGGAAATGCGCTGTTGAGGAAATTGCGATTGTCCATTAGGTGGTTTTTGGTTGGGTGATTGCATGGTCATGGTTGACCTCCTTGTTCTCAATGTGGAGAAAAATACTGGATAAAACTATTATAAGATAATAGCTCCCATTAAAATAAGCATCGCCACAATGACCCTTGGGCGATGCTTATGGGTTTGAATTATCAAATGTATATTTCTCTATCGACGTCTTCCACCAAGCTGCAGCATGAACAGAAACAGGTTGATGAAGTCCAAATAGAGACTCAGCGCGCCCAGGATGCCCATGCGTGCCTGAACGTTTTCATCACCTTGTTGCAGGGCAGAGTAGGTCATGCGTTTGATGCGTTGTGTGTCATAGACGGTCAATCCCAGAAAGATGAGAATACCAGCAAAGGTGATAATCACACCAAGCACTGAGTTCGCCCAGAACATATTGACCAGCATGGCAATGATCAAGCCAATAACTCCCATAAAGAGGAATGAGCCGATCTTGCTTAGATCCATGTTCGTTGTATACCCGAGGATGCTCATTACACCAAACAAAGCCGCAGTCGCCACAAACGTGGATGTTACACTACCTAGTGTGTACACTACAAAAAGCACCGAAAACGTCAGCCCGTTTAGTGCGGCATAGGCTAAGAAAAGCAATACCGCCATTCCTGGCGCAAGGCGGTTGATGCCTCGTGCGAGACCAAATACCAGCGCAAGTTCAGCAATCATCAGCCCAAAGAAGATGAGCGGCTGTCCGGCTATGATCTGGAATAGCGGCGAGACGCTCACGAAAGCGGCTACCCCGGCAGTGACAAACAAGCCAAACGCCATCCAGACATAGACGCGGCGCAGGACGGCAGAAAAAGTTTCGCTAAAACCAATTTCAGAAAAGGTTGGGGCATAATCGCCCGAATAGTTGTTGATCATTTTATATCTCCATTTGAATCTTTCTAATAAATATCATAGCTCAAGTCCCGCCGGTTGGCTTTATGCCTTCTTTATCTAAACCTTATCTGATGCTTAAGCTATCTATTGGTCGCCGAACGTGTCCAGCATCATCTTTTCTTCAGCTCGCACTTGCAGGGAATAGAAGACTGCGAAAAAGATCAAATTGAGCGAACCAGTCAGGCATCCCCTCACTATTGAAGCAGATACAGTGAAGATACGATATGTACATCTTTTAATCAGATAATATTTACTTTGAAATCCATACCTTCCCAGGTATTACTGCCAGACCAGTGAAAGGTGAATACCAGGGTTGTATTGACTGGCATTGCATTTACCGGCAAATCGACGAGGTGAACGCCCAAACCAACTTCGCGTGTTTCTGTATCGTTTACCGTCTGCCAGTTATCCACACTCCAATGAACTGTTGCCGTCGCTAAAAGCTCTATACGTAGTACTTTTCCGGCGGGGATGCTCAGACACTTCTCGTCAAAACGCCAGATGATGCGGTTCGATACAGTCTTTTCTATGATATAGCGTTTGACGGTTTGAAGCGGCATATCGAAGACGCGCCCATCGCGTAATGAACGCAATAGCTTAACATATTCGGCATGTGCCCAGACAAGAGGCATGGCTGACCCGGATGGTCTTCCGAAGAAAAGCTCCTTATCCGGGATGTCGGTGTTGTCCCAAGTTTGTTCAGGCAGCAGCTTCCCAGCACTGGCGCTGGCTTCAACAACATGGAGCAAATGTGCGGCTTCTTCGATATTTCCAGCTGCCAGTTCGTAATGGGCGCGTTCACCAGCCAGCAAAGGCCAAACGCGACCCACACCAGTCCCATCGAAGGGACTGCCATCATCATGTTCACCATAGCCATCGTCATTGTAGCGATGCCAACCAGGTCCATAAGGCAAATCAGTTTTCAATAACGAGTCAATTACTTTGACTGTGTCGATTATGCGCGGATCATGTGCTGAACGTAAACCAAAACGCACTAGGGCTAGCGCATCGGGGCTGATGATATGTGAAGCTTGTTCAAGGCTATCACCCGGCGGCCAATTCTTAATCGGCACAAAGCCCTTGGAAGGTGAAGCCAGAATCGGCAACATCCGGAGACGATATGCGCACGTAATAACCATCTACACCAGTTTGATGAGCAAGGTCAGTATCGGTCACATACATCCAGCGTTCGATGCTGGAATTCCATGTGTCGGCTGTTTCTCGCAAATACACACCGACCTCTGTTTCTCCCGCTACATCAGCAAAATCAGCCGCCGCCAGCAGGGCTGCAATTTCCGCCGCGAGCGTGAACGGTGAGTAACCCGGGTCTTCCTCCCAGCGGTCTTGTGGACTGACTGGACCGTTTTTTACGAGAAAACCCACCGCACGCTTAACCATCGGCCATAAACGGTTGAGATCATCTGGGTTCAATGCTTTTTCCCGATAAGCCAAATCAACCAACAGGATCGGGAAGGCTGTTTCATCCATTTGAATACCGCCCCAATAAGGATTTCCATCCAGCCACATATTCTGGGGCCAGTGACCATCTGCTTCCTGTGTGACTTGCAAGTAATACAAAACCCGGCGGGCATCGGCGTGAGCGCCAGCGGCTAACAGACCACCTGCAGATTCCACCAGGTCGCGCGGCCAGGAGAGATGATAACCGCCCAAGTCATCATCACCTTTTGAAAAACCCCAAGGGATGGAAAGGCTGGCGATCAATGCACCCGGAAACCGCTTCAACTCATGCGTACGCATGACTGCCGCGCTGACCATGTAAAGCTCTTGTGTATTTTTTTCATTATCTATTGATTTCAAAGGAAGCAGGGTTTTTAGCCAATTTTGCCATTCATGGATATAGGTCGAACGGGCGTTTTCAAACCCATCCAACAAACTTGCTAAAGCGCGCTGTCCGGCTTCAAAGGAATTCGCTCCAAAACCTAGGGCAAGCACAAAGTTTCCTCCGGATTGCCGCAAGTCCACTTCACCGGTCAGCGCGACGTTGCCATTTTCAGCGCGAGTATACATTTGGGTCAACTGCTTGTGCTGGTTCAAATCCTGCCAGCCATCCGACGTTCCAACGAACCCGGCGGAGCGGTTCAGCCAGGGTGCGGAACAAGCCAGCGCCAACGCGATGCCTTGTCGTTCGGCGAAAAGCATGGGTACACCTTTATACTCACCAATCCAGGCAGTGTTATTGGCACCTTCGTTTCCCAGATGTGGAGCCAACTCCACATAAACATGATAGTCATCCAGTTTCCCCTGCAAAGGTGTGAATTGTGTGCGTTGTAATACTACATCCCGTTTGGGGTCAGATAGGATTTCTTTCTCGATACGGTATCTTCCATCCAGACAGGTATTTGTCAGTTTGTAGGCAGGTACGCCCGGGGCAAGCGCTTCAATCTGTTGTTGTGTCTGGCGTTTTTCTTCCGAGAAAAAATCCACCCCCGAGGTAATGATCAGACCCATGTCTCGCGTACAAGCCTGATCCTCCCTCGGGTAGTAAATTTCATCAAAAATACCGTGACTAAGCGTAAACCAAACATGACTTGTTTGGTTGAGAGCTGTTCCAACACCGGTTTTTGCGCTCGAAGTCCAGCGCGGCAGGATGCCGGGCCATCCGGGAGCTAGTGATTCTGTAGTCATAATTTTCTCCTGTTGCAGTTAAAGTGAATTCCACTCAATAACTGTTTTGATCTCATCGGGGATATGCTGGTGCAGAGCCGTATCAAAATCAGTATAAGGGTGGCGGTGGGTGATCAACTGGGTTACGTGATCACCCCATAAAAGTCGGGCGTGGGCGAGATCATCCACTGCCATTTGATAGTGATCGCGGGCAGCGTTGACACTGCCTATCATGACTTGATTTTTCAATACCAACCCACGAATTAGTTCAGCGCCTTGTATATCCACAGGTCGGTCTCCGCCCGGGATCCCCGTCAGCACATATACTCCGTTGATCGCAAGGGCATCCAATAAATTAAACTCGAGCGAGGCAACTCCGGTTGATTCAAAGATCAGATCGATCCTCCCGAAATGATCGTCCACCTTGTCGGCTGGAACCTGGCGACCATCAATATATTGTCCACCAATATGTTCCAGCCATTTTGGACGGGCAGTATCCGCATCAACCACATCGAGTCCATAGACCGCCGCGCCGCGCAGTCGCAGAATCAGCGCCGCCAAAAGCCCGATTGGTCCCAAACCAGCTACCAGACAGGGACGATCGTGCAACCAGTCCAAAGTGGCGGATGCATCTGGCAGGCGAGATGTCTGTAACCGCACAGCTTCATCGATCGCTTTTTCGGCAACCGAGAGCGGTTCACACAACACGCCAACTGATTCCAATTCTGCAGGCACATGCACCACGTATTGTTCTTTATCCACCGCGTATTCAGTCTGGTACCCATCCAAGCCCCAAATTCCACGCTCGGCATATTCGCCGGTCTGACACATATCAGAGCGATTCATCAAGCAGGCTAAACATTTTCCACAACCACGGCGGACTGTAAAAACGGCAAAATCTCCAACGTTAACGCGGGTGACAGATTTTCCAATTTTTACAACCTTACCGAACATCTCATGACCGATCACTAATTCGTTCTGACCCGCAGGCGGCTTGGAGCGTCCCCCGGCGGCTTCTTCGCGGTCGGTTCCGCAGATGCCCACGCGCAGTACGCGCAGTTTGACTTCGTCATCTGCCGTGATGTCTGGTTCTGGGCGGTCTACTATATGTAAGGTGGACGTGTTCGTAACGTTCGCTATCGCTTTCATAATCAGGAAATCTCCTTTTTCTTTTTTAGCATAAAACTGAGTCCCAATCCCAATGCCACACCCAGTACAGCCAAGATCACAATGGAGTTGTAGCCCCAAACCCCTGCGACCCAGCCTCCCAGCATCGCTCCGATCACACCTGCAATAGCGGTCACTGCGTTGAAGATGCCCATACCTTGACCCTCTCCAACTGGTGAAAGTTGCGCCGCTAGTGCAGTACCGCTTACGCTCATTAATGACCATGCCCATACTACGAAAGCAAAAGCGAATAAAGCTAGTAACCCAACCCTCCCACTTGTTGATAGGAAGCCCAACCATAACAATCCTACAAGGGCAAGCAAACGCAACCCCAAGGATGCTCGTAAAATGCGCGTCGTGCCGTAGTTTTCAGCCCATTTTCCGGCAGGGGTATAAAGGGTAAGTCCAAGACTGGCGATGATGGCAAAGGCAAAGGAAGATGCAGAGGGCGTTACTCCATAGAGCTTTTGCATCAGGATTGGATATTGAGAGAAGACAGCCGCCGATCCCGTAAAAGCCAACAGCCAGAAAATAAGAAATACGCCATAAGGAGAGCGCAGGGTTGCACCAATTTTTTTTATTCCCGCCAACTTCGGGCGGTGAAAAAGCCTGCTGTGGCGAACTGAACACCCATTCAGTATGTTTCGCCGGATGCGTGAGAACTGGCTCCATGCCGGGCTGTGCTGGCGGCGTCTTTGTTGTTGACCAACCCAAGATAGCCGCGACGGCACTTAATCCTGCCGCGACCAGGAACCCAACACGAAAATCTGTTTTGGTTAAAACTCCTGCCAGTAATAAGCCGCTTACCTGACCTATACCGTAAAAAGTTTGCAACCAGCCAATGCGTTCATCCCATTCCGCCTTTGGATGAGCCTCCACTACAAAAAGATTGGCAACTGTTGCGGCACCCGCGGCACCGAAACCTTGAATGACAGCCAGCAACAACCAGATGACAGGTTGTGCAGTAAAAGCAAATGCCGCCAATCCTACTGTTGTAGTGAGCATTCCACCAACCAACAACCAACGGTGCAAGCGGTAGCGATCAGCGAAACTGCCCCACAGCGGAGCGGTTAATCCACCCAAGCTGACTGCCGCCATGACTAACCCCACCTGTCCCGCATTGCCGGTCTGGTTCACGATCAGAGGTACCAGGACCGGGACTAAGCCTGCCGCGACCAATCCAAGTAATGCGTAAACGAAATACCAGGGTTCAATCAGTTCCTTCCAATGGCGTTGTGTTTTATTCATTTGTCCAAGATCTATTTACCTTACAACGGGATGTGTTGTAGAAAAGCCATTTGAATTAGGCTGGGAATACTGGTTTGAGGTGCTAGTGCTGCTGCCGCATTCAACTCACTTCCAATGATGGCAAGGAAAACCGCCAGCATAATCAAAACTCCAATGATGATCACAATCTGAACGTTCCAGGTCAGGCGTCGAGGCTCTTGCTCCAGCACTTGTGCAGGCGCCCATTCAACTATATGCTGCCAGGCCGGAAAACGCTTTTCCAGATAATAATCCACACTATAGGGTGATCTCCCAAGCGTATAGTCCATGACTATCAAGGCGACAAACACTATAACGTAAATCAATCCACCTCCAACATCTGTTGCGCCAGGCGTATAAGGACCGCCAAAGCCCTCTGGTATTGACCAAACTAATAGTGCAAACACCCCGCCCAGAATGTAAATCCACTTGCGGCCCAAACCAAACAGCAATCCAATCGCGATGGAAGTTTCGATTAAGCAAGTCATCAAGGCAAACAGGTTTGGATTGAGCTGGATCACGCTCACCCATAAATTGAACCAAGGAAGCATCCATTGAGGCTGACCTTTGACAATGTCCGTTATATAACTCAGATAATTATTGAAAAAAGCAGGCTGCCATTTAAAATAGGCATCAATCGCCCAGACCAATCCGAACGCCGTTCGTATTGCTCCGGCAGCAACATCCGCCCACAGTGAGTAATCATTCGACTTCATAATAGGATTTGTTTTCATTTTCTTATATCTCCATGACTTATACAAAATGAGTATTTAACCACCAAACAGGGTATTTACATAACATCCCAAGATTTTGGGGCGTTCTTCTTGTTATTTCAAGCTACCTAAGTTCCGGATTCTATAGAGAATCAGACCGTTCTTTTTCAACGTTGTCTTTAGCATTTGACCACAGTCCACCGACCCAAGGCACTAGGAAATAGTCCACGCCGATATATCCGGAGACCTTCCAAGCCATGAGCAGGAGCACAGAGAGAGCCAGAAACATGGGGTTGACGCTGGCTGAACCAGCCATCATGTAATTCCAGTTGAGAAAGCCGCCAACGAAAGCTGTGAACCCTGTAAAAAAACCTAGAATTAAAGCGATACCTATTAGTAATTCACCAACTGAAACCAATTTGGCAAACCAAGTGAAGACATTAGCGTTTAGCAACATCTGGAGGAGGTTCCGATACCATGCATAATGGATGGGGGGATTCCCAGTTGCCGGGATATTAACTGCGCTTGTCCAGAATCCTTTCAGGGCAGCGCCGGTTTGCATCCAGGCAGGGTTCTTGATCTTTTCCAGTCCGGCATGGATCCATTGCCAGCCCAGCCAGACACGGATTGGGAGCCATAACCAGGCAGCTACCGGGCGGTTGAATAGCATCGTAATGATCGGGGGATTTTGAACAACTTCGCCCCTACGGGTTGTGATTACGTTTTTCATTTTATATCCTTTAATCTTTAGGTTAATGGTTAGTGAGCGATAGTCTATGTTAGGTTTATTGCGGGAAGTGATGCAGAAAATTTAAATGAATTTATTGGTGTAGACTATGCCTGCGCAGGCGCAAAACCAACAACATTACGCCGAAGATGATTGCATACCAGTCGATCAGCAAGGCTACAACTTTACCAATTGGATTGGAAACCAAACCCACCGGCTAGGGCCAACGCCGTGAACTGGAAAAGTTGGCAAAGCCTCGATCTGCTGTTTGACGAATGTAGTTTCGATAAATGGCTCCATCTTCTCCAGTTCTACTTTTGTACAACGCAATTGAATTGTATTGGCTATGGTTTCGGACATAATATCAATTGGAACGATATACTCTGTGTTCGACGAATCTACTTTCACCACCAGGTGCGTTATTTTATCGACTACCGGGTTTATCAGTACATATACGGAACGTCCGCATATGCCATCTGTACATTAAACTTGAGCCTGCAAAGGAATTTCCATTTTTTTCTCCTGTCTCTTAATAACATCATAAACCGTTGTTTCATCGGCTGGCTTTATGTTCTCTTTATGCAAACCTTATGGTACGCTTAAGGCCTCTCGCGCGAGGGCAGAGACACACGGAGGATTAATGAGGCAAGGGTTTTCATAAAAAATTTCACATTGTTTTGGAAGAACAGGAGACAGTATGAAAAACAAATTTGGAATTATATTAAACCTATTGGTCATTATCATTTTTCTAACGGCTTGCGCTGGAAATGCAACTCCGACTACCTTTTCAAATCCCACCACAGTCCCGCAGCAACTCGCGCTGGCACGGACGAAGATCAAGCATATCGTTATCATTATGCAGGAGAACCCTTCCTTCGATCATTACTTTGGCACCTACCCCGGAGCGGCTCTTGGGAGAAATCCAGATCAGCAATTGTCCGTACCAATTTCAGGTTGCGGCGACAAGCCTTTGCGGACAAATTCATCTGAATTGCCGTATCTCCCCGACGCGCATGTCGGCGTTGCAAACTACATCTAGTTTGCAATATGAAAAACGATTTTGCTGAATGTCTCGTGCAGTTTGGATACGTTCGAGAATCGCTTCGCTCGATTTCCCGAAACGATCTCCGCTCAACTGTTCATAATCAACTCTTGGTACTTCGATGTGAATATCTACGTGATCCAAAGGGCCTGAATTCCCTTTTGATATTTGGTAACGGTTGCTTCTGCGCAAGTGCCCGAAGTTTAGCGGTAACAGCACTAGAGCCTATAACTTGTGGGTTATAGGCTCTAGTGCTGTTTTCGTACTCAATTTTATAGCGGGGGCAGGACTTGAACCTGCGACCTTCGGGTTATGAGCCCGACAAGTTAGGTTGCTTATGTCACGAACTCCGTTTCTATATATACTTCCCTGAAAACTTCAGTCATCACACCATGATCTTCGGTCGGTACTGCAACGCCTCTGCCAGATGCGTGGACTGGATCTCATCGCTCCCTGCCAGATCAGCAATCGTACGTGCCAACTTCAGGATAAGGTGATAAGCTCTCGCTGATAAGTTACGCCGCGTCACCACTACACACAGTGAACTCTGACTTACATTCTGCAACTTGCAAAATTGCCGTATCTTCCCGACACGCATGTCGGCATTACAGATGATGTCAGATGAGCCGTTACTTGAGAAGCGTTTCTTTTGTATATCCCGCGCAGCTTGGACACGTGCGCGAATAGACTCGGATGTCTCGCCTAACCGATTACCGCTCAACATTTTATAATCCACTCTTGGGATTTTGATACGAATATCGATTCGGTCCAGCATAGGGTCAGAGATACGTTTTTGATATTTGGTAAAGAGACTATTCGCACACGTACAGGCTTTTTGTGGGTCATTGAACCACCCACATGGGTAGGGATTTATTGCTGCGATCAATTGAACTCAAAATCCGATGTGAACAATACACTAGAGGCTGTTGCTCAGTAAGAAGGAAATATCCAATACAAGCACACAATACGTCAAATGAGCACTACCTTCACATCCGTCCTATAAATTCACCCCGTTAAGGTATACCTCTGTCCTACTACAAACAAAGCACCGCCATATCTGGGATATGGCGGTGCTCGTTACCCCTACATCTGCGCCCCTGGCGAGATTCGAACTCACAACCAACAGCTTAGAAGAATTTGGGACGCCATAAATATTCCGTCAAATAGAAATTATACTTCCAATATGTCCTTTATTTCCGCTTAAATCAGGGCTTTTGCTCCAATATTTCCAATCTCTCCAAAAAGTTTTATTCTTTCAGCCCTACTATTGTCCTACTTTTTTATCAGTGTTTTTCACGACATTCAATATCGACCGTGGATGATAATATCATATAAAGATTGACTCAACATGGGAATCTGAAGAATACCAAAATCACCATCGAAGTAGATTACGTTTACAGGAGCAAGACAAAATGATCTGTATACCAACAGAACGCCAGCCTACCCAGGCGAAATATTTCTGGTGGAATTTCTCAACCCAATAGATTTAACCCAGCGCAAACTTGCTGATGCAATTCATGTTCTCTACCAATGGGTCAACGATATTGTTAACAGTCGACGCAGTATCACTCCCACCACGGCTCTTCAGTTGAGCAAGTGTCAAGTACCCATTTTATATACCAAAGATAAGTAGACAAACTCAGGTGTTCTGAATTGCATATTGGCGGGGTGACAAACCCTGTAAAGCCTCGTGCGGACGAATGGCATTGTATTGCTCCAGCCATTGTTGTGTGATCTCACGCACCTCCTGTAGGTCATCAAACAGATATGCATCCAAGACATCTTCACGAAACGTGCGGTTGAACCGTTCGATATAAGCATTTTGCGCAGGTTTGCCTGGCTGGATATGAAGGAGTTCAATCTGTTTTTCTTTCGCCCAGCCTTTCAGTCGTTTTGAGATCAACTCCGGACCGTTATCCATGCGGATCTGTTTTGGGATAGCTCGCCAAAGCAGGAGGTTTTCCAAAACTCGTATCCACGCGTTCAGCTGGCAGAGAGGTATCGACTTCGATCCACAAGGCCTCGCGGTTGTAATCATCAATAACATTCAAAGTACGAATTGCTCGACCATTCGAAAGGCTGTCACTCATAAAATCCAGAGACCAGGTCAAGTCAGATTGTGCTGGTACCGCAAGTGCCAGTGCAGTTCTGGCAGCCAGTCGTTTCTTGGGCTTTCTATGCAAGTGGAGCCCCAAACTGCGGTAGACCCTGCGAATTCTCTTATGGTTCCAACGATGACCATGATTTCTCAGGTAATCGGTCATCTTTTTGCAACCCCAGCGCGGCTGGTTTTCTGCCAAGTGCTGCAATTCCTGCTCGATTTCATGATCATCGGTTTTCTTGGAGCGATAGCGATAGGTACAACGATTCAAGTGGACAGCTCGGCAGGCTTGCCTCTCGCTCAAATCATGCTCATCCATCAAGCATCTTGCCAGCTTGCGTCGCTCTTCCACCTTTAGAGTTTTTTTTCGATAACATCTTTGAGCGCCTCATGTTCCAGACTTAAGTTTGCATACATCTGCTTCAAGCGGCGGTTTTCTTCTTCCAGTTCCTTCAAACGTTTCAATTCGCTAACTGACATACCGCCGTATTTGGATTTCCATTTGTAAAATGAGGCTTTGCTAAATCCATGTTGGCGGATCAAATCTTCGAGTGCTACCCCAAATTCTGCTTCTTTCAGGATATTGACGATCTGGCTTTCTGAAAACTTTGATTTCTTCATGTGGCTCTCTCTTGGCTCTATTTTGCCATGAGTTTTCCACTTTCACTTGGTATGATTTTATGGGAGGGTTACCCAAGTACTTCAACATTTCCTCGGGTTTCTGGATGATTCTCCAGGCGCGGTGGACCTGTATTTTGCCCAGGAAAATGAAACGTATACTTGAGACGTTGTTCGGTTTGACTCTTGCCAGTAAAGAACAGGCGTTGGATTTGAGAGAAACGCAAAATCCCATCATAAGCATGGACAGTTTCCAAAATGTGTTTGTTGCGCTGTGAGCCGCATAGACGGTGGATTGGGGACTCTGCTGTATCATGTTCTTTTCCGCCAGGGGCAGTATAGAGAAACTCGTGAGGATTGTCCGTAAGCGAGTTAGATGTAGGTTAGCAACAACGAGTGAATAGATAAGCCACCTGCGCCATATATGCCGAACATTGGGACAAACTAGAAGCCTACCCTTTGCTCTCCGACCGCATCGTCAGCGTGTGCGGGGCGGGGTATTTGTATGAAGGAGATAAGTAGAAACACTTTCTTTCCACGAAAATTTAGTGTCGAGACTACCTCTCTTCTGTAATCGTTACATTTGGAATTTCACTGATAAAACTCCTAAGAATTCACTGAACAAATCATCAACAGTCTCGTTAGATACTGGATGGGCAGAGTCCTCATCATAGAAATAGATAGAAATCATTGTTGGTGCTTAGGTTCGCCCACGGCAAGTATTTTGATGTCGCTCCGATGCATCTCAACAAAGAAACCTTTACCACTTGGTCCTACTTTTTCTCCACGCATCGCGTATTACTATCTTGATGGTATGCTTATCGGCAAATTTTTGCATCTGAGTAAAAAATACATCTCGCTAAATCGGATCAATTGTTATTATCAGTGTCCGTATTGGTGCTTGACCTTCCAAATCTTTTTTAGAAAGCTTCGCTATCCCTATACATCCGAATATACACAATAAAAAGCTTAAGGATTGGCTGTAATCAATTTTGCACGGTTGGTTGACATAGTCTCGCCTGATATTCTTTCCTGTTAAGGCAAAAAGCCTGATATATATTGCTCCGTCTCAACTATTGTAGTATAGGTAACCATCTGAACATCCATGACCCCGAATACAATTGGTCCCACCTCCTGATTAACATAATCAATGGCAGGACCGGGAAGTATGCCATAACCATCATTCGTCCCTTGACCATGTGTTGCAACAGACCAATTACCAGAAACATATTGAGATGCAGTTCTTTCAACATCTCCAACATAAAATATATGTGAGGTTTGTGTAATATTAGTGAGTGTCAAACCATTATTAGTAATATCTACTAAAATCGCACCACTATCACACATTCCTATATAACATAGAGGAGTCGGAATGTGCCAAAACTCTGCGGGCGCAACATTGTAATTCTCCCCAGTTAACAACAGGACTCCAAGGGCCACTGACCTGGGTATTGGAACTGAGACATATAACCCGCTACTTCTGTTTCAGTACAATCTATTCATGGCAAATCAAGACATACTGGGTGTGGACCAAAATCATCGTTGTCCCTCGGTTGGGCATTATCTTTACCATCTTCGTCTCCATTCCCGCCATTACCTCCACCACCCCCACCGCCGTTACCATTGCCACTAGTACCTCCATTTCCACCATTGCCACCACCATTGCCTGAGCCATTGATCGGGATCTGCGTGCCAGCCGTAGTCGTGGTGGTGCAATCACCGGTCCTTCACTCACGCACTTATGTCCACTGGGATCCGTAAAATTGACCGGCGAGTTGTTGACATAGGCGTAGCGGTCATATCCCTGCACGCCGCCGGGGATGATCGATCGGCAGAGGTAAATCTTCCTAACGCAGGATCGTACATCCTTGCGTTATAGAACATCAGCCCGAAGCCTTCGGTGATACCGATTGTGGAGGGGTCGTCCATGTAGTTACATTAACTTCGCATAAGTTTTAGGCTTGTCGTGAAAGACTCCTGGTAGTAATCTGGAACTCGAAACCGGACAAGTTTCATTTCCAAATCCACTATCAGGAGGTAGTTCCCATGTTACCAGAAATCGAGTCGTTCGTGAGTTGGCTGAGGCGCAAGTCGCCGCACGCCAGCACTGCCGTGCATTATGGCAGTGATTTGCGGTTGTTCTTCGCATGGTTGGGTAAGTCGTGCATGGAAGTGAAGGTGCAGGACATCGACGCCTTCATCGAGCATTCGCAGAAGATCGGTCATGCCATTGGCACGATCAACCGCAGGTTGTGCACGCTGCGGTCGTTCTATCAATTCCTCATCATGCAGGACGAGAACGCGCCAACCAATCCTGTCATTCCAAAACGACATTTCATTCGTCCGGGAGAGAAATTGCCGCGCGATGTGGAGGACAAGGTGCTCGAAGCGTTGTTTGCAGTCATTACCAATGTGCGCGACCGTGCCATGTTTCTGTTGATGTTAAGGTGCGGGTTGCGGGTGGGTGAAGTGCGCCATCTCTCCTTGAACGATCTGTATCTCGAACCGTCATCGGGCAGTTTGCCACGTGTGTGGCTGCATGGCAAGGGCAGTTATGAACGTGTGGCGTATCTTTCGTCACAGGCTTCAGGCGGCGTTGCAGACTGTGGCTCACAAACAGACCCAGGGTCAAGAGCGAAGCGGTGTTCGTCAATCGTTTTGGCAAGAGACTCTCTGTGCACTGGCATACAGGTCGTTTGGCAAGGCTATTGCCGTAAGGCAGGATTATGGATGACATGTCATCAGTTCCGGCACACATTTGGCAGACATCTCACCGAAGCACATGTGCCCGTCACATCCATGCAACGTTTATTTGGTCATGCGCGGCTGAAGAGCACCGAGGTGTATCTGCACATTTCAGACGCGCAGGCGCAAGAGGATTATCAGGCGGCGATGGAGGAGATCATGCGGAACTGCCGCTGGAGGTGGAGCGATGACACGCACACGTCGTTTTCACGGGCGTCGTTTTCACTTCAAGAGCCCGCCACTGAAAGATCTTGCCATTCAACGTTTCAAAGAGTGGTCGGAGGAGAACAAGGGCTTCTATGGTGGCTTTCGCAATTGGCTCAAAGAAAACGGATATGGTCCTTCCGCCTTGAACATCTATGGCGCGGCAATGCGGATGGCAATCGGGTATTTACGCAAACCGTATTGGACGATTGATCCCGAGGAAGATCTCGAGCGTGTGCGCGGACATTTAGCGAAAAGCGAGCGCACACAGGCACGCAGGCGGATTATCGCAAGGGTCTGCTCAAACTTGCGGAGTATCATTCGCTTACGCTGTCATCGTCCGAAGGAGGAGAAGGAATTGCCGTGGGCATACACCATTGGGTCGCTCTCGCCGCAATTGCAGGATGACATGCGGGAGTTTCTCAAACATTGCCAGCGCAATTGGAAGTTCGAACATCGCTGGGAACGCAGCCGCGACACGTTGTATCGCTTTGGGCATTCCTTTACGCTGGATGGCGGAACATAAAGGACTGAAAGACATCTGCGATCTCACGCCGCAAGTCTGGTTTGCGTTTCTGGATGCGCGCCTGGAAGCAGTGATCAAACCTGTTTCGGTGAACAGCGATCTGTCTGAGTTGAGACACTTTGTGTCTTTCCTGCGCGGATTGGAACGCGCAGTCTGCGAACGCTTCCTGTTGGTGGAACCGTTGAAGGCCGGTTGGCGGATGCCGAAGGATGTGCCTGTGGAGCAGTTGCGAAAACTGCAAGCGACGATTCAAGCGCAGGCAAATTCGCCTCACGCGGGACATCGCAGGATTGGTCGTCTCGATCAAGCCTGGTTCCTGCTGATGCTGCATTGTGGGTTGCGTACCTGTGAAGTCCGCCATTTGAAGCTGCAGCGACATCGAGTGGGATGCGAAGCGCCTGCGCATCGAGCAATCCAAGGCGCTCAAAGACCGCTATATCTACCTGGACGACGCCGTTTTGAGCGCATTACGGTCATATCTGGCGGTGCGTGGACAAACCAGTGCCCTGCCCGAAAACGTGTTCGTTTTCCGCCATGTGCCACTATGCCGCACCTATTGCTTCAAGAAATTGGAGACATACGGATTGCGTTGTGGGGTTAAGGCATCGCCCCACCAGCTCAGGCATTCATGTGCAACGCTGTTGTTGAACGCAGGTGCGCGCCGTGTTAAGTGTGCAGATGATCCTGGGACATAAGCAGATCGACACGACATTGGGATATGCGCGGCCTCTATGATGGCACGCTCGCAGCGGATTATTACTCTGCCATGAACAAGGTGGAAAGGCAACTTGCATTGCCCGAAGATGCAGCGAAGGAAACGCCAAGCCTTGGAGAATTGATCGCACTCACCGATGCACTGCGCAACGGTTTGCTCAACCCCGCGCAAACAGAGATCGTGAGAGCCTTGCGGGAAGGGTTAGGATTATTGGAAGATGTTAAGGTACAGACTGCCCCATTAGACACAGTAGCAGTATAATTTCATCACCCCCACATAAGAGACGGACTGAACTACTTCCAGTTTGGTTCGTCTTTTTGTGTGGAGAAATGATCATCGATTAACTATGCAAATTTCAAGTTGGTTTGATCCTATCGCACCACTCCAAATATCACTGCTCTGTTCAGATTCAGAATAAACTAGCCTGACAAAGTATTTACCAGATGTTGGAGTAGCGAGTTGATAACCTTCAGATGTTTCTGATATCACCAGATCTTGAGGAAAATTGAATGCAATTTCATGTTCAACGCCCTCGTTTGCTGGAATACTCATGTAGGTATCAGGTGATGTTCTAAAGACATCTACCAGTTGATGATCTGATAGTGACAACACATCTGTTCCATCTAATGTTGTGATATATGGAATTAGGTTGCCACCATTTCCTCTTCTGTTTGCAGCGACAGAAAAATTAGCTGGTATGGTCAAAACCTGGTTAGTTAGGTTACGGATAGTCAATGTTATTGGAATTGGTTTATTCGCCTGGAAGCAGTCGTTATTGACCAGTTCGATAGAAAGTATCAATTTTCCATCGGTCACCTGATCTGGATACTCAAACACACTAATGGGAGTTTTGTATGATTGAAGTGTCGAAGAAACCATTGGTGATGGTCCATTGGAAGGTGAATGATCCGAATTACTTACTGCGTACTGGCAAGATACCACTATCACCGAATATAGGCCTAAAAAAGCAAGCATGACATTCTTATGGATGTTTCGCATGTTTCACCTTGTATAAACGAGAAGGTATAGGTCAGAGAAATCAATCCCGTAATAATCTTCAAGATACTTAAATGTTCATCCGTGGATCGTTCCAACTTACATTATGTAACTGATCCCGCTTATGTTGATCAAGAATACCTGTCAGATCTCCAATTCCTGTTATAGCTACCAGATCCGCAGATGCCTCCTCAGCAGCAGCCAAAGTAAGATCTGTCTCGTTTCTTATCTGCCCAGTTAATTCTATTTTATATTCGATCCAGGAATGAGTAGCCTCATGTGCCATGATACCAGCAACAAGGTCCAAGTTATCACTACTTTTGAAGAGGTCACCGGTGATAAATACAGATGAGTCATCGGCTTCATGTTGTGTTCCGCTTGCATCCTTATAGGGGTCATTTGGTTTATCTGGCGTCCACCCATAAGCAGGGCCATTACCATCTACAATTGATTTTGCAAACACCCATTTTATCTCCCGGTGCCAAATTAATTTCATATTTTCTCGCTAGTTCATTAACATAGTCGGAAGTCGGAAGAGCCATACCACTTCGTGTACCCTTCCCATCGTCGTAGCAATGATCCTGATTTGCTCCTGTACATTTCCAATCATGTCCACTTGGATCGGTGTAATTGATTGGCGAATTATTGACATACGCGTAACGATCCCAAGCTTGCACGCCTTGCGAGGCAAGCGGTACAATGGAATCTGGCTGAATGAAACGTCCGAGTTCGGGGTCATAGTGCCGAGAGCTATACCAAAGCAAGATTAATGTAACTGTCAGAGTATTGTCCCGTAAACGTGTAATTGGAAAGCGAGTAGGCGGGTGTCGTGGATTGGGACGCTGTCCAAGAGTATCTGATCTCTCCCCAGGGTTTATACCTCATCTCAGAGATTTTTGCTCCACTGGTGTCGGTGGTGATACTAGTCGAGCCGAGATGATCACTTAACAAATATTCCACGGTCATGGATTGAGGGATGGTATATTTCCGCATGGCAATGCGTTGTGCATCGGCAAAGTAATATTTGGTGACCGTAAACCTGTTCTTTAGATCGTAATCTTTGCGCCGTAGAAGAGAGACCGAAACCTTCGGTGGCTGATGCCGTGGATTTTAGGGGTCTTCCCTGTAGGAATATTAGACCGCATCGTCAGCGTGCAGTCGATGACGGGAGTACGCGTGTGCGGGGGATGGGTAATGTCGGTACGAGGACCTATGCTTATGGATCTTCAATAATCGTCAATTCGGAAATTCGCCGAGAGAACTTTTGAGGTCATTAAATAATTCATCGACAGTCTTCAGGGGAGTTGGGGTTGATTCTTCTTATAATAACCGATAACGATTTTTTTCTGGGGAATTCGGGACATCACTAGTGCTTATGTGGAACTTATCACCGTATCTGCAACAAGGATTAAAGTTTCTTGGGGGAACCTATGAAGATAATGACAGGTTGAGTGGAAATGTTTTCCATCGATTTCCAATTGAGTAAAAAGTTCCCTCGCGCTAATTCACGCTCATCGTTATTCTCAAACTTTTTACAGCCCCATTTACTTGGCTAGCTTAAATAGCCCCTCTTTATAAGAGGGAATGTACTGATTCATCCCAAGCTACATACGCATTAGAGCCCAAAACAGGCACACAATCAAAATCAATTTTATAGATTTGGCTGACATAGAATTATCACTCCTCGCAGATCTTCAATCTAAGTTAAAGTGTCCCGTTCATTAAGTTTATCAAAGCCCCGCCTGACAATTGATCTGCTGTAGTGAAGACCAGCATTGTAGTATCCAGAGTTTCAAAAGCAACAGGACCGCCATACTGATTCGCTGCGGCTATCCAAATGTTCCTATTTGTTCCTTGACCATTGGTAGTGATGTACCCATCAGAAATTGTTCTAGCGATATGTCCATTGTATAATATATGTGTAGGATATGTAATATTCGTCATTGTCGAACCTTCAATTTGTACCCTAACCGCACTATTTTATATTCCTCAGAACCTTTCGGGAAAAAATCACCACCCACGACAGAACGATCCGCACCGTTTACGACTGGATTCCATGGCATTTGACCAGGGTACTGGAAACGTTCAGCATACTTCTGTTGTTCCTCTGGTGAACATTGAAATACCCCAAGGCAAATTGGCTGTGGTTCATACGAATTTTGGTGACAGAGACTACTGCCGTTCCAGAGTATCCAAGTATTACATCCACTGCTACTGCCACCCAAAGGATTATTATAAAAGGCATCAACAATAATGTTTTCCAGGGAATCGCCACCATCACCGCCACCGTCGTTCCCTCCATTACCACCACCGCCACCACCATTGCCTGATGAGTTACCCGTGTTGGCAGGACTGCCCGAACCAGTGATGGCGTGCCGTTGCTCTTCGTAGCGATAACCCGGTCCTTCACTCACACACTTATGCCCGCTGGGATCCGTAAAATTGACCGGCGAGTTGTTGACGTAGGCGTAGCGGTCATATCCCTGCACGCCGCCGGGGATGATAGTATCGGCAGAGGTAAATCTCCCTAACGCAGGATCGTACATCCTTGCGTTATAGAACATCAGCCCGAAGCCTTCGGTGATACCGGTTGTGGAGGGGTCGTCCATGTAGGAGTATTGTCCCGTAAACATGTAATTGGAAAGCGAGTAGGCGGGCGTTGTGGATTCAGGATGTGCCCATGAGTATCTGATCTCGCCCAAGGTTTATCCTCATTTCAGAGACTTTTGCTCCGTTGGATTGGTGGTGATGCTGGTTGAGCCAGAGATGATCGCCGAGCAAGTATTCCACTGCCATGAATTGCGGGACGGTATATTTCCGCATGGCGACATGTTGAGTTCCGGCGAAGTAGTATTTGGTGACGGTGCTTCCTGATGATCTCAAAATGACCGCCGATAAAGGTAGTCGTTATCCCATTGATGGTGGATTTGACGCGCCGTCTCCATCATAAACAAAACTTGTGGTTACCGCACCCGCGATAAACACCAGGCGGTTTTCCGCATCATAACTTTAAGTTGAAGGTCTGTCCGTTCACTACGCGCGTGGTCTGACTGCCGTTCGCGTCATAACTGTACGTGTTGCTCCCGGCATTCGTCAGGCATGAACGTGTGAGGCGTTATTGTATTGCAGGGTTGCCCCCGCTTTACTCGCCAGATTTCCGGTGACTAAATATAAGTGTATGTTTCGTTATATAGCCCGGTCGAGCCGCCCGTTGCCGTGGCGCTGGTCAGCGGTCGAGTGCATCGTAGCCAAAGGTTTGCGTTTGAGGACCCGCCAACAAATCAAGGAGTGTGGAATGTTCCGCCCACGTAGATGGTCTTACTATTATCTGGGTGGATCTTCTTGACCATGTTACCGTCACCATCATAGAGGAACCCTTCGCTTATACCCCATTGTTAACGTGCGTGGGACGGGGTATTTGTATTGAGGGGATAAGTAAATAATTTGTTCAATTGAAAACAAACCCACCAACTAAAGCTTCGGTACTTTTTTGATAATGTTGAGCTTTGGTTTACACTAACTCAGAATTCCTTTTCACAATTGAGCAAGAATTTTTATCATGGCAACATCCAGCCATCAACCCAACTATTTTGGGTATTAATCTTGGTTTTGTTAAGTTGGGCAAATCAATAATAACAGGCTCAATGACACCTTGCTCTGTACGTGTATTAGCAACCAACTGTTGACCGTCCGGATCTCCAAATGACAGGGAAGGCTGGGTATTCTGGGGTACTAAAAGCTAGGCAATATATTTTTGTTTCCATTGTCAGGATATCCATTATTGCCAGATATTGTGACAGCTCATCAGGGTTTGCATCGGCTGTAACACCAATTTTCACCCAAAAAGCTATATGCTGGTTATCAGGACTCCGACAGGAGCTACAATTTTTGCATAGGGATATTGTTGGTCATAAAAAGTTAACTGGGTTAAATTGCCATCTTCCCTAAGCTAAACAAGGCATTTGAGATAGGATTACTATTACCTGACGCAGTAACTAAATATCTTTGACCATCTGGTGACCAAGACTTCTGAGAAAAACTTACAGCGGCATTGATATTATAGGGTAATGAAATCAACTCTTTTTCTTTGTTTATATCCCATAGAACTAATATGCCTCCAGAAAGCTCATCATAATATAGAACTTTACTCAGAGATTGATTTATGGTTAATGGAACTAAGCTTTCTTCACCACCACGATGTATAGCAAATGGATTGTTTAGATGGGGAGAAACTTTTTCTATATTCCCTGTAAAAGTATTCATAATCATAACGTCATGAGGTGGAAGCAGGGTCAATATTACCACCCTTTGATTATCCAACCATTGTCTCATTACCCAATCTCCCTGGCTAGGTATTTTGCTCAGAATTTGTTTTGATGTCCTAAGAATGTAATTGCATTCTCCGTCAGACCTCACCAATTAAATTCTTCCGGTCAGGACTAATAATAGGAGATATTGTTTCCCCGTTTGTTCTGGTATCTTTGTTATTATCATTGTTTTCAAATCCATAAAGTTATAAGTGCCAAGATAACTATTATCAAGCAACGATAAGCCATTTACATCTTTCTTTTCGTTGTTAGCGTTATTTAGTGCAATCGTTCAGCGGGGTCATCTTGAATAGCCGTTGCAGGCTTAACGTTGGAGAGGGTAACTGGTATAGTTAGTTCTGGTGTAGAAGTCGCTTCCTTTATTTCTGCATTCGATGTACATGCTTCTAATTAAAGTATCAAGCATATGGTTATGACGATATATTTCATGTGTTTTCCTTTCAGGCACATATTTTTAACAGTCTGTAACTCTACAGCCCAGTATTTTTTAGATCTAAAATGTATTGATCGCGCCAGCACCGGACAATATAACAGAGTAACTTGTAGTCCCGCCACAAGCTGTCTTATCAAACGACAAGAAATAAGAATTGAATTTTCCGTCCGGGACCTTATTGATTTTCATGGCATCGTTCAATTGATCTTTGGGAAAAACTCCAGTATTGAAAGCTTGATCGCTATATTTTGGATCAGTTGGCGAATAGTTCAAGTTTAATGATGTCCAAAAATCATCAAATACTTGATTCGCTGCATCTGTATAAGTTTTTCCCCAAGTTTCGCTTTTCTGTTAAAATCATTGAAATTTCCATTTTCTGTAATAGTTCTTCACAAAACTTATTAAAAACAGCTTGATAGTTGCTAGTAACAAAGTTGAGAAAACAATTATATGAATTTGTATTTCCACCACAGTTTTCGTTGGCGTACCAAACATATCGGTTGCGAAAATGTTGAACATAAAAATTCTAGTTTTATGTTCGTCAAATGCCCATCCAACTATTTCATGTGAAACGCCCATTTCGATTACTTGTTGAGGAGGAAGAATTCACTTCTTTGGAAAATTGTATGAGAGCCTGTGATGCACTACTTAACCAGACAGGATCTGGGTTACTAATGTTGTTTGTAGTTTCGCAACCAAACTCAGGATCGCATTCCTTATGCCCACTGGGATCCGTAAAATTGACCGGTGAGTTGTTGACATACGCGTAGCGATCCAGTCCCTGCACGCCGCCGGGGATGATCAAATCGGCAGAGGTAAATCTTCCTAAAGCAGGGTCGTACATCCTTGCATTATAGAACATCAACCCGAAGCCTTCAGTGATACCGGTTGTGGATGGGTCGTCCATGTAGGAATATTGTCCCGTGAAAGTATACTTCGCCAGCGAATAGGCGGGTGTCGTGGATTGGGACGCTGTCCATGAATATCTGATCTCTCCCCAAGGCTTATACCTCATCTCAGAGATTTTTGCTCCACTGGTGTCGGTGGTAATACTGGTCGAGCCGAGATGATCACTTAACAAATATTCCACGCTCATGGATTGAGGAATTGTGTATTTCCGCATGGCAATGCGTTGTGCATCGGCAAAGTAATACTTGGTAACCGTGGAACCTGTCATTTCGTAATGCGCGCCGATGAAGTACGTCGAGGTTCCGTTGATGGTGGATTTGACGCGACTACCGTCTCCATCATAAACAAAACTTGTGGTTACCTGCACTTCGGAAACGGACACCAGGCGGTTTTCCGCATCATAGACTCAAGTTGAGTGTCTGCCCGTTCACTATGCGCGTGGTCTGACTGCCGTTTGCGTCGTAACTATACTTTTGCTTCCGAGCATTTGTCGACGGCATGTTCGTGTGACTGGCGTTATTGTATTGCAGGGTTACCCCTGCTTTACTCGCCAGATTTCCGGTGGCTAAAATCATAAGTGTATGTTTCAGTTATATGCCCGGTCGAGCCGCCCGTTCCGTGGCGCTGGTCAATCGGTCGAGTGCATCGTAGCCAAAGGTTTGGTTTGGGACCGCCAATATAATCAAGGAGTCTCGAGATATTTCCGCCCGCGTCATAGTTGTAGTTCAGGTTTTGCAATGACCGTGGCGACTGCCCGATGTGCCCGACTTGAGGGTTTGCAAGCGCCCGCCCTGCTGTGCTCCAGGAGTAATAGTCGTAATCCGTCTGTGTATTGTTGCCAAAGGTTCGTACATCCATGCGCCCTGCTGAGTCGTAGGTGGTGGAATCGACATAGGTACTTGTTAAGTTGTATACTTTATCCAACAACATACGATCATTATATTCGTAATTGACCACTTCGCCGTCGGGGTAGGTCATCGCAATAGGTATATCCGCGGCGTTATACGTCCAGGAAGTATTGAACTGCCTGCGCCGGTAAGGACCTTGCTCTCCGAGCGCATGCGTCCGCGCGTATCATAAGTCCACGCGGATGAACCTGACGCATCGGTCATGCTGGTGCGTAATCCCTTGCCATTCGCGCCCAAGTCGTACGTGTAGGAGCTGCTTTCTTGTGTGCCGCATCCTGCGCCTGAACTATTTTTACTCGTAAGTCGGTTCAGTAAATCGTACCCCATTGTCAACATGCAGCTGCGCGCGTCCGTTTGGGTTTTCAGGTTATTGAGCGCGTCGTAGGTATAAGTCCAGGTCCCCATATCGGGGTCCACCATGGATTTCTTGCGTCCCGCATTGTCGTAGGTCATGGTTGTGGTGGTGGTTGAACCCGACTGTGGGGTCAGTTCGGCATAACTCCGCCCCGAACCGCCGTTATACAACCATGTCCGTTCGGAGGGAGTAAGTACACGTTTATAGAATGCCACCTCGTCAATGCGCCCATTCAAACCATACGTACCGTCAAAGTGTGCGCCAATGGAAAGCGGGAAGGTCGTATCCATCGCGCCGCCGGAATAACTAACTGTGTTTACCGTTCCGTTATTGACCTGTATATTGAGCGTGTTATTGACGGAATCGTGCCAGGCGATGATCGTATACCACTGCCCGGCAGAGAGAGTCCCGGTACTAGTCACGGCAGAGCTTGTGGTTCCATTCCCAACCCGCATGCCAAAAGCGCCCCCGGCATAATACAACGTGTAATCGCGTTTATTTTGATCAGCCTTATCGCCTTTATTGGCGATGACCATAGTGTTGGTGGTGCTGTTCAAATACACATTCGCAACCAGTGTAAAGTCAATATCGCCGGTGCTCAGGCTGGCGTTATCGTTCCGGGTCAGACGTTGGAGGCTGGCTGGGGTAATGAGCGCGGCGTTGCCTTTCAAACCAGCAGCATAGCCCACCGTGTTATAGTTTGTCAGATTGTTTGCCGTAGTGTGGCTGTCATTGCGAGCGCCGCCGGTCTCGTTCATGCTCCACCAGGAAATCAGCCCATTCGTGCCCGGACCTGTATCATTAGCGGCGCCAGTTCGCTTCACTTCTTTCAAACGGTTTAGTTCGTCATAGGTATAAGTAAGGCTGGGTCCCGTGGGTGGAATGACGGATTGGGTGCGTCCCCACATATCACTGAGGGTCGTGGTCGTGTGTTGATTGGCATCGGTGAGAGTGGCAAGGAGTCCATCAGTGGTTGTGACGCTGCTGGTGCCATCGGGAGCGATCACAGTGGTGGTATGTGCGGTTGGCTCCACGGTTGTAGTGGTATACGAAGGTGTTTCGCCTGTAAAATAAGGTGTACTCTGTTGTGTTTGCGTTGGATTCACATAGTTCGTATCTACAATTGCCCCCCCGCTTACCTGTTTTGTCTGCCTGCCCAGACCATCATATTGACGGGTGATAATATAGGATTGTGTGGCATCTATCTTTTGTGTGAGGGTGGTTTTGAAGGGGAGAATCCTGATAGTCAATCGTCAATGAAGCCGTAAACTTGAGCGTCACCTGTTATTGGGTCTGGGCGATGGAGATGCGTTATACGGCCAAAGCCATCATATTCAGCTGTGGTTTCCGCCCCATTTGGGTCGGTTTCTGTAAGCGGTACACCAAGGAGATAATCGTACGTCCAGGCTGTGATTTGTGACAACGCGTTGGATGTCCATAAGGGATAAGTATGGTATCCATCGTCGTCGCAAGCCGTCCCGCCCAAAGTTCCGCCTCCTCCATAGCAGGTGTATGTGGTGGCTAGTGTGCCTGTTGTTGGGCTGGCGTTCCAAGCGCCGTAATCACCATAGGATGTCACACTGGTACGATTCCCCCAATCGTCATAGGTGTAAGAGACCTGACTGTACTCGTTTCCATTCTGCATCAAGGTGCGAACCGTGGTGAGTTTGCCATCAGTGGGCGCAGTCTGGTGGTCGCCTGTATTCCCATCATATAGATACAAAGTCGTCCCCAGTACATTGCCGCCGCCATCGAGAACCTTGGTCTTGCCGGGCAGGGCGACCAGATAACGGGTGGATGTATCCTTGGGCCAATAATAATATGATGTACTCCGGTAGTTCGCCCAGGTCGAGCCGCTGAGGTATTGGTCTGCCTGGGTGGTCAGGTTACCGTAGGTTGATTCATAGGTGTAATCCACGCGTGTCGAGGCTGTTACACTGCCATAGATCGTCGTGGTTTCATAATCGGTATAGAGCCAGTTTCGGTTCACACCCAAATAAGCCGGACAGCCATTGCAGGCGGTATAGGTTTTCACAGGCAGGGCAGTCGAGGAGTAAACGTAATCTACACGCGAGAGATTTGCCGAACCGTCATTGCTCGTCACCGAAATTGAGCTGCCTTTCTTAATGTCATCCTGATAGAACTGGGTGATGGTCTTCTGACCGTCCGGTCTGGTTTCCGTTACCTGAGCATTCCCCCGGAACTCGGAGAATGTTTCAACGTAATCGTAACAGGTGGGAGTCCCAGGATCACAGGTGCTGTTCGGTGAAAGTGTACGGTCATTGACGCGGGCAGTGTCATTGCCGTTGCTGTCCGTGTAGGAATAGGCGGTCTTATATTCATGCCCATTCCCATGCATAGATCCATTTTTCTTTCACACGATATACCGAAGTCAGTAATTCGAATTTGAAATACGAGACCAGGGCGGGGTTCGAACTGCCAGTCGCCTCGATGACCGGCTGGACGGTCGTTGCATCTTTGGATAATTGGACATAATAGTTGGAGCCGCTTGAAGCCTTCTTCATCATAGGGATCATCGTTAATCCCGTCATATAGATGAACGTCCATTGTGTTACCTTGTGCATTGATGGTTGCGGACAGTTTGTACATGCCGCCGGGCCGTATCAGATCCAGGCTTCGTTGCATGCCATACGGCGACCAGATTGAGTTTTGGATATTCGGTGTATAGACAGACCCCAGTACACTAAGCGGCGGATACTGACCCGTGCCACAAGCTACCGTGCTCCCCGGGCGGGCGAACCAAACGGGAACACCACCATAGCATGGATAACCCGTAACCCCGAAATTAACCACAGTGGTATAGAGATCACGTGCGTTATTCGAGTAATACCACGGGGTGTTCTCGTACACAAATGCAACCGAGCCGCCGTAACCGTTATCGGCATCCGTCAGGTGAAGGTTATCATATGTGAAGGTGACAGCGGGTAAAGAACTTGCACCTCCTACTCCAAATTGTTGCACCGATCTCAGTGTCGAGGTCTTGCCCCCGGCGCTCCAGGTCTGGCCGGGGAAAATAATATCCGAATCTGCGTCATCCGCATAAGTAAAATTATATTGGCGGAAGGTCTCAAATTTTGTACCAGTGTTGTATTGAATCTCTATGGCTTTCAGTCGATATCTTTCGAAAATATGGAAAGCACCGTCGTTGTCCGGGTGGTTCGACCACTCCCACTCATCGGGATAATCTGTTCTATTGTTGAACAATGTCTCCTCCCGATTAAAGTTCACGCGGTATTGGCCGTTGGCGTAGGTGATCGTATCGGGGTAGGTGGCGGCAACCGCATCCCATTTAACTGTATCGCACTGCCCGCCCACTGACTTGTATAGTTCAAGTGTGTGAAGCTGGTCTTCGTAGGTATAAACGATCTCCTGCTCAAAAATATTCGTCACCTTGGTCAGTGACCAGCGATAGGTCTCCCATTGCACTGCTGCATCCGAAGTCTCACAGGAGCCGGTCTGATATGGATAAGATGATTTATGTTCAAACACATAAGTGTTCCCTGTTTTATCCTTCACTGTCCAGACTTTGTTCGTGGCATCGTAGTTGATCTTCCAAAAGTTCTCGTCCGCTGCGTGGTAGGTACCGCCATTATCCTCTATGATTTGAGTACTCACCCCACCCACATTTAATGAATATGTGTCGTCTCCTGTCCAGGTGCTCGTCCCATGTGTATTCAGTTCGATGGAGCCGGTATCCAATGACCAGCCCATACCCACCCATGAAGCCTGGCTCTTGAAAGTGGACTGATCCACGACCTGGCTGTTATAACTCAATGAAAGATTTGGTTGAAACCCGCCTGGTCCAGGTGGAACTTCAATCGGATAGGAGTAAGTCGCCGCGCCCGTAAAACCGGATACTTGGAAAGAATCGATTGTGGGCAGGTGACATGCCTGCCAATTATTCACGTCAATATCGAACACTGTGAAGTGATCGGTGAAGGCTTGGAGCGTTTTCGTTCCTTTTTCCACCATGGTCGGGAGCGCCACCCATGTATCTGTTTCCTGGTTATACCAATAGATATGCAGGTCGCCTGCCAATTCTTCCGGGACACCCAAATCGGCATACGATACCTAGATGGAAAGTTTCTTTGAGAAGTGTTTTAACTCCTCTTTGCTCTGTTCCCCATGGCGGTGATTTCAAAAGTTCGCCCGATAAGGATAGGCAGGGACTTGATCGCCGGAGGGTTTTCCAACTTTTATATTCGTTTTTTCTGCCAGCGCATCCGTCGGGAATTGAAGTCTGATTTTGCCTCCCTTTGCTTCGATATTGCCACCGCGCTTTATCCAGTATAAATTGCTCTTTATAAGGAACAAGCAGGCTGGCTTTGGCGATTACTTCATCACCTTCAAGTATCAAAGCTTCAATATATGCTTCACTTGATGTGTTGTCTGATTTCAGATGGATCTTTCCATTAACATCTCGATGGGGATGGTTAAAGTGTGTGTGGTCTCGTCGAATTTGCCCTCGTATTTGTCTTGCAAGCGAAAAACCTCCTGGTATATTGATTTGCAAAATAAAATTGTGCTTGCCAAGAGATGTATCCGCAATCTCCCAATTGAGCATAAGGTTCCCACCCGGCGTAACAAAATCGGGGTTTGTATAAAGCGAAAGGGTAGGTATCTCATCCTTGAACTGCTGAGAAACATTTGTAGGGTCAGTGGTGGTATGCTGTATCTGTTGGACGATAGGGGTCGCCATCTCAGCAATGGGAGTTGGCGTTTCTGTAGGTGTGTCGGTTGGTTCCAACGTCGGTGTTTCACTATCCGCCGAGGTTGGTGTTGACTCTGGAGTGGGTGTTTCACTGGTTATTTGTGTTGGTGTTTCCGTCGATTTAATATCTTGAGCAGGAGATGTTTTTGCGAAGACCGCCGTGGATGTCAACGCGTTGAATAAAATGACCGCGATCAACAATATGCGAAACGCGGTACCCATCCTTGGTTTTACTGCAAACATGACGCCTCCTGATTTTGTCTGCAACCAGGAACCTGCCCCTGATTGTTATTTACTGCTCAAACGAGATATTTGTGGAATTCCCGACAAACTGCTAAAGACAAGGAATATTGGTTATCAATATGCTAATATTGAATTCCGTCTAACAAATAGATTATTGTCTATTTTATTTACATATCCAAGTGACAAATGTCACAATCATGATTACAAAACATTGATCCCTATATGCAATTCGTGCCTCCCCGTTTTTCAATCTGCTCCGCAGTCGCAAAATCCCCACTTCCATCTATCTCCCCAAACGAACGATGGGTAATATCTCTTTCAACTTCCTCTTTTGTCAGCGCAGGCCCGCGGGAGTTTTCTCGGATTTGCTTCGCAATCTTTGGGTCGCCTTTTTTCTCTTTCAGGTTTTCAGTCAAGATGTGTCTTTCGATCAACTAAGGGCATCCTATCTTTGGGAAGCTAATCAATCTGCACCATGCCTCATAGTTGGGCAAAATGGATAACTTATTGGGTCGCTCTATCTCATGACAGAAATTACCAACTCCTGTTGTGGATTCTGACTGGATATATAAAGCGTTCATTCCCATTTGTATTGTTATGTTCTCTGCAGGGGGGTAATTACAAAGGATTAAGCGCACGAAGGCAGAATAAACTGTGTGATGAAAGCTGGTGCTCAGTGAGAAGGAAGAAGCCGATATAAACACACAATACGACAAATGATCCCAATCTATCCATCATTCCAATAATTCCACCCCGTTAAGGTATACCGATGTCATACTTCAAATAAGAGCACCGCCATATCTGGGATACGGCGGTGCTCGTTACCCCTACATCTGCGCCCCTGGCGGGATTCGAACCCACAACCCACAGCTTAGAAGGCTGGCGCTCTGTCCATTGAGCTACAGGGGCAGATAACACAATTGTAGTACGTGCGTGCAAAAGAGGCAAATCATCTTCCCCAAAAGCTAATTACTGTAAGGTCTTATCCCCTTATACACACGTGCGCCTACCAGCGTGCGTAAGATCGTCTCTGGCGGACGATTCAGCTTGGAGGCAAGATCATCCGCAGACATTGGGATATTCCCATTCGCAAGGAAAAGCCGGAAAATTGCCTCCACCACTGCTGTTTGACCTGTGATAAATTCGGGCTGTTTTACGCAGTGGGTCATCAACGCGTTCTGGACCCCTTCCACCGGCTTGACTTCGGCGGTGACGGGATCGATCCAATCAATCGTCTGCCCCTCCTCCACATTGGCAAAGGCTTCTCGATGCTCTGCACACAAAAGAGAACGCAAATAAACATGCCAGTCACGTTCGCTTTTCTTCCACCAATCAAAGTCAATATGGAAGGGCGTATTGATATTCGGTTTTACAAGGCTATGTCGCTTGACTTCAGGCATGTTTTCTTTTCTCCTACTCGCTCAACCGGAAATGCAGATCGCCCACATGTGTAATTTCGGGCTTACTTGCCAACAAGGCGAACAACGGTGCAGGAGGCACACGTCGCATAATATTTACCGCAGAATATAGCTCCTGCGCATGAACATGTCCTTGAGGGGTCAGCTTGGACATCTCCCGAATCAAATTCACAACCAGTTGATCGAACGGTTGTTTGCTTTCCTGCCCCCAAAGTTGATCCACCGCCTCAAATGACGGGATTGCAAAAGCCATCCTGTCATTGAACTCGGCAGAAATGGATTGCTTCAACAAAGCGAACACCACTCCCCCGTCCGCACCTACGATCACTGTACGCACCCAATCTTTTGTCGAGCGATAAGTCTGCGCCTCAATAATGACCTCACCGGGGTTTTCACTTCGACGGATGCGAACCAGGCTTCCAGGCATTAACTCATTCGCTTTATACCAATCGCGCAAGCCATAAACATATCCGTGTTCGAGAACGACCCAACCCGGCATGCTTTGTTTTGTCTTGCCGTCCACCAAGGTAAAGCGGACACGCGGCGACTCGTAAGCCGTTGGAAACAAGGAGCGAACATGCGCCGAAAGAGGTAATGTACCTGCGCGCAAATGAGGATAGATCAGGGCGAGCGTGACTTCTTCAACGTCACTTTCATCGCTTTCATCCATCACACTCAGTTCATCATCAAGTTGATCTTCCAGCGCCAGCATTTGTTCATCAAGAACAGAAGGGTCGTAATCAACGGGGGAATACTGAAGATGAAGCGGAACATCGCGCACTTCATCTGGCTCAAGTCTGTGCAAGCACCACAAAACTTTTCCAGCAGGACCCACTTCGTCAAAACGTTCGTCTTCCTGTAGTGCAAGATTGAGGGAGAACTCCGCCAGTTTCAGATTGACACCCTCGGGGAGGGATACATCCTTTAAGAGTGCAGATGTCGGAAGCGGTTCGCCTCCGGACATGTCTAAAACTGCTTCTGCTAAATTGAGATTTCCCACATTGACGTCTACCAAAAGCGCGCGCGGGAACCAGCGCCCGGCAATTTTCACAACCTCATCATCAGAACGGAACGCAGACTCGATTTTCTTTTCGAGAGTATGTCCGTGTGTACGCAGAATGGCATCCGCGTCGAATCCGTCGTCTTCAACAGGAGCAGGTTCCTCGTTCAGGATATGAAGCGCCAGGTTGGATGCAAAAAGTCGTTCTGTGTTATCTTCAAATGCAACGGTCAAAACGTCAAAGTTGCCGACTTCCGGGTTCATCCCTGCACGCAAACCCGTCACCTTGCCATGTTTCCAATCCAATGTCGGGAAGATGATAGCATCACCGATTTGATAGGATTCTTTGGGGAGGTAGGTTTTGCCCCCGGACTTCCCGCCTCTGTTGTATAGCAAGACGTTCAACACGAATACGTTCGTTTACAAGTACCGACACAAGCTCACGCCCCGTGAGAGGTGTTTCGTTTTCAAAAAGATAGTTATGAAGAAATTCGACGTCTTGTGGGGTGATCTGGAGACTGCTCCAGTAGTCTGTGGAAATAATAGGGTCGCTTACCATTTACAATGCCTTTGCGGAGTATCCCTCGCTTTTATAGTTTTGTACGAGGCGGAGCTATTATACCTTACCTTTTAGCGCAGAGTAAATGAAGGATGTATAATCGCTCACATGTCCCTTTCTTTTAAGAACGCCTTGCGAGTTCTCTGACTGCTCTTGTATTGCGTTCACGGGAGCGGGAGGAAAAACAACAGCCCTATTCCAACTGGCAAGGAAATTATCGCCACCTGTAATCGTTACATCTACAACTCATCTGGGAGTTTGGCAAACGAAATTAGCAGATAAGCACATTATCACGACAGCGTCTTTGCAATTAGAAGAGCTCGAGTCGGATTTGAAAGGTGTAATTCTCATTACAGGGACAGTGGACGGGGACAGAACAAAACCCGTCAGCGCGGATGTATTGGAGGCGACGAGGCAGTTTTGCAAAAGCCATTCCATCCCATCTGCTCATTGAAGCGGATGGTTCACGACAAAGACCATTGAAAGCATGGGCAGAACATGAACCACCGATCCCTGATTTTGTTGACACGGTCGTACATATTGCCGGGCTTTCAGGTTTGGGCAAGCCATTAAACGAAGAGAACATTCATCGCCCTGAAATATTCGCAAAATTGAGTGGAATAAAGATTGGAGAGTTTGTCACGCAAGACGGAATAATAAAGGTTGTAACGCATCCAGAAGGTGGTTTGAAGAATATCCCAACACATGCAAGGAAGGTCATAGTACTCAACCAGTCTGACACACCAGAACTACAGTCCGTTGCGCATGGAATGTCTCATGTGTTGCTTTCAAGTTTCGACTCGGTTATCGTTTCAAGCTTGAAGCAGGAAGAAAATCTTTGCGGTTCATGAACCTGTCGCAGGGATTATTCTCGCGGCTGGCGAGTTATCCCGCTTTGGACAGCCCAAGCAGTTACTTGATTGGAAGGGGGAACCTTTTGTTCGGGCAGTTGCAAAGACAGCGTTAGACGCCGGGCTTTCACCAGTCATCATTGTAACGGGGGCAAGTGCGGAGCAGGTTGAAGCTACTGTAAACGATTTGAATGTGAAAATTATTCGAAATGATGAATGGAAGGGTGGACAGGGGAGTTCGATAAAAGCAGGGATACTTTCCCTGAGTTCAAATTCGGGAGCAGCGATTTTTCTCCTTACTGACCAACCACAGGTGACATCTTCCATTATTCGCGCACTAGTGGAAAAACACGCTGAAGGACTTTATCCGATCGTTGCGCCGATGGTAATTGACCGAAGGGGAAATCCCGTTTTGTTTGACCGCATAACATTTCCTGATCTATTGACTCTTGAAGGAGACGTCGGCGGGCGGGCGATTTTCCATAAACATCGTGTGGAGTATTTGCCATGGCACGACGACAGTCTCTTGCTGGATGTGGACACACCGGAGCATTATCAAAGACTGATGTCAAACGGGGATCTATGATCGCAGCGATACTTCTCGCCGCGGGAATGTCCCGGAGAATGGGACAGCCTAAAATGTTATTGCCCTGGGGGAGAACGACTGTTATCGAGCAGGTAATCTCTATGCTTATGATGGCAGGAATTGATGACATCCTTGTAATAACCGGCAGGTACAAAGAAGCTATTGAAGAAGTTATAGCGAAATATCCCATACAAGTTGTTCACAACGAAAAATATACCGAGGGTGAAATGTTATCTTCACTTCAATGCGGATTGCGCGAGCTAAAGGCTGAGGCGAAGGCAACTCTTGTCGTTCTCGGCGACCAGCCTCAAGTCCAGGTGGGAAGCGTGCGGTTGGTTTGCGATGCCTTCCTTGAGACGAAGTCCAATATCGTCGCTCCAAGTTATCAAATGAGACGCGGACATCCCTGGCTGGTGGCGCGTCCATTATGGGATGAACTGCTAAAAATGAAATCACCGCAAACACCGCGGGACTTTTTGAATGCGCATAAAAACGAAATCCATTATGTAAACACTGACGATCCGAACGTCCTTGCTGACCTGGATACGCCAAGCGATTATCGAAAGTGGCAACCCTGAAATTTGTGATAAACTTTTCCGCTGTTATCATCGAAGAATATATAAAATGGTCTATAAAATTGTCGCCTTCCTTGTAAAGTTCGGAACTGAAATTCTTTGTCGAATTGACGCGCCAGATATCAATAAAGTCCCTCAAAAGGGACCGCTGATCGTGGTCTCGAACCACACGGGGCAGATCGAAGTGGCTGTATTCTTTGGGCAATTGGTACCGCGCCCGATCTCAGGTTGGGCAAAGATAGAAGCCTGGGACAACCCGTTCTTAAATTGGGTATTCAATCTTTGGGGGCTTATTCCAGTTAAGCGCGGCGAGGGGATACATCCGCGTTGCGGAAAGCAGTGAAAGCTCTCGAGGATGGATATATCTTCGGCATTGCACCCGAAGGCACCCGCAACAAAACCGGACGACTTAAGCGCGCACTCCCCGGAGCAGTGTTGTTGGCAATTCATTCGGGCGCGCCCATTCTGCCAGTGGCGCATTGGGGCGGCGAACATTTTTTGAAAAATCTTGGGCGCCTCAAGCGGACTGACTTTCATGCCCGCGTTGGAGAGCCATTCAAACTAAAACTGGATGGGAAAAAAGTTACCCGCGAAATACGCCAGCAAGTCGCGGACGAAATGATGATCCGCATTGCGAAACTTATGCCAGCGGAATATCACGGGGCGTATACAGACTTGATCTCGAATGAGATGAAGTTCACAGTCACAATCGACTGATCTCAAGTAAGCTTATAAAAATACGCGTTTGTTTCTCTCTTTTCAAACCCCATGGCAGGATAGAATTGATTCGCTTCCACCCTTTGAAAATTGGATGTGAGCGCCACGCCATTTGCGCCTGCTTTTCGTGCGATCTCTATCGCAGATAGCGTCAGTGCTTTTGCGATTCCCAACTTACGGTGATCCTTGTCCACAACCAAATCTTCGATGATGGAACGTCCACCCGTTGGGACGCGATAGAGCGAGATGGTAAGCATTCCCACGACCGGGGACACGGCATCAGGGTAGCGGGCAATTAAGAGGATGGACGTCCCAGAATTGACAAGTAGATTTAAATCATCCATTGAGGGTTTCGGTTTATGGGCTCCCAACTGGGCAACTAATCCCTGAACCGCCACATAGATTTCATCAGTAAGTTCTAAAACTTTTTCAATATACATAACGATTACACCGACTTTGCCATCCCGATCTTCGGGAAAAAGCTCAAAAGCGCATAATACGCCACATAAATAAAGGAAATGGGCGCCACCCACTCTGGGACATTCGGATATTGCAAAAGTCCCCAAACGCCAAACGCGCCATAAGCATACGTGATCCCCAGTGTAAAACGACGAAAACGGTTGTTACGGCTCGGATATAAATACTTCACGGGGACAAATATCAGAATATTACAGATCACCAATGCCAAAAGATTGAGCCAGGGATTCAAACCCAACAACATCATATACACTACAAGAAAATTCCATACCGATGGGAATCCCTTGAAAAAATAGGATTGTTCGTCCGTCTTTGCGTCGGTTTGCGAAAATTGAAAGCCCGATGTCAACAAAATGGAAAATGCCGCCGCCATCTCAAATCCCTGTGGCAACAAGCCTGGAACTTTGACAATAAGCAACGCGGCAACAACCACGTAGTTCAAATAATCAATAATGTTATCCAGCAAGCCGCCGTCAATACCTTTGGCATACGTCTTCACATCGAACCAGCGCGCCAGCATTCCATCGAACCCATCCACGAACATGGCGATGATGATATAGATGATTGCCATCTTATAATTTTCATCCCAGATGGCAAGCAGGGTTAAAAATCCCCAGACCGCGCCTGTAGCGGTAAATAAATGCACCCCATTTGCGAGCGCTTTGCGAACGAACAACGGAAGTTTTTCAACATTTTGACTTACCTCTACAGTGATTTTGGAGCCTAATTATATAAAGAAAAGGCGCACCCTGCGATGCGCCTTTCAAAGTTGATGCTTTAGAGTCAGGGAGCTTGCTCCCACAATACGCCAGCGAGCTGGCTGACTCCATATTATTTCTTGACGACACCTGCCTTGACAGTCTCACCATCAAACGAGTCTTCAACAACGGATGCTTCCTTCGGTGGACTCGCAAACACAAGATTGGATGTCAGCGTCTCAGCGGTGATGTAATCCTTGTGCGCCTCAATCGCGGACCTCAAGCCTGCTGAGGCTTCGACGAACAACTCTATGCGATCAGCCACGTCCAGGTCGGCGCTCTTGCGGAGGTCTTGTACCCGGCGGACAAATTCGCGCTGCCAAACCTTCCTGCGCAAGTTCAGGGGTCAATTCAGTGACAAGCGCCGCGACATAAGGTCCATCTTCGGCGACTGCGAAACCTTCCTTCGCCAGAGCCTTCACTTCTACTTCTTCAGGTAGGACATCGTACGTCTCGCCATTAGCTTCTACACGTAATGACTTTCCTTCCAACAATGGACGAGCCGCATCCTCCGAGTTCATCGCAAGGATCGCCTTCTGGATGGCAGGGAATTTATTGCCATATTTCTGCCCCAACTGCTTGGGTAACGGCTTGACCGAGTGAGACACCGCCTCCGTCGCCGCGTCCAACAAACGGACTTGTTTGACGTTCAATTCGTCGGTGAACAAGTCTGCATAAGTCTCAACAGCCTGGCGCTCATTAGCATTTCCAAGCGAGAACGCCACTTCTGCCAAAGGTTGGCGCACTTTGCGATTCGCCTTCTGGCGGGCGGAATGTCCGAGTGAGACGAGTTTCATGACGAGGTTCATGTCACTATTCAGTGACTCGTCTATCATCTCAGGCAAGACTTTGGGCCATTCAGCAAGGTGAACCGATTCAGGCGGCAGACTCATCCACCGAGCGGACGAGGTTCTGATACAACTCGTCGGCAAGGAAAGGCATGGAAGGGGCAAGCAGCTTCGAGATTGTGACAAGAGCCGTGTATAAAGTGGAGTAAGCGGCTTGTTTGTCAGAGTCCGATTCCGATTTCCAGAAGCGGCGGCGCGAGCGTCGCAGATACCACGTGGACAACTTCTCCACGAATCCTTCTATCGGACGCGTTGCGTTCGGCGCATCATATTTTTCGTATGCTTCCGTCACGTCACGGACGAGCACATTGAGTTCAGATAACAGCCAACGGTCAAGATCGCTGGTGGCTATCGGCGCAGTAGTAACGGTGGGGTTATCGAGATTTGCATAAGTCACGAAGAACGAATAGACGTTCCACAGCGTGAGCGTGAAACTGCGGATGACCTCGCCCACCAAATCTGAAGAGAAGCGACGTTCCTGTCCTGGAGGAGATGCGGTGTAAAGATACCAGCGGAAGGCATCAGCGCCGTTGACGCTCAACACATCCCACGGGGCGATGATGTTGCCTTTTGATTTGGACATCTTGTATCCATCGCCATCGAGGATAAGGCCAAGGCAGATCACATTTTTGAATGCAACATCATCGTTGAGCAGTGTACTGATGGCATGGAGCGAATAGAACCAGCCGCGCGTCTGATCAACCGCTTCGCAGATGTAATCGGCAGGAAATTGCTCTTTGAACTTCTCTTGATTTTCGAATGGATAGTGCCACTGAGCATACGGCATGGAGCCCGAGTCGAACCACACGTCGATCAAGTCAGGGACGCGCGTCATCTTACCGCCGCACTCGGAACAATCCCAATGAACGTTATCGACATACGGACGATGCAGGTCGAGTTCACTCAGGTCTTTGCCTGCTTTTTCAGACATCTCAGCAACGGAGCCAACGCCTTCACGATGTTTGCACGATTCACATTCCCAGATCGGAAGTGGTGTACCCCAATAACGCTCGCGGCTCAACGCCCAGTCGATATTATTCTCCAACCAGTTTCCAAAGCGACCTGTTTTCACATGCTCGGGAACCCAATTGATGGTGTTATTCAACTCAACTAATTTTTCACGATACACACTTGTGCGGATGTACCAAGACTCACGCGCATAATACAGAAGCGGAGTGTGACAACGCCAACAGAATGGATAAGTATGCGTATACGCCTCGGTCCTGAACAATAGTCCGCGAGCTTGCAGATCTTCTATGATGAGTGGGTCTGCCTTTTTGACGAATACGCCTCTCCACGGTGTCACTTCAGGGATAAAGGTTCCGTCAGGCAGAACGGTCATCAACACGGGCAGGTCGTACTTTTTCCCCGTTTCCATGTCTTCCTGACCGAACGCAGGAGCTGTGTGAACAAGACCCGAACCATCTTCGGTCGTGACGTAATCACCCATTACAACATAATAGGCTGGCTTATCTGTCGGCACAAAAGTATAAAGCGGACTGTACTTCATCCCATTAAGCTTCTTGCCCTTGAAAGTATCGACGACTTTGACTTCCTCTTCGCCAAACACCTTTTGCACCAATGCTTTAGCGAGGATAAGTTTTTCTTTTGTGCCATTGTTATCGCGTTCGACGGTCACATAATCCACATCAGGGTGAGCGACGACGGCAACGTTACCAGGCAATGTCCATGGAGTTGTCGTCCACACCAGCAACGAAGTATCAGGCTTATCCACAAGCGGCATTCGCACAAAGACCGAAGGGTCGGCTACTTCTTCGTAACCGAGGGCAACTTCATGGTCAGAAAGAGGCGTGCCGCAACGTGGGCAATAGGGCACAACCTTATAACCTTTGTAGAGCAGATCCTTATCCCAGAAGTTCTTCAATATCCACCAGACCGACTCGATGTAGTCGTTGGTGTAGGTCACATACGCGTCTTCAAGGTCTACCCAATACGCGATGCGGTCGGTCATCTTTTCCCAGTCTTGAATGTAGGTAAAAACAGACTTTCGACAAAGCTCGTTGAACTTGTCAATTCCATATTCTTCGATCTGCTGTTTATTAGTGAAGCCAAGTTGCTTCTCAACTTCTATTTCAACGGGCAAGCCGTGTGTATCCCAGCCGCCGCGGCGTGAGACATGGTAACCGCGCATGGTCTTGTAGCGCGGAAACATATCCTTGAACGCGCGCGCCAATACATGATGCACACCAGGCTTTCCATTCGCGGTTGGCGGTCCTTCATAGAAAACATATTCGGGTCCGCCTTCGCGTTGCTCTACAGTCTTCTTAAAAATCTCGGTTTGCTTCCAAAATTTCAGCACACCTTCTTCCATCGAAGTCACGTTGAGTTTTGATGATACAGGTTTAAACATAGTTAGTCTCCTAGTCTTTTCGTCGTCTAGTCACTTGGTCTTAGAGTTAAAGAAAAACACTCATCCCAAAACAGGGACGAGCGTCGCTCGCGGTACCACCCTGGTTCCACGCATTCGCCGTTTAAGGCTCGCATGGCACTCAGTAGATGACCAACATCATCTTGTTCCTGTAACGTGGAACAAACACGGCTTGCTTACTTTATAACCAACCAGCTGACTATTTGACTAGCGACTAGAAGACTAATTTGAGCTCGCGGCTCCGAGATGATTTTCGATTTACTCACCTGATGTGGCTCTCACCGCTTCCACACTCGCTGACAGTTTCGGTAAATCTACTCTTTCTCTTCACTGCCTTTCCCGTATTCGGGATAATATAGATTTGCGGATTATGCCACAAGTGATGACCTTCGTCAACTTGCGCAGTGCCCTACCTTGCGGGATAATTCACAACATGACAACTATCCGACTGGACGCCGACGCGATCCCTGAAACATCACATCACCAAATCTTCCTCGCCTCTCGCGTGGACCTGAACCTGACCAAGCCTCCGAAACGCTTTTTTCGCCACGGATGGCAATCCTGGACACTCACCACATGGCTTGATCCCTCCGAACCGCCGCTTCCCATTCGCGCCCCCGAATTCCGCGCCAAGGATGAAGACCCTGCCTATGCATTTTCAAAGAACCACGTCAGTGCGTGGGTTGGCGCAGTGGAATTGGGCGATGATGATATTTTGCTTATTGGCGCAATAGGGTTAAGCGGGCGAATCGAACTATCTGACTACACGCTGAAAGGCTTTTACGAAGATGAGCACGAGGGAGAATGGCTAATCGCTCGCGGCAAAGAGGATGAGGTCTTTGAAAAATACACTTCCGCGCTCGAAACGAAATTTGGAAAAACACGCTTCGAGAAACCACCGCGAGTCTGGTGCTCATGGTACTCCCTCTTCAAATGGATCAGCAACCCCAACCTGACCAAAGCCCTACACAGGCTAGGCGACCTTCCCTTTGATGTCTTCCAGATAGATGATGGCTGGCAGGATAACAGTGGGCACTGGGAAGCTGGTAAACGCTTTCCAGCAGGTATGGCGGCGTTTGCAGACAAGATCAAAGCCACGGGCCGAACAGCAGGGATATGGCTTTCGCCCTTTATTGTTACCCATAATCTGGAAATCTTCCACGAACACCCCGAATGGCTTCTCCGTGACGAGCATGGTAACCTTGTTACCGCGGGCATGAATTGGACGGGCACCACGTATGCGCTCGACATTACGCACCCTGAAGTTTTGGACTGGCTCGATGAACTCATCCGAAAGGTTGTCGGCTGGGGATACAACTACCTCAAACTCGATTTTTTGTATGCAGGCGCCTTGGTTGGAAAACGACACCATGAAATTCCCCGCGAGAAAGCTTATCGCAATGCCATGCAGGTGATGAGAACCGCCGCAGGTGAGGCGTACATCCTTGCTTGTGGCGCGCCAATCATGCCATCCCTTGGGTTATGTGACGGAATTCGCATAGGACCTGATGTCAGTCCCTACTGGATCAATAAGCCGTGGAGCATCTGGCTAAACAATCCGAACGACCCCTCCACCCAAAATGCAATTCGGACGAGCATTCATCGTTTGTGGCTAAAGCCGCTGGTCAATATCGACCCTGACATACTGTACTTCCGCAAGAGGTACAACGCGCTCAAGCCGCATGAGAATCAGTTGCTCCAAGATCTGGGAGCACTTACTGGCTTCAAAGCCACCTCCGATCTGCCGCGCTGGTGGAAAGATTCAGAGAAGGAAAAGGTTCGGAATTTTTTGTCAGCGGGCCCAATGGTCCAGAAAAAGAGGCGGTATGAATATCAAATTGACGGACGCGATGTGGATTTTAGTCCAGCCATCCCAATCCAAACATCAGATAAGAATATACCTGTATGGCTGGCAAAAAATATAGGGCTTTTGAAAATTATCAAGCGCCAGGTTCTGCCGGCTCTTATGGAAAGCTGGAAGTAGAAAGCCGGTCTTTTTCACCTTATTGCAGTATCATTCAACTTATGCGACTCATGCGATTTTTTCAAGTATAAAGTTGATATGACGATCAAAATCCTTATTGTCGAAAATAATGACGCAGTTGCTCAAGATCTTTATGAACGCCTGAAGAATTTCGGGTATGAGGTGGTTGGTATTTCTGCGTCAAGCAACAGCACCATAGAAAGTATTGAACTAACAGTCCCCGATCTCATAATCATGAATATTCGCCTGCAAGAGGAGACCGACGGCATAAAAACGGGGCAACTTGTCCGGTCAAAACATAATATTCCCATCATTTATATGGCTGAATTCGCCGAGCAGTCAACCATCAAAAAGGCAAAAAGCACAGAACCCTTCGGATATATCTTTATACCTTTTAATGACAGCCAGATTTTCACTACATTGGAAATCGCGCTGCTTAGAAATCAGTATGAGAAAGAAATTCAACGCCAGTCAGAACGAGCACAAACACTTGTAAAATCAGCCGCGCAATTGAATTCAAACCTTGATCTCAAACATGTATTGGGCACCATATGTAATTTAACCAACCAAGCCATCAAAGCTTCAGGTACGGGTGTGTTTATGTTGGATATGAAGAAGAATATATATCACAATGTGTCCTCAACCAGCGAGATAAAACCGTTGTTGGTCCACAATGAAAATAAATTTGATGTGGCAGCGGATATTATTAATTCCATGATATCCGCTCAAAGCCGGGTGACTGTCATTGACGATGTTCGGGATTTAAAGGATATACCTTATTTAGAATTACTCAAAAAGGGAAACATAAAAAGCATTGTCATCGCTGGGATCTTTCATAATCACGAGTTAATCGGAATCCTTGTTTCCATATTCGTCGATGCACCCAATTCTCTCCAAGACGACGATGTTGAACTTCTTAAGGGGTTAGCTGACCAGGCAGCGATTTCGATAACGAACGCCAACCTATTTAGGCAGGTGCATATCGGGAGAGAGAATCAAAAGAAATTGGCAAAAAACATTGTCGATGTGCAGGAAGAGGAAAGACGACATCTTGCTCGTGAATTGCACGATCACCTGGGACAAATATTGACGGGTTTACAATTCATGTTGGAAAGTGCAAAAAACCAGACGGGGACCATACAAAAGGCAAGTCTGGATGAAATTCAGAGAACCGTCAGTGATGTAATTGGGCAGGTACGAGAGATGTCGCTTAATCTACGTCCCAGTATGCTGGACGATATGGGGTTATTTCAAACCATTCAATGGCATGTTGAACGGTTTGAAGCGCAAACTGGTATACACATTATTTTGGAAGGCGACAAAATTCATGAACGGCTTTTAGCAGATGTTGAGATAGCCGCTTATAGAATTATTCAGGAAGCACTAACCAATGTTGCTCGTCACGCACATGTAAAAGAGGTCTTTATAGGGCTCGTTATCCAAGATGACGCACTTTGGATAGAGATTCTTGATCAGGGCGCAGGATTTGATCCATTAGCCGATGTGGACAAGCCAACTTCAGGCTTGAGTGGAATGTATGAGAGAGCAAGTATGACCGGCGGATATATGGTAATCGAATCATTTATTGATCAGGGCACCCAAATCGTGGTGGCGCTTCCTTTATCGGGCAAGCCGCTTGAAAGGAGAAAATTTGAGCGAAATAACCGTCGTCTTGGCAGATGATCACCCCATTGTTCGTCAGGGGTTACGCCATTTATTGGAAAACGATCCCGAATTCAATGTGGTTGGAGAGGCAGGAGATGGAATCGAAACCTTACATCTAGTCGAGCCTTGAAGCCGGATATATTAGTGGTGGATATGATGATGCCCGGATTGAATGGGCTTGAAGTTTTACGGCAATTGAAAAATTTATCGCCTTTGACACACGCGATTGTTTTATCCATGCAAAGTGCAAATGCTTATGTAGTGGAAGCGCTAAACTTGGGTGCAGATGGATATGTTCTTAAGGATACAGGTCCTGGCGAATTGGTGGCAGCGATTCATACCGTCATACTGGGAAACCGTTTTATCAGTGAAAAATTATTGGAGCGGATCGAATCTATTGGTAAAAATGTTGATGATGCTCCCATGGATACCTATCAAACACTGACCGCGCGGGAACGGGAAGTTTTACAACTTACCGTGGAAGGCAAATCAAGCACTGAAATAGGCGAGAAGCTTGTGATCAGCCCACGAACGGTTGAGGTTCACCGCAGCAAGCTTATGAAAAAACTGGCTCTTCATAATCAAACAGAGTTGATCCGATATGCAATCAAACGTGGAATATTATCTATGGATGATTAAAATAACTGATGTCTTGTACATGGTATGGCCGCAACTTCAAGCCCCTGGGAAAAACTCCCCAGGGGCTTTTCATACCTTACACTGTTGTAATCTTCCTACAATCTAATATAAGTACATATACGTATCTTCATAAAAAGCAAGTTCGGGCAAAATATATTCGGATATATCCAAGAAAATGAAAGGAGCCATATCATGAAACATAATCGATTTATTCAAGTTACCCTGATCGCCATACTTCTCATGGCGCTTATGGGGTCGACTTATACAGTTGGTTCCATAGCCAAAGCTCAACCCGAATTGCTGCAACTCGCACTTAACGATCCCGATCAACCTGTGTCTGTTATCGTTCAAAAAGTTGGTCAAACAAATTCGCCGGAGACTCTGGTCGAAGAATTGGGGGGCAAGGTCGCTGGCAGTCTAAGCATCATCAATTCGTTTTACGCGGAAATGGATGCCGAGGCAGCAGTCGAGCTATCCCGAGTAGAATCAGTTCGCTGGGTAAGTTTGGATGCGAAAGTTGAGTCGTCATTCTGTACACAGTGTATTGACACAAAAAACCTGGCAAACTCCTATATATCCACAATCAGCGCTGACAAAGTTTGGAATGAAAAGCCATACTTGCAGGGGCAGGGAATCGGCGTTGCGGTGATTGACAGTGGGCTCAATCCGAACGGTGATCTGTACACCAACATGGGTGTAAATCGACAGATTGCAAATGTTCGTTTTAATACAGATTACAACCAAAACACATCAGATGGATATGGACATGGAACAATCGTTTCCACCATCGTTGGTGGAGATGGAAGCGATTCGAACGGTAAATACATTGGCGTCGCGCCGATGACGAATATCATCAACGTCAAGGTCAGTAATGACGATGGGAGCGCCCGGTCATCAGATGTCATTCAAGGCTTGCAATGGGTGCTCAACAATAAGAATGCCTACAACATACGAGTTGTCAACTTATCGTTCAATAGCACCGTCGCCGAGTTATATCATACAAGCCCCCTTGATGCAGCTATTGAGATTCTATGGTTCAACAAAATCGTTGTTGTGGTGTCAGCTGGCAATCAGGCAAATGGCATCCTTTACCCTCCAGCCAACGATCCATTCGTGATTACGGTTGGTGCTACAGACGATAAAGGCACTTCTTCTCTCAATGATGATATCGTTGCTTCCTTTTCAGCTTACGGAACAACCACGGACGGCGTAAATAAACCTGATCTTGTTGCCCCCGGAAAAAATATCGTTGCCCGTTTGGTGAACACTAACATGGGACTAGGTAATACTCATCCCTCGAATGTGGTTTCCAACAGCTACTTCAGGATGTCAGGCACTTCGGCGTCTGCACCCATGGTCAGTGGAGCGGTTGCGATCCTATTACAATCAGAACCAGGTTTGAATCCTGACCAGGTCAAATACCGATTAATGTCCACTGCCAACACCATCATGGAACGGCTACGATCCCACAAAAGCAGGTGCTGGTTATTTGGATATTTCTGCAGCGGTAAAGACAAGCACACAAACTCACAAACACAAATACCCTGCCAAGTCAGTTACTCACAACAGGATCTGAACCCATCACCTGGGGCAGTATTGGCTGGAACTCGATGGGCTGGAATTCTATGGGTTGGAACTCTGTCGGCTGGAATTCGATGGGTTGGAATTCATGGGTTGGAACAGCGACTACTGGGGACCCTAAGTAATACGAATGCCAGTCTATAAAATCAAGCATCTGCAACCAAGCGTAACTTTATAAGGAGATTGATATGGCTCAGTTTTTAGGAATGATTTTTTTAGCGGGTTCACTTCTTGCTGTCGCCCTTGAACACGCAGGGAAGATACATTTTCCCTCCGCCTGCCAACGGTTAGTTGGAACGGATAACTCTAGTTCGAATAAAACCCAAGAACCTTCGAGGGGAGACTCTCGAAGGTTCTTGGGTTATCGGTATGAATAGATGCCTAACAAAACTGAAACGAGTGTTGTGTTATGGATTATCCTATTTTCAAGTATAGTTAAACAAAGAACGATTTGTGAACATTGAATAGGTAGTTATCCGCTTAATTAATTATAGAAGCTTTGAAATATATCAATCCACCCATGATCCATACGAACATTTCAAATCAGCACACATTATGCGTTTTAAAAGGTGCCGATCCCTCATGAAGAAACTATCAACTCTCGCAAAAACATATTTAGTAGTCATCAATATTTTAGGCATATGTATCCTGATTTCAAATCTGGATGGAATGCGGGTATCAAATCCTGTCCTTCTCACAATTCTCGCATTATTGGGCGGGGTATTACATGTTTTAAAGGTGGAAGGCCCTACAAATCGCTCACACTTTACAGTCAGTTTTATCGTTTTCGGGTTCACAATTGCCATTGTTCGGAAGCTCCGGATATTTTAATCGTCATCCTTGCAGCAAATTTATTTCAATGGGTATTCAACCGCCCTCCTGCGTGGTATATCCAGCCATTTAATATTGGGTGCTATGTCATCACCGCTCAATTCGCCAGCTTTATCTATAAGTTAATTAACCCATCGGGGGACTTAATCTCTCCAACCACCATTGTTGCCATTATCGCCAGCGCGGCAGGTTTCACAATACTCAATCACTTGATGATTGGTATCATTCTATATGGCTGGCGCGCGGTGAAAATTTCAAAAAATCCGGGGTCTTCAATTTCACCACCATGCTCATTGATCTAACCATGCTAAGCCTGGGAGCAAGTCTGACCATTGTTTGGGCATATAACCCCTATGCCTTGTTACTTTTTTTGATCCCATTATATCCATTTTACAAAGTCCTTAAGATCCCAGCCCTGGAACGCAAAACGGAAATCGATACCAAAACCGGATTATTTAATCACGGCTACTTCATGGCACACCTTAACCATGAACTTCAACGTGCAAACCGTTACGACCGACCCCTTGCAATTATCATGGCAGATCTTGACCTTTTACGCAATATCAACAACACCTATGGACATCTGGCAGGGGACGAAGTACTAAGGGGGTAGCCACAATATTGAAATCAACAGTAAGAGAATACGATGTAGTTGCAAGGTTTGGAGGGGAAGAATTCGCAATTCTTATGCCAGAGGCAACTTCGGAAAAGGCATTTGAAAGAGCGGAGCTCATCCGAAAAACGGTTGAATCAAGCAGTTTTGCATTCCAACAAGCGTTGATCCCATAAAGGTGACCATGAGTCTGGGTGTGGCAACACGGGATGATTTTGAACAAACGGGTGAGGAAATTATCCATAATGCCGATACTGCCTTGTATCACTCAAAAGTTAAAGGGCGTAATCTGGTATTTGCCCACACGCAACTATCTCCGCAAATCTCTGTGCCACAACCTGTATTGGAAGATTCCAATGAAGTCGATGAACTTGTAGCCAAAATAACCAATGAAGCCAATGAATATTTAACCAACCTTCAAGACAATATCCTCCCCCTCACCAGAAGACGAATCTCCCTCCGTCTTCACAATCAAACCCCGCCCAAGCACAAGACGGTCAGCTCAACTCATCCCGCCACGCCTCACGCTTCATCACACAAAGTATATATGTACATTGCATTATTGGCGCTTGTCGCATTTTCTTGCATCCGCGCTGGGATACAGAATCTACGTCAGCGTATTTTCCTGATACCTGCTGAATGGATCGCCCTTGCCGCGCTTATGTTCATGACGATACTCACAGAGGGACTCTCAATAAGTCTCTATGTGGGCAACACGTCCATCTCAACCACGGCAGTACCGCTCGTTGCAAGCTTTATCCTCTTTGGTCCCTTCGGCGTCATTGTCGGTAGTGCAGTATACGCAGTGACAGCCGCCATCAAATTCAGAAGCCCAATCAATAGAATGATCTTCAACTTTAGCAATCATGTTATAGCAGGTATGCTTATCAATTTCATGATCGTAGCCAGCGGGGCGTTCTTCCAAGACTGGAATATTGGAATACAGTTACTGTATACACTTGCATCGTCCATCATCGTATATTTCACGACCACCAGTCTGATCTCTGTTGGGATGGGAATTGATCTTAAACAACCTCCATTTGAAATATGGAAGGAACAATATCAATGGATGGCACCGTATTACATCGGCATCGGTTTCGTTTCCTACTCATTGATCTTTGGATATAAATACGCGGATTTACTGGGAATCGTTTTTCTAGCGGTCCCACTATTGCTCCTCCGTTTTAGTCAGGTGCAATATGTAGGTCACACCCGCAACATTGTGAGCGCATTAAGAAAAAAGAACGTAGAGCTTGAGAAGAGCGCCAACGAAATCAACGAATTAAACGAGGGGTTGCTGGCAACTCTCTCAGAGATCATTGATGTGCGAGACCCCTATGTGCTCGGACATTCCAAGCAGGTCAGCGTATACGCTACAGAGATAGCAAAAGTGCTGAACATCAACCAAAAACAGATCGATCTTGTTCGAAAAGCCGGTCTTTTACACGATATCGGAAAGCTGGGAATTCCCATGGATTTATTGACAAAGCCATCCAGCTTAACATCGAAAGAATATGAAACAATAAAAACCCATGCCGCCTTGGGAGCTGACCTGGTGAAGAACACTCCATCACTGCGCCCGATCGCACAGATTATCCGCCATCATCACGAACATTACAACGGCAAAGGCTATCCCGATAAAATTGCTGGGAACCAGATCAGCATAGAGGCTCGCATCGTAGCTGTGGCAGATGCGATTGAAGCCATGTCATCAGACCGAACTTATCGTCGCGCTTTAAAACCAGATAGAGTGAAAAAAGAATTGATCGAGCATTCCGGAACTCAATTTGACCCGCTGGTGGTGGATGCCGCCATCAAAGCGTTAGATAAAATGCAAGAAACCGAAGTCAAGCCAGCAACACAGAAGGATGCGCGTTCGAATTCAACATCAAAACTTGCAACTGATATTCAAAGATCCTGATATCAAGCCGCGGCTCTTTGTCAGGATGCAATAGATCTCCAAATAAACAGCGGCGAGCTTCGGGCTCACCGCTGTTTATCATATCAACCCATCTGTCTTCGAAGCCATGATGAAATCGTTTTTATGCAAACCTTTAATCTTATGTGTCCACCATTGGACCGTTACTCTTCCCCATTCAGTGATGATCAACGGATGATGATCTTCCTTCTCGGCGATCATCCCAATCTTGTTCGTAAAAGCAACAGCTTCGATAAAGTTCTTGAGCTTGAAAACACGTTGCAATCGTTTGATGCCATCCACTTCAATGATCTGCCAGTCAGCAACCTGTGGACGTAGTTCTGCGATCTCAATATCGGTTAAGACTGGTTCACCACCACGGCATGCAACGCACTTAAGTTTTGACAGCTCGGTCATGAGGATTTACTTTGGCTCGATATTTTCATCCGAAACAGAATCCGCATTTTCCTCAGAAGAAAAAGAATCCCTAAAGGAGCGGATCCCCTTACCGATCTCGCCCATCGCTTTGGCAAGTCTTCCAGGACCAAAGACCAATACAACGATCACGAGGATTATTAAGAGTTCAGGAGCACCTAAATCAAACATTTTTTATTTCCTTTCAGCGTAAGTGTAATCCTCATAAGTGAAAATGGGATTAACAAAAAATCAGCGGTCAAGTAGTTTGACCGCTGATTTTTATCAACTTGCTTGTTTTTCTACTCGCCCAGCGCCTTCACCAATTCAGCAATCGCTTCCACTGATGGAAGATGAATTCGTATCGCTTTTCTCTTTGCTTCTAACAACGCATCAAAATCTCCAAGCGCTTGTGAGCGGATGAGCGTGCCGAACGTCATGCCTTCGGTGGGAATGTCCATATCCTTTGCAGGTTCGGCAGTAATCACAAGGAAAAGACCATCCTTGATTCCGCCTTTGTGAAACTGTCCGGTTGAATGTTGAAAGCGTGGACCAAAACCAGCGGTTACAGCGTTGCCTGTCTTCGCACGGATGGCAACTCGCATCTTCTGCAACACATCAACCATCTCATCATTCCGTGGCAGGTAGGCATTAATGGCAACATAGCCGCCAGCCTTCGCTTTTTTCAAGAAACTATTCAAAACAGTTTTCAGCGACGCACCTGTTACCGCTGTCGGCGAGAATACAGCCACGCCCTCTTTCTTCCACGCAGGCTTGCCTTCCTTCAACTTGCCCTTCTTCTGGTATTCAGCGATCTTCGCCTTCGTGATCTTCTTGCTCGATTCCACATTTGGCTGGTCGAACGCGTTCACACCAATAACCGAACACGCCACCACGGTCGCGATCTCCCAGCGGAACATCTCTGCCCCGATGTCATACACATTCGGGATCGTAAACTCGACCACAGGATGACCCGCCGCACGCAACTTCTTCATCGCATCATCCATCTCGCCTGTTTGACGCAGATACACAAAGAGACGATCCTTGCCATATGATTTCACATCGCCCAACGGTTCCAACGGCACAGGCAGGATTCCCTTGCCGTTCTTGCCACTGGACTCAGCGATGATCTGCTCGACCCAGCCTGCAAATGCGGACAAAGGCGCATCAGCCATGACCGTGAGTTTGTCTCTGCCTCGAAGAGCCGCTTCGCCAATGACGGCTCCCAGCGCCAAGCCAGGGTTACGCGCCGCAGGGATGTGCTCTCCGCACTGGGCACGCATCCAATCGGCTTTATCGAGCAGGAGGTTCAAGTCCATGCCCAGCAATGCGGCAGGGACAAGCCCGAAGTCTGTCAACGCAGAGTAACGTCCGCCAACGAGTTCATCGGCAGAGAATATTTTCCTGAAGTTTCGTTTTCTTGCCAAAGCTTCAAGTGATGTATTCGGGTCTGTTGTTGCAATGAACCGTGAACCATCTTTTTTACTGAGTTTCCAGAAGTAATCAAGATTCGCCATCACTTCAGCGGTGCCGCCCGACTTACTGGCGACGATATATAAGCTCTTATCGGGAGGATACTGTTCTGCGGCTAAAGCAACTTGCGAGGGCTCAGTGGAGTCAAGAATTGCCAACGACAAATTGGCTTCAATCCCCGCAGCCGCTAGTAGTGAACTAAATACTTCAGCCGTCAACGATGAGCCGCCCATCCCCAAAACCAGCACGCGGTCGATCTTTGCTTTTTTGACTTCCTTCGCAAAAGATTGGTATTCCTTCAGCTTTTTGCGAGCCTTGTCGGTGGAGGTCAGCCAGCCCATGCGGATGGTGACTTCATGTTGACCAGCTACATCTTTGGCAGGCGCCCAGAGGAACGGGTCATGCTTCCAGATGCGGACGGGAACAGCATCCGATTCCAGTTGAGATATCCGCTTGGAAACGGGAGCAGACAGAGGTCCAAGAGAAGAGGCGGCGTTCTTCCTTCTCTCATCAATCGTCGCGAGCAATTGCGTGAACGCGTCCGAAAAAGATTTGACGCCTTCATCTTCCAGTTCCTGAGTCACAACATCCATCGAGATACCTGAAGCCGCAAGCTGTGTAAGGGCAGTTTTGGATTCGTCAAGATTGCGGACAAGGGTCATCGCGGGGTTGCCATGATCTTTGAAAGCTTCGAGCGTGGCGGGCGGAATGGTGTTGACGGTTTCGGGACCGATGAGTTCATCAACATAAAGCGTATCGGGATAAGCGGGATTTTTGGTGCTGGTGCTCGCCCAAAGCGGACGCTGGACGCGTGCGCTCTTGACCTTGAGATTCTCCCAGCGGCGACCCGCAAATGTTTTTTGATATTCATCGTAGGCAAGCTTGGCATTGGCAATGGCGGCTTTACCTTTGAGGTCTGAGCCATCGGGAAGTTGTGGGTCGATCTTGGAATCGACACGCGAGACGAAGAACGAAGCAACCGACGCAATATGATCAATGGGATGCCCCGCCCCAGCGCGGTCTTCCAACCCACTGAGATAGGCTTCCATCACTTCGGCATAACGTGCGAGGGAAAAGATGAGCGTGACGTTGACGTTGACGCCCGCGGCAATCGCCTTGCGAATGGCAGGGATGCCTGCTTTGGTGGCGGGAATTTTGACCATGAGGTTCTTGCGTGCCACACGCGCCCAAAGTTGTTGTGCCTGTGCGGCGGTGGCATCGGTATCATGCGCGAGATACGGACTGACCTCAAGACTGACGTATCCATCGCCGCCATTGGTCTCTTCGTAAAGCGGAGCGAAGGCATCGCACGCGGCTTTGATATCTTCCACGGCAAGTTGCCAGAAGATCTTTTCCGCATCCCAGCCTGCCCAGGCAAGCGGGGTAAGGGCAGAGTCGTAATCGTTCGACTTTGCGATCGCCGCATTGAAAATGGACGGGTTGGAGGTAACACCGCGAATATCGCCGCGTTCGATCATGGCTTTGAGTTCGCCACTCTCTAATAACTTTCTTTGAATATTATCGTACCAAATCGATTGTCCTAATGCTGTTAATTTTTTGATTGTATTCTGACATATTTTCCTCTATACGTTGGTGGTCGAGTAGGGCGAAGCCCGTATCGAGACCACAGTATTTCAAGTAAGTTTTTGTTTCAGCTTAGTGGTGGTTTCGATACGCTCGTTTCACTCGCTACTCAACCACCAGAGTATTTCAATAATTTCTAGTTTTCATCTTCTAATTTATGTATCTTTCCCACCCGCCGCGCCAAACGTTCCCCACCTGCCTTGTTGCCCTGATACTCCGCACCTAAAAAGGCTTGGATCAAAACAACCGCAAGCTCAACGCCAACAACACGACCACCGAGACAGAGCACGTTCATGTCATCGTGTGCCACTCCCTGTGCGGCAGAATAGGTATCGTGGCAAATGGAGGCGTAGATACCTTTCATTTTGTTGGCGGCGATACAGGCTCCCACACCCGATCCGCAGACGATGATCCCGCGCTCGGCTTCTCCGTTTTGGATGGCGCGTCCCACTTTTTCGGTGAAGTCAGGGAAGTCCACGCTTTCGGCGGAGTTCGTACCCATGTCAATGGGCTCATGCCCCGCGGCGCGGACAGTGTCCAGCACGGTTTGTTTGAGTGGGAAGCCCCCGTGATCAAATCCTACAGCGATTTTCATAAAACTCCAGTTACGTCATTGCGATCCACTGCATCCTTGGTTGAAGGGAGCCCGAAGGGCAACGAAGCAATCTCCAATCTTATGACGGGGATTGTTTCGTCGGGCTATTGCCCTCCTCACAATGACGGGGTGATTAAATTAGTTCTTTCGCCTTTGCGACAACATTCTCAACTGTAAAACCAAACTTTTCGAAGATGATCTTCGCAGGAGCAGACGCGCCATAATGATCGATGCCTAAAACGGACTTGGCGTATCGCTCCCAGCCGAAACTTGCCGCGGCTTCGACGGCGAGTCGCGCCGTAAGTTTTTTCGGCAACACAAACTCTTTGTAAGCCGCGTCCTGCTTCTCGAACAGTTCCCAACTCGGGAAGGAGACAACACGTACACCTTTGCCTTCTTCATGAAGTTTTTCTGCAGCGCTCATGATGAGACCCACTTCCGAGCCAGATGCCATAAGGATGACTTCGGGAGTGCCAAAATCTTTCAAGCACATATGCTCCCTTTTCAACGGTCGGAATGTTGGAAGGTTTGAAGGTTGGGACATTTTGGCGAGTGAGAGCCAAAGCCGTCGGTCCATCTTTGCGAGAGACCGCAACCTTCCATGCTTCACGGACTTCGTTCGCGTCCGCGGGGCGGATGGTGACCAGATTGGGGATCGCGCGTAACGCGGCAAGTTGCTCAATCGGCTGATGTGTCGGACCATCTTCACCGAGTCCAACACTATCGTGTGTGAAAATAAATATCGAAGGAATGTGCGAAATCGCGGCGATGCGAATGGCTGGCTTCATGTAATCGGAGAAGATCAGGAATGTCCCGCCATAGGCGATGATGCCACCAAACAGATTCATTCCATTCAACGCCGCGCCCATTGCATGTTCACGCACACCAAAATGGAAGTTGCGTCCATCGTAGGATTCTTTTTCGAAATCAGGACTACCATCAATTCTGGTATTGTTCGAGGGTGCCAAATCTGCAGAGCCGCCAATAAGCTCTGGCAAGATCGGAGCCAGCGCGTTGATCATCTTGCCAGAGGAAGCGCGTGTTGCCATGCCTTTTGCATCCTCAGGAAAGATCGGAAGTTCCGCGTCCCAATCTTTGGGTAACTGACCATCCAGTCGACGCGTCAATTCTGCGCCCAACTTTGGATGCAAACGCTTGTAGGCATCGAATTTCATCTTCCAATCGAATTCAAGTTCGCGCCCTTTGTCAACAGCCTTGCGATAGAACGCGAGCACATCATCAGGGATAAAGAAACGCGGCTCAACGGGCCAGCCCAAGGTTTTCCTTCGCGGCTTTTAACTCTTCATCGCCAAGTGGCTCGCCATGTGCCTTGGATGTCCCCTGCTTATGGGGTGCGCCAAAACCAATGGTGGTACGGCACATAATGATGGATGGACGCGGGTCGGCTTTGGCGTTCTTAATGGCGGCATCGATCGCTTCCACATCGTTACCATCCTCAACCTTTTGAACGTGCCAGTTATATGCTGCAAAACGTGCGGCGCGGTCTTCGGTGAACGCCAGATCGGTGGAACCATCAATCGAGATGTGATTGTCATCGTAAAGATAAATGATTCGTCCGAGTTGCAAATGTCCCGCCAGTGACGCGGCTTCGGACGAAATGCCTTCCATCAAGTCGCCATCTGTCACGATGCCATAGATATATGACTGTACGACCTCATGTCCAGGCTTATTGAAAATTGCAGCGAGATGCGCCTGAGCGATTGCCATGCCCACGCCTGTAGCAAATCCCTGCCCAAGTGGACCAGTCGTTGTTTCCACGCCGGGAGTGAGTCCATATTCAGGATGTCCTGGAGTCTTACTTCCCCACTGGCGGAAGTTCTTCAGTTCCTCGAGCGGCAGATCGTAACCCGTCAGATGAAGCAAAGAATAAAGGAGCATCGAACCATGCCCACCCGAAAGGATGAAGCGATCACGTCCTGCCCACTTTGGGTTACGTGGGTTGTGTCGAAGATGTTTCGTCCACAGTGTAAAAGCCATTGCAGCAGTCCCCATGGGAAGTCCCGGATGTCCCGAACCAGCTTGTTGAACTCCATCCGCTGAAAGAAAACGGATGGTATTGATAGCACGTGCTTGAAGATCGTCTGTCATGTTATGTAACCTATTCCTCAAAGATGCCTTATTTTACCATTGGAGTAAGGGGGATATAATCCCAACATTCCAAATCGGGAGTATTTTTTTGAGAGGAAACTTAACAAACGCCAAACAAAGTCACTCGCCTGAAAAACTTATAGACTTCGGGACATTATGTGCATGGCTGATTACCAGCGTAACAATGGCAGTTATTGCCTATTCACAGTTTGGGCAGGATTTTCGCGGTTATTACGCAGCGGCACGTGTATTGCTGGAAGGCGGCAATCCATATGACTACACCAAAGTTGCGGTCAATTCTCATGGAAGTCACTGGACACGTTGGGAATAATCCTTTTTATTATCCACTCTGGTTTGGATGGCTGATAACGCCCCTGGCGTGGATGCCTTATCAATCCGCCCGCGCGATATGGATGCTGGTCAATCTCGCAGCATGGATCTTTGGGCTGGTCCGCCTGCGACAATTGATCGACTGGACCAAAGGCTGGCAAACCTGGTTGATGAACCTGCTTGCGACCTTTCTCTTCGCATGGACAACATGGAAATTCGAGCAGACAGGTATCTTGCTCTTCACAATCACAGTTGAAATGTTGATCGCTTACAGAAAAAAACAATTCAACCGCATGGGAATTTATCTTGCGGCCGAATTAATAAAACCGAACATTATGCTCTTGCCCGTCGCAATATTGGTTCTCTGGTTAATCCGAAACAAAATCTTCCGTCCCGTTATCATCATGTCCGGCCTGTTGACCGGATTGATTATCCTTACCACCGTTCTGACTCCCAATTGGTATCAACCGATAATACAACCAAATTTCGGTCAGGGACTTACCGAAGTATTGGATGGTCCCAATAAAACAACCGGCATACGCCTGAACACAACCATGATGGATTGGTTGAAAATGTTCCAGGTCCCCGAAGGGATTCGCAATCTCCTTTATGGGCTTGCCATTGTTGTCGGCTTGATCGTGATCGCTCGTGCACTTTGGAATTCCAAATCGTTTTTGGAGATTACAGTCCTATCTCTGCTCATCAATTTTGCGATCACTCCCTATGCTTTACAATATGATTTTCCTCCACTGGTCATTTGCCTGTTCTGGGCATTGGCACGATCCAGCCATGCGGCATCTCATAAAATTCCTATAATCATTACCATCCCTGATTGCCAGTGTTCTGATATGGGAACGTCCAATCTCGGATGGATACTGGATAGTCGTTGGCATATGTCTGCTTGTCATTTGGAGCATGAAGGTCACAAGGATACACAATTACCTGGGAGTTTTGTGTAAGAAAATCTCGCTACCGTAAGATTTCACGGAGACAAACGAACAATATAAGCGACAATGAATATAACCCAACGCCGAATTCTTTATGCAATCATCCTTATTCTTGGCTTTATCTGGATACCCATCAGTGCAGATAAATCAGGTACATCCACCGCGGGCAAAATTCCCGCTCCCCACCAGGGATTTCTCGCGCCCGATTTCGAACTAAAGACGATAACAGGCGAAACCATCAAGCTCTCCGACCTGCGCGGGCAAGCTGTGCTGGTCAATTTATGGGCAACGTGGTGTCCGCCCTGCCGCGCAGAGATGCAATCCATTGACAAGGTGTATAACGAATACAAAGATCGTGGATTTATCGTGCTTGCAGTGAATATGACGTATCAAGACAATCCACTTTCAGTCGCGCCGTTTGTCAACGCCCAGAAACTCACCTTTCCCATTCTGCTAGACGAAACCGGGGTCATGGCAAATGCCTATGAATTACACTCATTGCCATCCTCTTATTTTATTGGGCGCGACGGAATTATCAACGAAGTCGTTATTGGGGGACCCATGGCAGAGGCGTTGTTACGAACTCGTGTTGAAGAGATTCTAAAATGATAGATGCTTTCCGTTCTCTCTTTCACTCCACCTCGTCACATCATCCTGCTTGTCGTCGCCATATGGATCGGTATCACTCTTGCTGAAAAGCGGACTGAACGTCACGGTGTTTCGAAAGAACAAATTAACAACATCGCGTACTACAGCTTATTCGGATATATCCTTGGCGGGCGCGTGCTTTTTGCTTTGGAAAATACTTCAGCGTTCATACAAAGCCCGCTCAGTTTATTTTCGATCAACATTGACTTGTTCGACCCCATAGGAGCATTGGTCGTCGCTGTTCTTGTTGGTTTCATTTATGGACAACGACAAAAGCTTCCCTTTTGGGGAACTCTGGATTCACTCACTCCGTTCTTTGCCACACTTGCAATTGGGCTCTCCCTCTCGCACCTTGCCGCAGGGACAGCTTTCGGCAGTCCAACAACACTTCCTTGGGGAATCGATTTGTGGAACGCAACACGCCATCCAACTCAAATTTACGAACTGCTCGCTTCTCTCTTAATCTTCAGCCTGCTCTGGCTCAAAAAATCTGATTCTTCCCCGGGCATTCTCTTCCTCACCTTCACCGCGCTGACGGCTGGTTCACGCCTCTTTCTTGAAGCCTTCCGCGGAGATAGCACATTGATATTTAGCGGAATTCGTGTCGCGCAAATCATCGCGTGGATTGTTTTGGCAATTACGTTGTTCGTATACGAGTCGATTAAACAGAAAGAAAAGATATAACCAATGCACCGACCTGCCTACGCGCAGAATTCAAAGGAATAAAACATGGATAAAGTTATTATCAAGAATTTGCTCGCACGAGGAATTATCGGCGTCAATGACTGGGAGCGCAATCACCCACAAAATATATTGATCAACGTTGAGCTATTCACGGATACGCGTCATGCGGCTGAAACAGACGATATCAACGATTGTGTCAACTACAGTGTCATGTCAAAGAAGATCATGGCTCATGCGGAAAGCGCAGGAAGACTGACCGTTGAAGCATTGGCAAACGACCTGGCAAATTTATGCCTTGCAGAGAAAGGCGTGCAAAAAGTAATTATTCGAGTGGAAAAGCCGGGAGCAGTTCGCTTTGCCGAATCCGTTGGTGTGGAGATCGAACGAAGCCGCGAACAAGTGACGAAATTTCTCTTGGCGGATTAATTCGTCCGAAGTATCAAGCTCAATTGTTGCCGGGAGCGACATCAAAGGTCAGATTTGAAGCGGCTTCGATCCCCTTGAAATATTATCCAAAAATTCCTGTCGTGTTGCCAAATTCGCACGGAATGCTCCATGCATCGCGGATGTCGTCATGCGTGCGTCGTGTTTTTTTACACCGCGCATCATTGAGCACAAGTGCATTGCCTCCACAACAACCGCCACTCCTTGAGGCTTGAGAGTCTGTTGAAGAAAATCAGCGATCTGGCGCGTCATACGTTCTTGTACCTGCAACCTGCGTGCGTACACATCCACAATCCGGGGAATTTTGGAAAGCCCGATCACTTTGCCGGCGGGAATATAAGCGATATGCGCGCGACCTATAAACGGTAACATATGATGCTCGCACAAACTGTAGAACTCAATATCACGCACGAGCACCATTTCATCATAGCCAATATTGAACAATGCCCCATTGATGATCTTTTCAGGGTTGGCAGTATAACCACTTAATAATTCAACATACATACGGGAAACACGATGCGGCGTATTTTTCAATCCTTCCCTCTCGGGATCCTCTCCCACTGCTTTTATCAATTCAAGGATGGTATTTTTTACAACGTCCACATTCACGTTGCTTGCCGTTGCGTTTAACTCATCGTCGTCATCGTATTCCATTTTTGCTCCTTGATAAAACCAGCCCGACAAATGCCGGGCTGGTTTTATCAACATCCGTTATCTATCAGCCAATTATAGGTTCGATCAAACCATATGATCCATTACGCCGTCGATACAAAACCTGAATCGAGTTTTTCTCCGCATTGAAGAAGACAAAGAAATTGTCGTGCCCAAGCAAACGCATTTGTTCAACAGCTTCATCTTCACTCATCGGTATCACTATAAATTTTTTCCGTTTAGCGATCAAAGGAAGCAACTCACCTGTCTCATCAACAGGCAGGTCTTCTTCAACTGCTTCGGCGGCAGAGCGCCCGTCGCCGCGTCCATGATGGTGTTTGCCTTTATAACGATCAATCTGCCTTTGCATCTTGTCAAACGAAACATCGAAGGCAGTAACCAAGTCGTCTGAACGTTCCTCGGTACGCAGGATAAATCCTCTGCCTCGTACCGTGATCTGCGATACCTGACGGTCATTCGCATTACGCGCCGTTTTTTCATGAGAAAGCTCAACGCGTATCTCGTCAATTTCCTGAAGGTATCGTTCCAATTTGGCGGCTTTTTTCTCCACATGCTCGCGCGTATTATCGGTAAGCCGCATGTTTCGTGCCAGGGTTTCGACTTTGTTCGCCATACAGTACCTCCTGAAAAAGTTATCAACTACCCAGTCGGATAATTGTCAAACACGGGTCAGATCATGATGTGAAAGTGCTCGTGCGATGGTAATCGCATAAACTTCGCGTGCGCCTGCGGAGATCAATGCTTCCGCGCAGGCTTGGATTGTCGAACCTGTTGTTGCCACATCATCCATTATCAAGATGGATTTGCGCTTCACTACCTCAGGGTTGGCTTGATACGCCTTATGTACATTTTCCCAACGCTGAGAAACGGTCAAACCAACCTGTGTACGAGTTTCACGCGACTTCCACAATGCTTGAGGAACATATTCAAGTCCAACCTCATACGCAAGAGGCCGTGCAACCAACCCAACTTGATTATACCCTCTCTCTTTCAAGCGCTTTTTTCCAAGTGGAACAGGGACAAGAACCTCTACGGGCCAATGCAACGAGCGTACAAATTCTTTCATTTGAATCGCAAGTGCATCTCCAATACTCATGTTATGGCGATATTTCAAAGTGTGAAGTGCATTTTGCACAGGTGAATCAAAAACCGCCCATGATCGCATCATTCGATACGCAGGCGGTTTCGATCTACATTTTTCACATATATCAGCCCCTTTTGTTGGAATCCCACATTTTTCACAAATAGGCTTCCTAATAAGAGGGCGCGATGTTGACAATCCGCACACCAACACTGTCCACTTTTTCCGCACCCGCCACATACAGGTGGAAAGAGCAAGTCCAGCCCGTTCCAGGTCAATCGATATAAGCGATACGACCAGGGTATTTTGTTCACAAACAATCGATATATATCACACTATCCAAGCGATACTGCAATTTGAAGAGCAGCAGGCGTAAGGATGATAATCATGATAGTTGGAAATATCAACAGAGCCATCGGGATGATCATTTTGATTGGCGCTTTATGAGCCTCTTCTTCAGCCCTTTGACGTCTTTTCATGCGCATCTGATCGGACTGAATACGCAACACTTTTGACATACTTACACCCAACTGCTCACTCTGAATGATCGCAGCGACGAAACTTGTCATTTCGGCAATACCCAGCCTATCAGACATATTTTTTAATGCTTCACGGCGAACCTTGCCTAATTGAACCTCACGTATAGTACGAGCAAACGCTAGCGAAAGCTCATTTTCCCATTTCTCACTGACCTTTGACATGGCAGCGTCAAAACCAAGTCCAGCCTCCACGCAAATTGTCAATAAATCCAAGGCATCAGGCATTGCCTTGCGAACTTCATTTTGACGGCGAGTAATTCTGCCTGTTAACATTAAATGGGGAAGAAAAAATCCACCGAACGTTGCGCCGCCAACATACATGAAAGCGTCATTGGAACTTCCTGGTGGCGATAACAGAACCATTGCAAGCATAAAACCACCAAGAACTACGCCCAAAATAAATCGAATTGCAAGAAAGGTCGCGGCATCAATTGGCCAAGGATTACCAGCTAATTCCATCTTTCTAGCTGTGTCCTGAATCGCTTTTTGAGGTGTAAACCGCGCGGAAAATTCGCCTACACGTCTAATTATTGGAATGATAACCCGTTCGGCAAAGGGCTGGGAAAGTTCTATCTCTTCCAACGATGTAACATTTCCTCGCTGGATAAATTCAGCCAAGCGCTCCTGCAGGGGATCATCCTCCTCCCCCTGTCCATCCCTTCGTAAACTTACGGCTATAACTGCTATCGCAATAAGTATAACCAACGAACCAAGAACAATATAAACTATATTCATTCTATACCTCGATATCTGCGATCTTTGCCATCACAAAGTAACCTGCAGCTATCATGCCAACAATTGTTGCGACGGCAACAATACCACAAAGAGGCTGTGGCATAACAGGGTTGGGATCAAAGAAACTTCCTATATATTCCGGACTGACAAACCAAAGAGCAAGCCCCAAAAACACAGGGACTAATGACAATACGATACCAGAAGTCCGCACTTGTGCCGTCATTACACGAATCTCACCCTTAATCCGAACACGTTCTCGAATAGTAAAGGAAATCGTATCCAAAATTTCAGAAAGATTACCGCCAACTTCCCGTTGAACGTTGATTGCTGTAATTACAAAATCAAGATCATCACTAGGAATGCGGCGTAAAAGATTATCCAATGCTTTTTCCATGGTGATACCAATTTGCATTTCCTGCACAACACGTCGAAACTCATCTGCTATCGGCGATGGCAACTCACGGCTAATTGCCTCCATAGCCTGCATGGTCGAGTATCCTGCACGAAGACCATTCACCATTAAATTCAACATATCGCCCAATTGATCATTGAACTTATTTAGACGCGCACCCTGTTGATGTTTAACATAAAAACGTGGAATAAAGAAACCAATAACTGCACCGATGACAAATGACGCAACGTAGGTTTGAATTAATACAGCCACAACACCTGTTACAATCGTGGAAATGAAAATCAATCCATAATATTCTGCTACTTTGAATTTGAGATCAGCGCGCGCAAGTTCTCGCGAAACACGGTCGCCCATGGAAGAGCCAGCAACCCTGCTATTTACCCACTCTGTAATTACCGAACCACCAGATGCATCACCAGTAGCATCGCCACTTTTTTCGTCTTCAAGAAAACGTCCGAGACGATCTTCCACCAAGGATCGTTCACTAATTATAGAAACAACAGCGCCGACGATCAACAAAACTAATATAACGCCCCCGCCGATTAACAAAATTGTCGTATTCATACGCTACAACTCATCATTTATTTCTCACGCATACCCATTAATAACGTCGCCGTTCTCCAATACCAAATATGGAAGGGGGTAAATTGATGCCAGTCGCTTCGATCTTATCCATAAATTTAGGTCTCAACCCAGTCGGGCGCAAACGACCTATAATTTTTCCGTTTTCCATGCCTGTCTGCTCGAAAACAAAAATATCGGTCATAGTAATAACGTCACCTTCCATACCGCTGACCTCAGTAACGTATGTAACTTTACGCGTTCCATCACGCATACGTTCTTGCTGGCAAATAAGATCAATAGCATTGGAAGCCTGTTCGCGAATCGCGCGTATCGGAAGTTCCATACCCGCCATCAAACACATTGTTTCTATACGAGATAAAGCATCGCGCGGGGAGTTTGCATGTGCCGTAGTCATAGACCCATCATGGCCAGTATTCATCGCCTGTAACATATCCAGCGTCTCGCCGCCACGACATTCACCTACAATAATTCGTTCAGGGCGCATACGAAGGGCATTAATCACAAGGTCGCGGATGGTTATCTCGCCGCGTCCTTCAATATTAGGCGGGCGGGATTCTAACGTAACGACATGCTCCTGGCGCAACTGCAATTCAGCCGCATTTTCAATGGTTAATATGCGTTCATCATCTGGTATAAAACCAGACATAACATTCAAAAGCGTCGTTTTACCAGAACCTGTACCACCTGAAATCAATATATTCAACCGCGCTTCTACACATGCTTTCAAGAACTGAATGGCTTCATTCGAAATAGAACCAAACTGAATCAGTTGGTCAATAGTAATTGGGTTTTTCGAAAACTTACGAATAGTCAGAACGGGTCCGACTAAAGAAATCGGTGGAATAACAGCATTAACACGAGAACCATCCTGCAAACGCGCATCAACATAAGGGCTGGACTCATCAATACGGCGACCTAACGGAGCAACAATACGGTCAATGATACGCATGACATGATCATTACTCTCGAAAGTAACAGGGACACGATGCAATTTACCTTTACGCTCAATGTAAACATTCTTCGGTCCATTAACCATAATTTCTGTAATAGTTTCATCTTCAAGCAATGGTTGCAAAGGGCCAAAACCCAGGATTTCGGCGGCAATTTGCTCGAACAAACGAGCGCGTTCGGGTCTTGAAAGAACAATATTTTCCTCTGCCAGAATCTGCTCAAAAAGGTCTTGAATAGTTCGACGAACCTCATCCGTCCGTGTAATATCCATGGACGGGTCCAATTCAGATAAAAGCTTATTCTGAACACGGGTTTTTAGATCAAAATAGGAGCCGGCTTGCGGCGATGTAATTGGCGCATTAACTCTGCGCGCCTGCAAGGATGAGAGGCGCGAACCTTCTCCGCCTTGGTTATCTGATGGCGCTCCACCCGATGAAGAACCACTTTGCCCTTGCTCAATACGTTTTAATAGAGACATCTTTCTTCATCTCCTATCCATTAACAATTACCATTAACGACGATTATTACTTCGGTCAACTTCAGCGGCAAATTCCTGTGACGCTACTCGCGCACGAACACTTTCCGCCAGCGAGAACACACCACGTGCAACGGGCTGATTTTTATTGTCAAGCACAAAAGGTACGCCGCGATTTACCGCTTTTGTAGCTGTAGGTTCATCCAACGGGATAGTCAGAACAACTTCCTGTTTCAAATTCTCGGCAACACGTTCCGGTGTAATATTAACACGTTTATCGAAGCGATTCATAATAAACAAAATACGTTCCCGTTCAACGCCAAGAGTTTGCAAAAGATCCAGGAAGAGGCGGCAATTCTTAATCGCAGGAATATCCTGTGTGCTTACCAAAACAATGAGGTCACTCACATCAATAGTAGCTAAAGTCACATCGGTTAATAACGGTGCAGTGTCTACAACTACATAAGCATATAATTGGGTAAGATATTCTAGAAGATGCGAAAACTGTGAACTAGAAACCCTTTCAGCGTATTCTGGACGACTCGGGGCGGCAAGAATATGAAGTCCCGACCCAGCATGTTTAACCATCACTTCATCAACAATTTCCGGATCCAATTCCTCTGCACGAGGAGCAAGATCCAAAACCGTGTTCTTACCCTGTTCATTGACAAAAACTGCTACATCTCCAAATTGCAAATTGCCATCTACTAACGCAACTCGTGTATCAGGGTTATTCAAAGTAAGCGCAAGATTCACCGCCAAAGTTGTACATCCTGTACCTCCCTTGGGACTATAAATAGTTATTATCTTGCCGCGTATACCTTGAAATCCAACCGATCCACCTGTTTGATTAGAAGCTGGCACATTTTGAATTTGTACACGTTTTGATTTCTCCGTCTGCGCCATTTCACCTGCACGGCGGATTGCAGAAATCAATTCATCTCCCATAGGTGGTTTTGTTAAAAAGTCCCGTGCACCTGCCAACATGGCACGCCGCATATAATTCTGGTCGCTTTGCACAGACAAAATCACAACCTGAACCGCAGGCTGTTTTGCACGTATTGCCTCAGTTGCCGCAATACCATCCATATCAGGCATATTAATATCCATCAAGATAACATCTGGATTTAACTCCTGAGAGATCTGAATTGCCTCCTTGCCCGTACGCGCAACGCCAACAACATCAACATCAGATTCAAACTGCAACAATTTCTTGACGTTTTCACGAGTTTCAGAAATGTCATCAACGATCATTACTCGAATTTTTTCACCAGCAGGCATGCGGCAGGCACCTCACGAGATTAAGATATTTTATTATTGGGACGGAAGATTATCATTGGGCAACGAAAGCGGCGAAATAGAATCAAGCCGCGGCTGTTGGGCATATGGAAGCTTAGACGGGAGAGAAATATTATATTGTGTAAGCAAACTCGTCAAAGTTGCCGACTGCGCATCAATACGAGAATTGTCATTTGGATTACGCAACGTCATGGAAAGAACCGCACCGCTATATACAAAATAATTTAATGAAATAGAATCTTGCGGCGAGACCATCAATGTAACAATATCTGGGTTAGGCGCTTGAGCTTGAGCAGGCGCATTGGGGTCAACAGCACGGAGCATTGGGGTCAACAACAGCGGGTGTTCCAAGGAGGAAGTTCCCTAGCTTCATAACAACTACATCTTGCAAAATCATCTGACAAACCAAACGTGGCCTCTGTGCTCTCAGAAGGCACTGCATAAAGCGGCTGTTGAAGAGTTGGGTCAAGTTCAATCCGACCCTGCCGTGATGCATTCTCCACTTGCGGCAATGTCCACGGATAATACAGGCAGTTTATCTGGAAGAAAGCCTGTACCATGTAATGACAGATGTAAAATTGGGAAGCACACTTTGATATCCCGGGTCAACGTCCACAAAAAGCATACAAGCATTTACATTTACATGAGCACCATCATTTATTCCATATCCAGCCAAGGAAACACGATTGGTTGGAATTGTTGCGGCAACCACTCCAGCAGGGATCTGAACTGCCCATGTCGGACCCGAGAGTTCTGTTGCCGGCCACGCCTACCATTGCAGACGTAATCAAGGTTCCTTGGTCTAAAGTAAACTTCGCAGTCTGACCAACCAGGTTTTGCTCTTCGCCTACTTCAAACATAACCTCAGCTACATTTTCCGGAGGCAGAGAAAAAGTAGCCAGCATGTCTTGTGTAATTGTTGTTCCTTGAGGGATATTTTGCGCGGCATAATAAACCTGTTTGAAGGTTGCCGGGTGTAGCGGCTACCGGACCTGGGACAAGTCCGCCAAACTGGTTAAGGGCCAGAGCCAAAACAACCAAACCAACAATAACAATCAATACAAGAAATATGAGTATCCGTCCACGACGCATAGGAGCATCTCCTCTCAACTTGTCTGCCAATTATCTGGCAGATGCTTCATCTTTCAAATATTATACAGTATAAACCCAAAACCATAATTATAAATTGGTAAAAAAGTAGGACTCTGTCCTGAGACAGAGTCCTTGAAACTACTTTCTTGGATATCGGATATTACGGCAACGAGCGCTAATGGTACTGAAAGTGTTGCCGATCTTGGGTCCGAGTAAGCGCATGACTGCAATAACAACGATGGCAACGAGAGCCAGAATAATCGCGTACTCAACCAAACCTTGACCTTTTTCCTTGGGGGCAAACAACATGGTAGCAATTCCTTTCGCAAATAAAATTGGTCGCCTGAGGACCATCCTCAGAATTGACCATATTGTATGCAAAACAAACAAAAGGACAAGAGATACTACAACGAATTGGCTTGCAATCCTGTTATGTAAAACCGACACACATGAAAGCCAAAATCAGGCTAGGACCGAGCCGGGACCGCAAATGAAATACGACTCCCTTTACCTAAGGCGCTATCCATTTCAAAGCTTCCCCCGAGCATTTCAGCCCGCTCCCTGATCAGTTTCAACCCAAGGCTGCTTCCCTGTTGAATAGTATCGGGATCAAAGCCCTTGCCATTATCATCAACACTGACACGCACACGGTCATCCCCTAAATCAAGCAAAACCTTTACCTGCGTCCCCTGACTATGACGTGCCGCATTTCCAAGCAATTCCTGTATTGCGCGAAACAACATAACCTCCAGATAAGGTTCAAGCCGACGTTCATTACCAGTGACGGTTACATTCACATCTATGCCTGTCTGCTCCTTAAATGCATCGGAGTATCTGCGGACTGTGGGAACCAGTCCAAGATCATCAAGCATCATGGGGCGTAATTCAAAAATAAAGTTGCGGACTTTTTGGAACGTCCCCATTGCGGATGACTTTAGGCTATTAAGCTCATCCCGCGCCTGCGCCGTATCAACGTCCATCAAACGCATAGCGATTTCTGTTTGGAGGATAAAATTGGAAAGTGCTTGGGCAGGACCATCGTGCATCTGACGCGAAAGGCGTTGACGTTCCGTTTCTTGTGCATTGACCAACATCTCCACACTTGCCAATGGACTTTTACCTCCACTTGAGGAGGAAGATGAAGAGGCACCGCCCTCACTCGAGGAATCATGCACCCGTTCAAGGGTCGATTTGAAGCGTTCGAGATGAGTCTTCTCGCTTTGTAGTTTTTCAAGTTGCCCACGCATGACGAATAAACGCTGTTGGGCGTCCAATGCAGAATCGTATGCCGTGCGGACTTCCTGGGAAGAAATTTTATCTATTTGGCTTTGCACTTGCTGAATATGCGTAGTGATTGCGGCATTTCGCTGGGTAAGCTTGGATAGTTCGCCTTGACTCTGCTCGATCATTAACGTTACTTCACGCAAGGACTTTACAGTGTCATCCAGTTCTTTTTGGAGGTCCAGTTCTTCACCGGCAGACTCATCTGTCAACATAAAAATTACTCCTCAGGCTTAATGGCAGTATCCTGCAATTTGACCCAACCCCGTTTCAAAGCATACACTACCGCCTGCGTACGATCTTCAACACTAAATTTTCGCAGGATGGATGTAACGTGATTCTTCACAGTTTGATGGCTGATCCCGAGCAGACCGGCAATCTCCTTGTTGCTCATTCCGCGAACAACACAGGAAAGCACTTCCATCTCTCGATCCGACAACGGATGAAATGGCGAACCAGGTTCACTATAAGACCTGCGAGCACCTTCCATCTGATCGTCGATCCAACGGTCGAGGTCTCGGCGGTTGAAAATATTGCCGGCAACTGCATATTTGCCATCTGCCACAGCGCGGATCGTAGTGGCAAGTACCTCTGGCTCAATTTCCTTGGCACAATATCCTACTGCACCAGCCAGGACTGCATGTATTGCTTGTTCTACATCGTCATATCCTGTCAGAAGGACAACGCGCGTAGACAAATGCTCAGACGTTACCTGATGAGTTACCTGTTGCCCATTCATCCCCGGCATATTGACATCAAGAACAGCGACGATTGGCTTGAGTGTGCGGATCAACTCGATCGCTTCATCTCCATCTGCCGCCTGCGCGACAACATGGAAATCTTTTTCAAGCGAAAGCGCCTCGACAACTCCCTGTCGAAAAAGCGGATGGTCGTCTGCAACGAGAAGTGTTATCTCTTTCATTCGTTGTCTTTTCCCTATTTTAGTCTTTTCACGAGTATAGCACAGTAGTGATGGGCGGGCAATTTATCAATCATATCGTCACATTTCAATTTCGTAATAGGAGTCATTTCCAAAGATAAACACTCATGTATTCATCAAAAGGAAAGGCTTCCAGCCCTGCCTTAAAGACGAGCTGATGCCCGGATGCAAGCCGCGGGTACAAACTGGGAAACGCAATCAAATACTTAGCAGGCGTTGAGTCAATATACGAGGCTAGCCTCGTCTCATCCCGGATGAACGGGACAACTTCAGGCGTGATGAGACCGCCAAGATCGATCAACGGATTTTGGGCAAAGTATCCAATTGCCCCAATATCGTGGACAGCGAGAACCGTATCTGGCGCTACATTCCCATTTACCCATTTTGCAGTTCGAACCATTTGACTCTCGATCCAAATTACATCATAGGCATTTTGATTTGCCCCTATAATCTGGAAGGAAAAGCTCAGAATAATAATGACAACTTGCCAGAAAAAGGCGATCCGTTTATTAACAGATGGCAAAGTTACAAAGCCAACCATACCAAGCAAGCCCCATAAATATAAAATCGGCAGAGCAGGAATGATATATCGTCCATGCTGGTATGCGGGGAGGCGCATAAAATAAATACCAACATAACCAAAAAACCAGATCAAACCCGCAATCGCACCCCAGTTTCGTTCACGGATAGCTTTATATATCCACATAGAACAAGCCTGGTATAAGAATCACGAATGGACTTGCTACCATTGGCAAAATATAATCCATCACGCGTTCTGCCAAAGACTTTGAAAGCCAATACACCTCGTACTCCGCCTGCTTTGCATAAAATGTATTCGGCATGGGCGTGCCAGATAATGCCAAATTAAAAGCTAGGAAGGGAACAAACAATACGCCAAAGCCAATTATGATTTTGACCAACGCCCTGCCACGCGACTTCAGTAGAATCTTCCTGTAAAAGCATGGTAAACAAAATCGGACCGAGCAGAGTCAAACCATCGGGGCGAACCCAGACACTTAGTCCGGTGAGCAGGCCCAAGGTCAGATAACGACGCGAGCCTTCCATCAACGCGGCAAGAACAGCCAGCACGATCAATCCATGCAAAAGGGTTTCCATGCCCGATGTCGCAGACCAAGTCAAATGCCATTCGAGCGCGATAAATAATCCAACCCAGGGAATACGAGTTTGATATGTTTTTATGATCCGACGAGCAGTGTTCTCGGCAAGGATCGCCATCACGCTCAACACAGCCCAGCCAAGAATATAAGTCCAGGCGTATGGTGCAAGGTGGATCAAGAACCCAATGGCAAGCAGGGCTGTCCACAAAGGCGCGGTGGAGCCGGCGGAATGTTCACCGAGACGAAACGCCCACTCGCCATGCTGGGCAAAATTGCGCGCATAGACAAGATGTATCCACGCATCATCGAGCGGAAAACCGATCTTGTAAACGAACGCGGAAACGATCAAAAAATAACCGACGCCGACAAGCGCCGCAAGTGCAAGCACCAACCGATAATCAACGCGCCAGTTCGATGCGATAGAGTTTCGCGTCATCCACTTCTCCCAAATAAATAAACGATGTATTGCTTTGCGGGTCATCATACAAACCCTGGATCGATTCGAATGTGCCGCCCTTCTCAAGAACAAGATAGCCTGCTCCATAACGCTGGGCAACTTGCAAGATGGTCGAACTCGCCCCCATAAGGCAATGAGATGGCAGAACGTCCTGAATTAATATAATAGCCTGGCGGATTACGAACGATCACGACGTCCTTCGGGCTGATTCCGTTATCCTGAAACATCTTCTCCACTGAGGCATAGATATTGTCGTCCTTTGCCCAGTGTGACAACACACGAATATTGACAAGATAGCCCGTCATAAAAATAGCAAGTAATACAAGGATTCCCTGAAAAACATACGGCGCGTTCTTATCTGTAAATTGATTACGACTCCGCAGCCACAAAATGATCGCGTCCAAACCGATGGGAGCCGCCACCCACCAAAACGGCTGAAACGCCGCGCCCGCATGGAAGAAACTTCCGCGCGAGCCTGCAAACGGGAAGATAACCGTCATGACCCCAAACAATAGCAACCAGCCTGTAACCGCGATCTTTGTTCTCAATTCCTTTCGCAATTGCCACACACCGATCAACATGAATGGAAAGAGGAATATTTCTCCCTGTGCGGCAAAGGTATTACTGAAATTGGAGTTAAATGCCTGAATACGGTTCTGCAACGCCAAATCCCAACCTGCTTTCAAAAATCCTTCGCGTGTGAGGTTTTCGGCTGGATAGATAAATGTCTCATTGTAGTTTTGAAGCCATAACAATCGTCCGCCACCGGGGGTCATAAATGAATGAAATAGGTTCATGCTACGGATATGCCAAAATCCCATCGTGAGTAGATAGCCAAACATCACAAGCAAACCAGCAGGAACGATCAGAACGAACCACTCCTTGAAAGTATTTCTGCTGCCATCCTCTCTATTTACCGATTTCCACATCACGGTCAGACCCGCGAGTCCTAACCAGAGAAGTCCGTCACTACGTGCCAAGGTCATCAAGCCAGCAAGAGCACCCAATGCAATGGGAATCCATTTTTGTTTACGGGGAGCGAGTAAAAGGAAAGAGCCGCCCAACAACATGAAAAGAGCATAGTTGTCAGGGACGGGCATGAAGGATGCGTAATACATCGAGAAGATGGAGAGCAAGCCCGAAACCATCGCCAGCCACGTTTTGCGGGAAACTTCGAAGGCGAGAGTCGCTGTCAGCAACGGGACACAGGCTGAAAGGAGAATGAACGTTAAACGTCCAGCCTCGTAGGTCGTTTGACCGGTAATCCACATCCCAAACGCGGAAACGATGGAAGCTAGAGGCATCCAATAGGTGTGGGAGGGATGAGGCAATCCTTGCGGATCATCCAAATAATTCCAAATATAAGGTTCGTTGAAGCCGTGTCCTTCAGCCAGTTGAATACCACCCGCAAAATAATAATCGGCGTCCATATATCCGGGCAGGGACTGGAAGCGCGAGATGGTAAAAGGAACGATCAAGCCAATGACAAAGAGGATCGTGTAATGACGCCAGTTCACTTGCGGTCTCCAATTTGGTCGGACCATGTACGCGGCGAGCGGAAAGCCCACCAACGCATCCAATATAAGCCAACGACTGTGCCGATTGGCGGGAGGACAGTCAACAGGTCAAGAGCGAGGCGATTATAGCCCGTGACGACACGGGCATACAAACCAAATGGAACGAGTAGCGCAATCAACAAAACAAGCAAAACAAACCACACACGTTGACGAGTCCAACGTTCCCACACAAGCATTGTAATGAGAACAAGCGCAGGAAATAAAGCCACATGATTAGCCGGGAAGATCGCAAATCCCACCAAAGGAGTTGCGGCAAGCGTAAGAGATGCCGTCCAAACGATGCGGCGAAAGTTGGCTTTAATGGAGCCGATCCATTCGAGCAGGAGAATACCGCACAATGCCACAGACACCCATATGCCGATGTGAATTCTCGAGTTTGGAAACCAATACGACAGGATATGCCCAAAAGTCATATTTGCGCCGCCATACCAATCGGAGAGAACTGCGCGAAGATACGGAAGTCCCCAAGCGGGATAAACAAGAAAGGAGACTACGAGGAATAAAAACAGTGACATGCCAAACCCAGTCAATACACCCCATCTGCGGTTTGCAAATACCATGAATACAATAAAAAGAACAAACAGCCCGCCCACTTCCCATTGATAAGCGGCTAAGAACAAAAGTGCGCCAGCGAGTTCATCGGAGAATGAACGAAGGGATACAAGGATAAAAATAAAAAGAAAAGTCAGGACGGCTGTTGGCGCGCCGGAGCCAAACGAGATCAAGCTGTAATAACCAAAAAGTCCCACACCAACAATTCCAACCAGCAACCAACGCGGCGGTTCCCATTCGATCAGCTTGAGCAGATAATAAACACTCCCAACTAGAGCAATCTCAGACAATAGCATCCACAATCCACGTGCAATCGTAAAGTCAGAAAAGAGAGCAAGAGGTATATAAAGAAAAACGATATAAAAGGGATCGTTCAAAACATAGGGATATTCGCCGGAAAGGGCGGATCTTCCATATGCCACGTTCTGGGCACCATCGGCAATCGTTGAACTATAGGGTTCACCATGATTCACCAAAAATTCACGCGCTCCGCTCCAGCGCAAATAGAAGAATTCGCCGCCCGGCAGAGAACGCGCCAAATAAATATTCAAGACAACCAAAAGCACAAGGGCGAACAGCGCAAGGATAAGAAGTCGTATCTCCTCCACGCTCAACCACTTGCGTGATTTTCGTATATCGCGAAATGCCATTCGCTTATTGTATATTAAAACGAAAAATAGGGCGCGTCGGCGCATTGCGCGCCACTTCTTTGAAACCCGCCTGATGGAATGCGGAAGTCGTTCCCGTATAGATGAATGGAGCCGGCATATTCTTTTCTGTCTCCACTGGATAGCCTTCCACGATTCTTCCTCCCATCTGTTTGACATGCTCAACTGCAGCTTTTAACAACCCGACAGTGATCCCTTTTCTACGGTGTTTCTTGGCAACATAAAAACAAGTCACCGACCAGACCGGTTCATCGTCCACAGGTTTGAGCACGCGTGAGTGCGCCAGTTTTTCGTAAGCGCTTCTCGGTTCCACTGCCACCCATCCAACCACTTCACCATTTGAATACGCAAGCAACCCAGTAGAGATGCCTGAATCCACAATCGCCTTATGCATCTGTCGTGTTTCATAATGGCGGGCTTCTTCATACGCTTTGCCGCGCAACTTCCAAAACATGCACCAACATCCGGCACACGCGCCATTGTTACCAAACAACTCTTCAAGGTCTGTCCATAGGTTGCGCCTGAGAGGCTGGAATGAAAGTTCGATGGTCATCTCAAGGCACGATTATATTCAACTTTTTCGGAAATACCTCATATTTGAAATCTTGACTCCATTTGGAGAATAACTCCCCATCGGTATGTGAAGGAGACGGTTTATCAAGATGGATACTCACATGAGTGCAATGAACTTCATGGATACCCTCAAGTTCAACGTAATTACCTGCACCTGCTTTCATCGCGACGCGGCAAAGCCTGGAACATCGAGAGTCGGGTGGGACGATACCCATAGACCAGAGTCAACTTCCCGTCAGAAAGATCGGCGTGCGGCGTCATATAAAAAACACCACCGGTGCGTGGACCGTTTCCTACAGTAGAAAGCGACAGTGGTCCCTCATACGAGCCGCCATCCCATTCGATCTTCGCGTTCCATTCCGGTTTATCCATGATCGCCTGGATTGCCGCGACAAGATAGCGCGGAATGCCTTTTATCCATGAAATTTTTTCCTGCTTTGTTGTAACGTAAGGCTCAAGCCCAATTGCAGAATTATTTGCAAAGTAACGGCGGTTGGTTTTACCGAGATCGATCAGTCTTGTTTTGCCCGCCGCGATCACCTGTGCGGCTTTATTTAGATCAAGCGGAATTCCCAACGAACTGACCAGGTCGTTTGCAGACCCCAGCGGCATGATTCCCAAAGGACCGATGGATGCACTCAAATCCTCAGCCGCACGCGCCATTCCATTGACCACATCACCGATCGAGCCGTCCCCTCCGGCAATAATAATCGGAGAGAAATTCTCACGAACTGCTTCCTTTGCCAATTCAACAATATGTCTCTTGTGTTCGGATATAGCCAACTCAAAATTCACCCCTGCTTTTTTTAATGCCGCTTCCGCTTTGGGCCAGCGAGCCTGCGCATTCCAACGATTCGAATATGGATTCAGGATAACTTTGACGGTCATCAAATCTCCTATGTGACTGATGGAGAAATTGTACTCTGTGGTTTCCTTTCCTTAAATTGCGATAGCATGACTGCAAGGAAAATGCAAACACAACCAAAAACCTGAATAGGAGCCAGTTTTTCGCTCAACAAAAACCAACCTGCCAATACAGCAAACACCGATTCAAGACTAAGGATCAATGCCGCATCCGTGGGCGGGGTATGCTTCTGTGCCCAGACTTGCAACGTATAACAAAGCCCAAGCGAGAAAACTGCTGTATAAATTGTCGCCACAACCAGTGGTCCGGTAACAACTGGTTGTTCTATAAATAACCCCGGAATCAGGTTGAGGATGCCACAAATAATCAATTGACCTGCGGAAAATGACATGGAGTCAAACCGGGATGCGACCTTCCCCAACAAAGCGACATGCAGCGCCCAGAATAACGCACCGATTAGTTCCAGCGCGTCGCCTCTCTGGACCTCGAACCTGCCTCCCGTCGAAAGGAAATACGCGCCGACCCCAGCCATCCCCACCGCTACGATTGCCAGCCAATGCGGCTTTTCCTTCCAACCAACGAATATCACAACGGGGACCAATACAACATACAAACTGGTGATAAACCCCGCGTTCCCCGCCGTGGTGTATACAATACCCACCTGTTGAAGCGCCGCGGCAACGAACAATAGAAAACCCGCCACAAACATCCATTTATATTGTTCACGCGGGATGGATGTCTTCAACCGCACAAATGGCAACACCACCAACCCCGCAAGGATATACCGCGCACCATTGAACAAATACACACTCCCCAACTGCGCCGCAACTCGTTGCGCGACAAAAGCCGAACCCCAGATAATGGAAATGATGAAGAGAGTGATGTCTGCTTTTTAAGCGCATGAGTGTGAATATCCTATCCGCTTCTTGGCAAAATGCGGGTTTATAATTTGCATATAAGGAATTATACAGTCTACAGGCTGTATAAATCATAGTTAGCCCGCAAGGCGATGTCTAACAAACCCACAAGTTGTTAGTTTTCTCAACTCTATAAAAGGGATAATCGCTTATTTATGAAATCACTATTAGGAAAAGTTGCGCTTGTTACAGGAGCAAGTCGTGGCGTTGGTAAAGGCATTGCTCTCGGATTAGGCGAAGCAGGAGCCACTGTTTATGTTACAGGTCGGACAGTAGAAGAAGGCAAGGCGGCGGTATCTTTGCCAGGAACTATATTTCAAACAGCGGAAGAGATAACTAAGCTTGGCGGCAAAGGGATTGCAGTTCGTTGCGACCATCTTGAAGATGAAGAAGTGAAAGAACTGTTTCAACGCATCCAAGCCGAACAAAATCGTTTAGATATTCTTGTCAACAATGTGTGGGGTGGTTACGAATTCTTCAATGATGGCACGGAATTTTGGAAGGAAAAAGGGTTTTGGACTGCTCCAATTTCACGGTGGGATAAGGCATTTCAATCTGGTGTGCGAGCGCATTATGTTGCCAGTGTCCTTGCCACACCCTTCATGATTACGCAACGGTCTGGGTTGATAGTTAACATCTCGTTCTTCGCAGCGCAACGTGATGATAAAGGAGTTTCCTATACAGCCGCTAAAGCGGCTGATGATCGGATGGCTACAGCAATGGCTCATGAATTGCGAGAGCATCATGTGGCAGTTGTTAGCCTCTATCCTGGGTTGGTGCGCACAGAAAGCGTGATGAAGTCAGCGGAATTCTTCGATCTATCTAATTCAGAATCTCCGCAGTTCATTGGGCGAGCGATTACTGCGCTCGCTACTGACCCAGATGTTATGCAAAAATCAGGTCAAATCTTAGTAGCAGCGGCAGTCGCAAAAGAATATGGATTTACTGATATTGATGGAAAGCAACCAAGACCTATTACAGTCCATGAAGCATAAAACGGTCGTTTCGTATCAATGCGGGCTACCGATGAACAGCAGTGTCAAGGGTTGAGACAAAACTGAATGAAGAAAGTCCCATGCCTTGCAAATGGCAACTGGGAAGGCAGGTGGGATTTATCACGTCCTTTGGGCAGTCGAGTATTTTTCTCTCTGTCTCATCTACTCCTTATCCAATAAACTTAAGTAGACAATCAAAAAGGAAATCCCATGTCAACATTCAACCCAGATGAAATTATCACTGTCCGCCCTGCGGCTACCACCATGACCAAACAACAGTTACCCAACTTCGTCGGCATATCCGGCGCAACTGCGGGAGCCAAGCATCTATCCATGAACATGGTGGTCATCCCGCCAGGCGGGGCGGCAAAACCGCATGTGCATCTTGGTTACGAGACTGCCATTTATATAGTAAGTGGACACGTGTAGAAACACGTTATGGACAAGGATTAAGCCAGTCCGTTATCAATGAAGCCGGTGACTTTTTGTTCATCCCTGCCGACCTGCCGCATCAACCAGTGAACTTGAGCGCCACCGAACCCGCCCATGCACTTGTGGCAAGGAACGACCCAGACGAACAAGAACATGTTGTGGAGTATGATCCTGCTGAAAGTACCTGATAGGCAGCACAAATCTTCATGCCGTTTTGTTTTGTCCTGCTCAATCGTTTTACATCAAGCAAAGTTTTTTATTGAAGCAATTTTAAATGTAAGACATGCAACCACTGGCATAATACACGCGATACACCTCATTAGCTGAATTGGGGACAAAAAGAATTCACATCTCTTGCTGTGAGCTAATGCTGATTAGTTCATCCACTTTAGCTGCTTCGATATTCATTGAATTGGGTCTTGACATTTATCATCAAATCCTGTATATTACCTATTAGTTATATAACTAAGAGGTAATATACAATGACACCAACACCTACTGACACACTTAGTCTCACCTTCTCTGCACTAGCCGACCCTACGCGCCGACAGATTTTGGCACGTTTGGCGGGTGGCGAAATGTCCGTGACTCAATTGGCGGAGCCCCTTGATATGTCACAGCCAGCAGTCTCCAAGCATCTTGAAAAGTGCTGGAACGGGCAGGAACTCATTGTACGTGGGCGGGACGCGCAATGGCGTCCTGCTAAATTGCAGGCGGCGCCACTCAAGGAAGCCTCTGATTGGGTGGAGGAATTCCGTCAGCATTGGGAAGATAACTTCGATAAATTGGATGCGTATACATTAAAGACGATTCAAAACAAGGAGGAAGATAAAAAATAATCAAGAAGAAGCAACTATCAGATGAGTCAGAAGCGGACAATGTCCTAACGTGCGCAAAGGGTATTGTCATGTCCATATCGCTTTTTAGAAAAAAATATTTCGCCAAAAAGGAAAAGGTAAATAAAATGAATCAATTAAAAGTTAGCCGTACATTTGACGCACCCCTCGAAGCACTTTGGAAAGCATGGACAGAGCCAGAGCAATTTATGAAATGGTACGGACCCAAAGGATTTACATCCCCTACCTGCGAGATCGACTTGCGTGAAAGGCGGGAGCCATTTGTGGAGCATGCAATCCCCTGACGGCAAGCGAATGTACTTCACAGGCAAATTCACGGAAGTAAAACCAATGGAATGCCTTGTATATACCGATGGCATGTCTGACGAAAAAGGCAATTTGATGTCCGCCGAAATGATGGGCATGCCTGCAGGGACACCAGTCAGCATGGACGTGACCGTGACCTTCGCACACGCTGATGGCAAAACGACTGTCACAGTCAGCCATATGAGCCAGGGTGAAGGTGACGGAGCTGGAACAGGCTGGGAACAAGCCTTCGATAAGCTGGAAGCTGTGTTCGTACAGGCGTAACTGTTTGACAAGCAAAAACACTCAACAGCAACTGTCTTTCAAATCAAGGCAGTTGCTGTTTTTATGTTTGTCCGTGGGTGATACAATCGGATAATCTTATTGTTTCCCCTTCCGAGCCAAACACTTTAACTATGTACAACCCCGAAGAGATCGAAACCAACAAAGATGAATTACGCGATGCGGTTCTGAACGCGCGTCCGTTCAAGCCGCTTTATGTGAAGATCAAAGTCTTTTACGGATGCAACCTCAAATGCGAGATGTGCAATCATTGGCGCGAGACGCGCGAACCACCCGTCAGCGCCGAACGCTTTACCCAAACCATTTCTGAATTAGCTGAATTGGGGACAAAAAAAATCCACATCTCTGGCGGCGAGCCGATGCTCCGTCCGCAAATCCCTGATTTTGTTGAACATGCTTCATCACTTGGCATCAAAGTGACGATGACCACCAACGGCACGTTGGTTGATAAAGCCAAAGCCAAACGACTGGTCGAAGGCGGATTGCGCGGCGTGAACGTTTCCATCGATTCCCCCGTTCGTAAAATGCACGAAAAGATTCGCGGCGTGGAAGGTGCATTCAAAGCCACGACCAAAGCCGTTGAATTATTTCGCCGTTACAAACATAAGGGAAAATTGTCCATTCGCATCAACACGGTTGTCAGCCGCACAAATTATCAATCGCTTGAAACGCTTCCTGACCTGGCACACGAACTCGGCGCAGACGGGATCAACTTGATTCCCGTTGACGATCATTGCGGCGAGATATTGTCCATGCGGAAGAAGGATATTGCCTTATTCAACGAAGAGATCGCGCCGAAGATCGCTGAACGCGCTCTGGCATTGGGGCTGATCGTTTCGGATGAAGATGCATTTCCATTTGGGCGAAGCGAGTCCGAGGTCCGATTGGGACGCGCAGGCAGATATGCGTTCGGGTATTATGATAACCGTCCCTGTTACGCACCGTGGACGCACAGTCTCATTGACTTCAATGGCAACGTCTATGTTTGTTGTATGACGCGCGAGCGCATCCCGCCGTTGGGAAATATCCGCACTCAATCCTTCAAAGAAATTTGGGAAGATGCCGCATATCGAAAGATCCGCTTAAAAATGCATCCGCCTGCATTGGCGGCTTGCAGGCGGTGTGATGATTTTATCGATCAGAATAAAAATATTTGGGAGACGATTGGACCGTATTAACACTATAGGAGCTAGTCAGCGAAGGATATTAGCCGTTGAGTCTTGAAACCGCCTTCGTGTAGCATTGCTGCCGCTTCGTGGTCAAGAATTAACTCAAATCAGAAAACATATCCCCACGATCATCATCGTCCCACATGCTGGCTTGATTGAACGCAAGTAGGTCAGCCGCAGTGAACGTCGAAGCCGCAATGGGAAGAGCAACGGGCTGGTCGAGCCCCTGCTGGCAAGCCAAACATACACGACCTTCGCGAGTTCTGATTTGTATGTTCGTCGCAATAACCACGCCCGCATTTCGTGCAAGTCCCCAACGATGGATTTTCACAACGATGCGGAACGAGATAACCGATTATCATTTCACATTGATTAGCCATGAAAATTGCTCTCCTCACTGAAAAGTATACACCGGACATCGGCGGACTGGCAATCTCCAGCGAACGATTTGCTCGACTACTTTCATCCGCTGGACATGAAGTCCGCGTCTTCGCACCGACCTTGAGTCTGCCCCCCTCCGAAAAGCAGACTCTCCCCTCAAGCGGAGTCAGCGTTACCCGCTTCGGCGCAAACAAACGCGTGGACGATACGCTCGTGGACTGGCTTGAACTGATCGTCGAAGAACACAAACGCGAGCCTTTCGACGTGCTTCATGCTTACTTCATCACCCAAGCAGGATTTGTTGCTACCTATGCGGGGAAATACTTGAACATCCCAAGTGTCGTCTCCATCCGCGGAAACGACATCGAACGCGCACCATTCGACCCATCCAAGTTTTCGCATGTGATGTATGCGTTGCAAAATGCAAGTGCGGTGACGACGAATGCAAGCGAGTTGGCAAAGAAAGCTAAAGCATTTGTTGATAGAGAAATTGTATTGATCTCAAATGGGATTGACACTGAGCGTTTCAAACCAATACCTAAAAACAATATGTTGGCTGAATCGCTTGGGATTGGTCAAACTCCCGTTGTTGGCTTTGTCGGTGAATTAAGAAAGAAAAAAGGGCTGGCAACCATCCTCTCTGCCTACGCGCAAGCTAACAAACAACGTCCTACTACCCTGCTCATTGTTGGCGATGTGAGACAAGGTGATGACAAGAAACTTCTTGAAGAATTTCAACTTTCAAATTCTGATTCAAAGATAATCATTACAGGCTATATCGCACACAACGACCTACCTTCTTATTACGCATTGATGGATGTATTCGTGCATCCTTCATTAAGAGATGGAATGCCCAACGCAATTCTGGAGGCAATGGCTTGCGAAAAGGCTGTCATTGCAACACCCGTTGGTGGTACTAAAGATGTTTTGGAAGATGGAAAGAATGGCGTTATAGTAAACGTCAATGATACAAATATGCTGTCAGAAAAGATCTTCGAATTGTTAGGAAATGCTGAGAAACGAGAATTTCTCGGCAGGAATGCGCGAGAATTAATCGTGAAGCAATTCCAGCCAAAAGAAGAATTGGAAGCGAATTTAAATTTATATCGAACGCTTGGACTAAAGGTTTAGAGGCTAACTATGGCAAATCCATTTGAATCAACTGAACTCGGTAAAATCATCCCTGAACGGACAAAAATATATCGCATCGAACGAGATCGCGACGATCGTATATCTCTCGCAGAAACTGGGAAAACCACTTCTCACAGAAGGACCCGCGGGCGTGGGCAAAACGGAACTCGCCAAAGCCATCGCGGGCGCAACGGGACGCGAGCTGATCCGTCTTCAATGTTATGAAGGGCTGGACGAATCCAAGGCATTGTACGAGTGGGAATATTCGAAGCAATTGCTGTATACACAGTTATTGCGCGATAAGTTAAATGACACACTAGGCAAAGCAGAGACTCTCTCCGAAGCCGCAGACAAATTGGCACAAGAGGAAGACGTTTTCTTCTCGAATCGTTTTCTCTTGCAGCGCCCGTTGCTGAAAGCGATATTGAGCGACAAACCCACTGTCCTTTTGATCGACGAAATTGACCGCGCGGACGCTGAATTCGAAGCCTTCCTACTTGAAGTGTTGAGTGACTTTCAGGTTTCGATCCCTGAGTTGGGAACACTTGTAGCCAAGCACCGACCCATCGTCGTGCTGACATCCAATAATACGCGTGAACTCTCCGAAGCGTTGAAGCGACGGTGTTTATATCTATTTATAAATTATCCAACTTTGCAGGAAGAACTTGCAGTTGTGAGATTGAAAGTCCCTGATCTTGAATCCGAAGCTGGCGCAACAAGCTGTGGAGTTTGTACAGAAGCTACGAAAGGGCGATATGCGCAAGTCACCTTCCATCAGCGAGACATTGGATTGGGCAAACGCGCTGGTGGCGTTGAACGCATCCAACCTGGATAAGGATGTATTGGAAGATACTGTTTCGATTCTTCTAAAACATGAAGCCGATCTACAAAAGGCGAAGCGACAGTTCATCAATCCCCCACCACCGCCAACCACACGACGGAAGCCTGATGAGTATGGAAGATTTTCTGGAAATTAATATTATCGTCATTGCGAACCCCGAGCCTTAAACGGCGAGTGGGCGAAGCAATCCCCGATACGACGAGAGAGAGTGAATTATGGAATCTCGCATCTTACAATTAATTTCAGCATTACGCGCGGGCGGGGTACGCGTGTCTTTGGCGGAATCTGCCGAGGCATTCTCTGCGGTGGATTTGATGGGGATTCAAGACCGCGAGAGTTTCCGTCTGTCATTGCGCGCGACACTTATTAAAGATATCAAGGACATCCCGACGTTCGACAAACTCTTTCCACTTTTCTTCGGCACGGGACAACCTCCGATGATGGGCGGGAACCCAACCGACGACATGTCCCCCGAAGAGGCGCAGATGTGGGCTGAGGCGATGAAACAATTCGCGGAGAAACTGCGTCAGCGGATGGAAAGGCTGATGAATGGCGAGCAACTGTCCAAAGAGGAATTGGAGGCGCTGGGTCAGATGGTCGGACTGAATCAAACGCGACGACCTCCGTTATCAAAACTGGATGGCGCAACGCATGATGCGCGCGATGGCATTCCCCGAAGTCCAGAAGGCGATGAAGGAATTGATGGAACAACTCCAGCAAATGGGCATGAGCCGTGAGCGCGTTGAACAGTTGCGCGAACATGATCCGTCAGAATATGCAGGGCATGCAGCAACAGATCGAACAGTTTGCGGGTGAACGCATCGCCGAGAATATGAGCGAGCAACCGCCGGCAGATAGCGCCGACAACTTGATGAACCGTCCATTCGAAGCGTTATCTGATTCCGATAAAAAAGTTTTACAGACGGGAAGTGAAACGACTGGCAGCGATGTTGCGGACGCGTATCGCGTTGCGGCAGAAGCGCGCCAAGAGCGGACAGACTCGACCCCAAGACAACGATCCGCGCCAATCTGAAATATCACGGCGTGCCGATGGAACTCAAATACAAAGACCGCACACGCAAACCAAAGATCGTTGTCATCTGCGATGTCAGCACGTCCATGCGTTTTTGTTCCGAGTTGATGTTGAGTTTTCTTTTTGCGTTGCAGGGGCAGGTGCGCAAAACGCATGCCTTCGCCTTCATCGACCATCTCGAATATATTTCGGACGACTTCAGCGGCTCGGACGCGGACGCAGGCGATCACGTCCGTTTTATGGCGCATGCCCAGCGGACATTACAACACCGATCTCGGCTGGTCGCTGCAACGATTTCCAAAACGAATATATGGATACGCTGAACAGCGGGACAACTCTTCTCATCGTCGGCGATGGACGCAACAATTATTATGATCCACGCCTGGACATTTTCTCCGCCATGTCCCGCCGCGCCGCACGGACCATTTGGCTGAATCCTGAACCCCCAACCTTATGGCACGGCGACAGCGACATGCCCAAGTACGCGCCGTTGTGTAATAATGTATTGAAAGTCAGCAATTTAAGGGAACTCGCAGAGGCTGTGGATTCGCTGTTGGCAGGATAATCAAAGCTGACAAATTTTCACTAACGAGACTTGAACACTCTGTAAGCGATCACTCTCCCCATTTGTGTTATCGTTTTTGCTCACACAAAACTCATAAAAGTACACTCTTAAGAACCATATACTTTTGTATACAAGGTCAATATACTCAAAGGGAAGTTGGAGTTAATCATGCCTAAGATCATGGTCGTAGATGACGACGAAGAATTCACAAAATTATACAAGTCCGTTCTTCAAATGGCGGGGTATGACACGACAGCCATAAATCAAAGTACCGCTGCCATTGAGATGGCTTATCTCATAAAACCCGACATCTTTGTCATCGACCTGATGATGCCTGATATTGATGGTTTCCAGCTTTGCAGAATGTTAAGGAAAGATCCCAACTTTAACCGCACCCCCATTATCATCGTTACTGCACTTAACGATGAGGATAGTAAAATGGTTGCCATGGGTGCAGGCGCAAGTGATTATCTCACCAAGCCCTTCCACATAGACGTTCTTAAATCGAGAATCGATTCTTTGCTTGAAAGAGTGAAGTAGCTTGAGGGTCGGTTATTTGAAGAGACGCATAGAAACGGTGTAAATTATTGACAGTAAAATTGAATACGTATTGACCGCCTAACGGTTGTTAGAACAAAGCGATGGGGTGAGAACAAGTGTTATGATAAACTCCGTCCACATACCAACAAGAATTCTCCGAATCATCCTTCACACGCTTGAATTGAATTGTTATGTGCTTGCCATATATATTCATTGCTTGTAAGATAAGCCCAGTTTTCGAAATAAGGATCACAAATGCCGAAAATTCTGATCGTAGATGACGATGTTCCTATCACAGAGCTGATAAAAACCGTGGTCATCATGGAAGGGTTTGAGCCTACAGTGGTCAATGACAGCACGCAGGCAATCGAAGCGGCAAATTTGACCAAGCCCGACGTGATCACAATAGACATCATGATGCCAAAGCTTTCGGGACTGGAACTTTGCGCCCTTTTCCATAAGGACCCGAATTTTTCCGATATCCCGATCCTTTTTATCAGCGCAAAAGTGGACATTGAGAGCAAGCAAAAAGCGATCCAAGCTGGGGCAGCGGGATTTATTACAAAACCGTTTCGTATTGACGATCTAATAAACACTCTAAGAAGTTTGACGATATAACTTCCATACGCCTCTTTTCAAAACGTCTTTCGGTGCTTATTCGAAAGGCGTTTTTTTACAAAAGCAACCGTTAAGTGATTACAAGGAACTGCCGATGAGTTTCATCGTATAATTTTAAAAATCGCCCGCAAAACGTTGTGGGTAATTAAGGACACATTATTCAGGATGATATTATGACAAAAATCATGGTTGTAGACGACGATAAACAAGCCACGGCTTTGTTGGAGGATGTCCTTATCATGCATGAATACGAACCCATTATCGTCAACGAGAGTTCCACAGCCCTTGAGCTTGCACTCACTCATCTTCCTGATCTCTTTTTACTTGACCTGATGATGCCCGACCCTGATGGTTTCAAGCTGTGTAGAATACTCCGCGCAAATCCAAATTTCAGACAAACCCCCATCATCATTGTTACTGCCTTGGACGATACCGACAGCAAAATCGTGGCTTTCGGCGCAGGGGCGGATGATTACATTACCAAACCCTATCACATTGAAGAAATTACGGATAGAATAAAAGAACTGCTTGAAGAAGCGGAATAAATTACAATAGCCAAAATCGATCAGACACGAATTAGGCGGTATGTTAGAGGATTAAATTATTTATGCGTAAAATTATGGTTGTTGACGATGAAGTGGAAGCCACAACCTTATACAGAGAAGTTCTCACCATGGAGGGATTTGAGCCAATCATTGAAAACGAAAGTTCAAAGGCAATGCAGGCGGCTGCATCTACCAGCCCTGATCTTTTCATCCTTGACCTAATGATGCCGGAGCCTGATGGCTTCAAGCTATGCCGGATGTTGCGCGCTGATCCACGGTATAAACGCACACCCATCCTCATTATTACTGCTCTCGATAATACAGATAGTAAAATCGTTGCCATGGGTGCAGGTGCGAATGATTATCTAACCAAGCCCTTTCGCATCCATGACCTTTCGTCGCGGATCAAAAGATTGTTGAACATACAATAAGGCTTCTCAAAAGGAATTCCCATCCCCTCGATTATAATATCGAGGGGATTTTTTGATTTACGCCTATCGACAACGCCCAAGTCACAGTATCGCTAAATATTGACATTTTCAGTAAACTAGTCTATGATATAGACTAGTTTACTCAAGGAGTTCTAATGAACGTACAAATCGACACTACCGTAAAACGCGCTCGTGGATATTGGTTCGTGGACGGGTTCATCGAAATCGCCACGGGCATATTGTTCATCATCCTGGCAGTCTTTCTCTTGATCAGCATGAGCACATCGCAAGAGTCCTTTGTCTCCTGGTTTTTATCCGTCACAGGTGAAATCATCATTGTGAAGATAATCAGTTTCACGATAGTCATTCTGGCACTTTGGTGGCTAAAAGACAACTTCACCTATCCACGCACAGGACTTGTGAGAGGAAAAATTACAGGAACACAAATACTCGTTCTGATCAAGAATATGATTCTCTTCCTGCTCCTCCCCATTATTGGATTATTGATCGCGTCTCTACTTGCCACTTCAACGGGAAGTGTTTTATCTTCCATGCCGGTCTGGTTCCCCGCGGGATTAGGCGTTCTTTGGGGTATTCTGCTTGTACTAGCTAGTGAATGGATGGGCTTGCGTCGCTTCCGCTGGATGGCGATCTTCATCCTGCTAACAGGAATCGGAATCAGCATCTGGCAATGGACAATGGGATTACCCAATATCCCCACAACCGTACAGCCCGATCTTTTACAACCCGCCGTATTGGAAAGCATCAACCGATCATTGACAAACCTTGGCTATCTTCTCGTCGGCGCTGGAGTTATCTTCTTGGTCTCCGGGATACTAACCTTCCTACGCTATCGAGCAGAAAACCCACAGCCCTACACGGAGGAAGTATGAGCGGACTATCAAATTTGAACCGCGTTATTCATGAACCGTCACGTCTCACCATCGTAGCCTTGCTTTCATCGGTCGCATCGGCAGACTTTCTGTTCCTTCTCAAGGAAAGCGGCTTGACCAAAGGAAATTTATCCGTGCACTTGTCACGGCTGGAAGAAGCAGGCTATATACAAGTGGAAAAAACATTCCGCGGAAAAATTCCGCATACAGAATACAAACTTACAAAAGAAGGAAAATCAGCCTTCGACCAGTATCGAAAAAGTCTTGGCTCGATCATCAACAAATGAAAGAAGAAGAAAATGAACTACGCAATCGAAACAAACAACCTAACAAAAAATTATCGTGATGTGCGCGCCGTGAACTCCGTCAATCTGCGCGTGAAGCAAGGCGAGATCTATGGCTTCCTCGGTCTCAACGGCGCGGGCAAGACCACCACCATCCGCGCGCTGTTGGGCATGATCCGCCCGAGCGAGGGAAATGTCAAAGTGCTGGGGCAGGCTCTCGGTCCAGATGGACGCGGACCTTGGGCGAAGGTTGGGCATCTCGTGGAGAGTCCATCCGCGTATCCCGAATTGTCCGTCCGCGAAAATCTGGATATCGCACGACGTTTGCATGGGATTCAAAATCCAAAAGTTGTGGATGAGATCATCGAACGACTTGCACTCGCCTCTTACGCGGACCGGAGGGCTGGTACGCTTTCGATGGGCAATCTCCAACGCCTTGGGCTGGCGCGTGCGTTACTGCACTCACCCGAACTGTTGATCCTTGACGAACCCGCCAACGGACTTGACCCGGCTGGCGTCGTCGAGATACGTGAGTTGTTACGAAAGCTTGTACACGAAAACGGAGTAACCATCTTCATGTCGAGTCACATCCTGACCGAAGTGGATCGACTCGCAACACGCATCGGCATCATCCACAAAGGAAAATTGATCGAGGAATTGGATGCAAACAAACTCGAAGGACTGCGAGCGAAAAAGCTGGCAGTATCTGCACGAGATTTGGAAGGTGCAATGCAAGCCATTATTTATGCGGGTTATGCTTCGACGACAATGATGGATCACTCGATATTGGTCGAAGGAACAAAAGCCATCGAAGCACCGGATGATATTGCCCGAATTTTAGTCAATGCCGGAACACCGCCCACCCATCTTGCTGTGGTACAGGAAAACCTGGAAGAATATTTTTTGAGATTAACAAATTAACACGTAAGCGAGACATTCATGTCGCAAGTTGCAGAGATACAGATCTCGCATTACAGAAAGATAAAACAACATGAACACATTTACATCCGCACTCTGGACAGAGACGCTGAAAATGCGCCGCTCGAAAGTTCCACTAATTACAGCCATTGGATTCTCCATTGCGCCGCTTGTCGGCGGACTCTTTATGGTCATTCTAAAAGACCCACAAGCCGCAAAGTCGATGGGGCTGATCAGCGCCAAAGCACAGCTTGCCATGGGCTCGGCAGATTGGGGGACCTATTTCAATTTTCTGGCACAAGCAGTTGCCGTTGGCGGAGCGGTCCTGTTTGCCATTGTGACCACCTGGGTATTCGGTCGTGAATTTTCCGACCACACCGTCAAGGAGTTGCTTGCCCTGCCTACACCGCGCGAGGCAATCGTTACATCCAAATTTATTGTTACCGCTGTATGGACATTTATCCTGACGCTCCTCGTGCTTGGAATAGGTCTCGTGGTTGGGAACTGGGTTGTCATTCCCGGCTGGTCGGAGGAGTTATTCCGTTCTTCAGTAGTGGATATTCTCGGTGCAAGTATTCTAACGATCCTGTTACTTCCGTTTGTTGCCTTGATCGCCAGCAGTGGACGCGGCTTCATGCCAGCTTTTGGCTGGACAATCTTCACTGTGGCAATCGCTCAGATCGCAGTTGTCATGGGCTGGGGTGGATGGTTTCCGTGGTCTATACCTGCATTGTTTAGCGGCGCGGCAGGCGCACGGAGTGAGTATCTTGGCACGTATAGCTACATTATTGTGTTTGCCGCAAGTATTGCCAGTCTCGCTGCGACATATTATTGGTGGCGTAATGCAGATCAAACGAAATAAGACAAAACTCTATTAATCATAAGACCCCTTGCAAAAAGGCATTTGCAAGGGGTCTACATGGAAACACGTTTCGCGGTAATTTTTATATTTGTTGGGTCTCTTGTTTGAAAATGACCCTGTTGAAAAAATAATAACCCAGGTTAATAAATATGATCGCCGGCGCTACGATGCCCACCGTTCCCGTCAAATCTTTCTCAAAGAACAGGGCAAGGATCATGGCGGTAATGCCGTTCTGCTGGGCAAAGGCGAGATAAAGCCTTTCGTTGCGAGGCAGGTCGCGGGTCAGCCAGAGACCGATGACGATCTGGGCGAGGATAGCACCGATTGCGAGGGCAAGTCCCTGGAGCCAGAAGACTCCGTTCACGAGCAAAAATCCAAGTAAAAGAACGGCAATATAAAATGCCGCAGAGATAATGGTGGGAAGTCTCTTTATTTCGGGGCGCAGAAACAAGCCAATGATGGCAATCCCCAACATCCATTGAAAAACGACTGCGCTGATAAAACATGCCACAAGCAGAAACATCATCGCGGTCGAATTTTGTTTCAGGTATTTATAGATCAGGTATACGACAAGGACAAATAAAAGATTCTGCGCCAGCCCGATAAAAAAGGGGGCAACAGATTCAAGCAGGCTACCTGTTGCAGTGTGCGGCAAAAAGAAATACAGCGCATAAATGGACAGTAAGACGGTCATGGGGTCGTCGAAGGAAGACCATGCGCCCAAAATAGTTTTGGCGCGTGAGGAAAGCTTTGATGGACCTCCCTGCAACAGATTTGCAACCGACAGCGGGTCGATTTGCGCGACGGCGAGTCCGATCAAGAAAGCGACCGGTTGTTTCGTGACGAGATATAAAGCAAACCCAATAACGACAGTCTTCAGTAATACGCCGATGGTAACAGCCTGCAGGACGATCTTTGTATGGTTCTGTAGCTCTTCAAGATGAATGCCGTAAACACTGCCATACAGCCCAACAGCCAGCAAGGCATAAGTGAAGGGTTCGTAGTAGGGCTGTCGGGGCAAGTCAGAGATATCGATAACGGAGGCAATCCCAAGTCCCGCGAGAGCGACGAGGATCGGGTAGAGCAATTGCTGACGGAAAGATAAGCTCATTGATTTTCCAGTGTCGCAACTTGTCGTTCCACCGCCCGCACAAGGGAACGCATTTCGAGGTCGGCGGAGTTGTTATCCATGGCTTCCTGGTTGACCGTAGCGCCAATGACGTAACAGTTATCACTGATCTGATGATAGAAGAAGCCGCCCTTCTCCACGTCCAGAGTGACTCGAAAAAGCGCACCCTGCTGGAAATCCGTCATACGTTGGTTGATCGGATCCACGAGGGCATTGATCTCTTTCCCAAACTCAAGATAATACTGTGTCTGCTTATCAAGGTTGCGCTGTACGCGGAATCGGATGAGGCGTTTGGCAAATTGGTCCGCGCTAATATCGTGATAGATCTTCTCTTTATAAATGCACGCACCGAAATCCAGCCCGCCAGGCTGACTCACATAGGTGTGGAGAAGTTCACTCAAGGTTGCGTATTTTTTCGCCTCCAGAATATCCAATTCCCGAGCTTTTCTTTCAAGATAGCTGTTCTTGTCGAAGACCTGAAATAGTGCCGCTACGAGCAGTGACACCACACCCAATATAAGGATAAATTTGCCAAATTCATCGGCGCGCAAAATCTGCGTGCCATCCGGCAATTTGACCTCGATGGCTTCGACGATGATCAGGATGGATCCCAAAAGAAAAAACAATACCGGGAGCGGACTTGAAAAACGTCTGGTCAACCAGTTGCCAATGACTTCCCACATGATCTTTACTCCTCAACAGTGATGCAAAAATTATACGCTTAAATATATACGTGGAAACGAAAAAACGGTCTCATGGGCATTGTGCCACGAGACCGTTTTACCATTAACTACACAATACTACGCAGTCACCTTGTCGTTTGCCTTGTAGAACGTCACCCAGTGCTTATTGATCTCTTCCCCGGCTTGTTGACGTGTATACCCGTATTTGACCTGAAGCAGGGTTACAAACTTGTCCTGTTTGTCTTCCGCCTTGTCCACCTTTTTCAAGTCGTGCTCACCTAATAGACTAAACCATTCAAGGGACTGTCCTCGAATCAGTTTCCATTTTTGGTCGAATTTTGATTTTTGAACTTTCATAGCCATCTCCTCAGAGAGTATAAAATTTTGTTGGACTCAATTTGGAGTTTTCGAGATTTCGTTATTTATGACTATCCATTCCCCCGCGAATAGGCACGAACAAAATTGTCAAACTCTTACACATTTATTGTACTACGTGATTTGCTCAAAAACGAAACTTTCGGACTCAAATTGCAGAATTGAAAATGGTCTCGTTGATGCTATGCCCGAGACCACTTTTCATTACTCAATGCTATACTTAATAAAATCACAATTACGGGTGATGAAAGGAAGGCACCATGAATAAGGAAATCGTTCTGACACTTACAGGACATGACCGGGTTGGGATCGTCAAAGAGATCACGAATGTACTGGTCAAACATGGAGGAAATGTAGTAAACAGCCGCATGGCGCGCCTCGGCGGGGAGTTTGCCATGTTGGCGCTGGTTGCGTTGGATGAAAAAGACCTACCAACCCTCGAAGCGAACTTTCAAAAACTGCGTGAGGAGGGTTTCCAGATCACACTCCAGCAAACGGAAGATGACCACGCCAAGAAATTCGCAGGCTGGCTCCCCTACCAGATCGAAGTGCTGGGAGCGGACCACGAGGGAATTATCCATGAGATCGCACAACATCTCGCCCAACAAGGAATCAATTTCGAAGATGTGGAAACCTCGACCTCTCCTGCCCCGATGAGCGGAACTCCGCTCTTCAAGATGCAGGCAACCGTCCTTGTGCCGCCCAATTTACCCTTCAACAAATGGAGCGACGCGCTCGAGGAAATCGGTGACGAGTTGAACGTCACCGTAGAAGTGACAATGGTCAAGTAAACCAAAACGGTCTCGTGGACATTACGCCCAAGAGACCGTTTTATCTTTCATGGTAATGTTGCTCTCAGTATCTATGCAGGGCGTTTTTTCTTGCCTGCATCATTCCCGGGGACACTTGCTTTGCGGGCTTCCTGCTTTACCAATCGATTATGTTTTGCCATCCCTTTAGAGGGACGCTTCGCCTTGACCTTGGTCTTGCTTGGGGTTGCATTCATTAACTTACTCCTTGTATGGTTAATCCAACACAAAACGGATATAGCATCCGCTTTAGCTGGTTGACGCGTCTATTCAGATCGTGTCAATTTGATATTGGTTTTATTGGAAAGTAGCGTGCTTTTGCTTACGAGCGTTACCCCAACTCCCCCACACGGATAGGCAATGACCAACTAATGACCTGATTTGATTGTACTACCTTACTTGAATAAAGATAGGATTTAACGTGTGAATCCTACAGAAATAAAACGGTCTCACGGACATTACGTCCCGAGACCGTATATTATTCTCAATTCGGCTGACTAAAGTCCTGCCTTAGTTCATGAAAGTCGGTTGAAGCCGACAAGGCGATCACCGAGTTCTGGCAAAGAAATTACATGCCCCTTGCTTTTTAGGGGATTACGAACATATAATACGTGACGAGAAAGACCTGCAAAACAAAACGGATTACATTGAAGCAAATCCCATGTTGTGGGACGAAGATGATAATAACCCGCGCAATAATCCCTCGGCGCGATTTGTAGGGACGAGGCTGCGAAGCGTCTCGTCTCGTCACCACCAAATAACAATTTTATAAATATCTATGGCGATGGGATCGATCAAACAGACGGGGAGACCCTGGCTTCGGCGGTCTCGTCCGTGTGCTGAACAAACGCAACGAGTTTCTCTGGGTCCATGAGAAGTTTGCGGGAGAATACTAGCCGAGGCGGCATTTGCGAAGCAGCCCTGAAGCGCAGGGGACAAGCCGCCATCGGCTGGTTCGGCGAGATGAACTCGCTGAACAAAAAGTTTCATTTCATTCTGAGCGACCCGTTTCACGGGGAGCAAAGAATCTCTACCATGATAAGCAAGACTCCCGACCGTGGTAGAGACTCTCACCTGCACTTGCGTGCGGTGCAAGTGTCGGTCGCGGCGAGCGCTCACTCAGAGAGACACTGACAACTTGAAACCTGAAACTTGGTATTAAATAAGATTCACTAACCCCATCACGATCAACAACACCAACACAATGCGGCGAAAAACCAACGGCAGGATATGCTTTTCGAATAACGCGCCTGCCAGTAGTCCCACCGCGATGCCGGAAACAGCATACGGCAACCAACGTAAAACATCGGGTTGAAAATTCCCTGCAAAATAATGTCCGATCAGCACCTGTACACTGTTGACCATGAAATATCCCTGCAAATTACTTTTGAAGCGTTCGGGCTGCCAATCTTGTGTATCGGCGTACAGGATTACCGGCGGACCAGCGGTGTTATAAGCCCCGCCAAGCATCCCGCCAAGAAAACCAGCCAGCCACGGTAATGAGAAATGATCCGATCTGGGAAGTCGTTTTCCCATCAAAGCATAGACACTGTAACCGATAAGCGCCATACCCAACACCGAAAGTGCTGTCCGCTCGCTGACTAGTTTCAACAGTATCACCCCAAACGGCACTCCCAAGATGGAAGCCAGCGCCAACTTCCATATTTCACGCAGAGAAAGTTCCCCCCGGAAACGAATCAACAGGACGATCTCCAAAGGAATGACACATAATGCAAACAATGGCGATGCAGAGCGGATACCGATCACCATGGGCAGAAAAGCCATTGTCACCAATGCACTGCCAAACCCGGAAATACTCTGTACAAACGCCGCCATGAAAAGGATCACGAACACCGCAACTGTGACTAAAGTAGTGGACATAAGTTTTCTTCTGTGATGCGAGATTGTACCTGACTATCACAGCTCTTTTGTGAACGGTGACTTTAATCCTCACTTTCCCAACTTTTCTCCCAAACCTCAATAATTTTCTAAAATCCCATACCCGTATCTGGTACGCTAGATTAGCGTCATAAGAAGTGAGGATACTTGTACACAGAGCAGGAACTTCTGCAACTCGCATCCCAGTTGAACACTAAAGCCCTGGCGGAAATTTACGATACCCACAGCCCGGGCGTCTATCGCTACGCCATGCGCCTGCTCAATGACGTGTCACAGGCGGAGGATTGTGTGGCAGAGACCTTTGCACGCTTCCTCAGCGCATTGCAAAAGCGACGCGGTCCGCGTGACCACTTGCAGGCGTATCTGTATCGCATCGCGCACAATTGGATCGTGGATTCGTATCATGGGCGTGAACAGCTTGTCGAGTTGGATGAGAATGTTCGAAGCGAAACAGCCCTCCCTGAAGAGGAAGCGGCGAAGCGTATCCGACAGAAGCAAATGCGAAAAGCCATCCGTGATCTCACACCTGATCAGCAAATGGTCATTTCGCTAAAATATCTGGATGAGTGGAGCAACGAGGAAGTAGCGTACGCATTGAAGAAACCGGTTGGCGCGGTCAAGTCCATTCAACACCGCGCCTTGAAGAGTCTGCAAAGGTTACTGGTAGAAAAGAGTTGACAATGAAAGATCAAAATAAATTGGAAAGAACAATCATAGAAAGACTGGATGAAATCAAGCCGGTTCCCGCGCGTGACCCGCAAACTGCCGCACGTGCCCGCGCTCAATTCTTGAACCAAGCCGTATCTGCAAGTGAGTTCCAACGTCATAAGGGGCAGAGATCCATTTTCAGAAAGGAACAATTTGCGATGAATACGATACTCTCAGTTTTAGTAATAGCAGGTCTGTTGTTTGGCGGCGGGGCAACCGTGAACGCGGCTCAGAACGAAATGCCAAACGAACCGCTCTATGGGATAAAAATATTGAGCGAAGATGTGGGATTGCGATTCCAAAACGACCCACAGGAAAAGGTCAGCGATTTAATGGCGCTGGTGCAAACCCGCGTGCAGGAAATGACCCGGTTAATCAACTCCGGTCAGACTCCGCCAGAAAGTGTGGAACTGCGCCTCGAGCAGCATATCCAACAAGCACTGCAAATTTGCACCACCATGGATGATCCGACGCTTGAACAAACACTCCTGCAAATTCGAGACCAGTTACGCCAGCGCGATCAGGATATGGATCAGTTGCGAATCCATGCGACACAGGATGCACAACCGATATTGGATCGTACGCGCACGATGTTACAACAACGACTGCACCTGGTTGAAGATGGACTGGTCAACCACGAAGCATTCCGTAACGCTGCTCGCAATGGCTTCCGTTATGGGCAGGACGCAACGTCAACGCCACCACCCACGCAAAACGGAAACGGAAGTGGGAACGGGAATGGAACCCAAAACGGTCAACCTACCATTCAGCCTGGCAATAACGGAAACGGAAATGGTTCTGGTCCCAACATTGACCCCGGCGGACCGAACTTGAACGCAACACCTTCACCCACCTGCACCGGAGACTGCACAGGTCCAAACAATGACTCTGGCGAAAACAGCAACAGTAACTCAAACGCCAATCCGGTCAACAATGATAACAGTGGATCAGGCACTAACACCGGAGGCAATAACAACTCATCTGGTGGAAGTAGTTCCAGCGGCAGTGGGTCGGGAGGCAATGACTCAGGCGGCAAAGGGAAGTAGACATGGATTACTCCCAAAATTAAGGCTTCAGCCACTGATTGCACGGATTGTCACAGATTGTTGAATTACTGTGCCAAACATGAGCCAAAAAAAGCCAACCTTGAGTACAGGTTGGCTTTTTTCGTGTAAATCAGTGAAATCCGTGGCTAAATGATCGGAAGATTAAATTCGGGATGTGTCATGTTTTATCTTTCAATCATCATGTCCGCCACCGCCACCTTCACCTTCGAAGTTATTTCCGCTGTGGCAGGCAGTGCAAGTAGCGGCACGCAATGTTTCTGTGTGACATTGACGACATGACGCACCGCCATGATTCACGCCCCTACCACCTTCATCGGCAATACCCGGATGAGGTCCGTTATATTTTGCAAACCAATTATTCGTAGTGTGACAGGATGCGCAATCCAGACCAAACATACCCGCATGGAACACAGGATCGCTGTGACAACTCGAGCACGCAGTCGATAAACCTGCAAATTGATTATTCTGTGTGGCATTGCTCGCAGGCTACATTTGCATGTTCCCCTGTCAACGGGAATTGATTTTGTTATGGTCAAACGTGACATTATCCCAACTCGTTGGGATATGACAGGCAGAGCAATCGTTACCAAAATGACCGTTGTGTGCATCATCCTGTTTATGGCAGGAGAAACAATCAGTGGGTGTGCCTTTGAAAACTCCATTTTGATGACACGACTCACAAGCCGCTTCCTGATGTTCGCCTTCAAGTTTGAAGGTAGAAAGATTGTGGTCAAATTTGGCGGGAATCCAACCTCCCACCGAGTGGCATACAGAACAGTCTGTACCGAAGCGTCCTTCATGAGGTTCGTCCCTGCGGTGACAGGAGTAGCAATCCTGTGCGGCAGTCGCGAAATCGGTTAGTTTGCGCGCATCCGTATGACATTGAACACACGGCAAACCAACATGCTTACCTGTGAGTTTGAATGAAAAATTATTGTGATTAAATTTCGTAACAAGGCTGTCCATGCCATCATGACAATCAAGGCAAGCAGAACCAAATGATAATGTATGTGCCGTCATAAATCCCAAATCCATTTGACGATGGCAGGTATCACAGGCAGTCATATCGAAGCGGGAAATATCCTTACCATGACAGTCCGAGCAGACAAACGCATCTCCCAAAGCCGTAAGCTGATGCCCACTCAACGAGAATCCCACCACCTCATGCGGGAAAGCCGCGTCACTCATCACCGTCAATTGCGCATCTGCGCCGCGATGTTCGGGGTGGCAGTGACGACAGCTCAGATCGGGGTTATCGTGCAGCATCCTTCCATGCATGGAGGCGATATCCTGCATCTGGATCGCCACATCTCCGTGACAGTCCGCGCAACGATCCGCCATCTTCGCTGATTCCCAGGGCGCGGTATGACAGGCTTTGCAATTTCCAGCAATTTCAGCATGAGAAGTAACTCCACCCAATACCTCTTCCCCTTTTTGTGCGTTCAATGGTCCAGGGTTATACATCAAGCCGCCCTGGGCATAGGCATAACCCGCGATAATCAAAGCAGTGATAACCGCAGCAATAATTCCCGTGCTCGATAAACAGCCTAAACGATTTCTTTTCATTCCGTCTCCCTTATTTCAAGAGAGTGGCGTAATACAACGCCGCGCCAATATGAACGAACGCAGAGATGAACAACGCCATTCCAATTGGAATATGGATCATATGCCAGAGCGCCATCAATCGGCGCGCATGTTTGAGGGCTTCCTGCGAAAGCGTACCCTCGATCTCCAGCCCATCGAGCGTGCGCGGAATTCGGGTAAAGATGTAACGCCCGATAAATCCACTGACAACAATGATAACCGTAAGCAAGGTTACGGCTCCGGCAAGACCATTGAATTTCCATGAGGTGTGAAGCAGAACCATATACGGTCCCACCAACCCGGTGAAAATGTGAAGTTGAAGCCACGTGGACATCCTGCCCCATTTCACACTACGGCTTCTTTTACGGAGACTGTATAGTGTTTCCGTCATGAGCATGAAAATAAAACCGACGATCCCCATGCCATGACCAAACAGTTCACTTGCAGGTGGAATCTCACGTGTCAAAAAAGTGACCAACCCATACAACCCCGTGATCAAAACCATCGCCAGAATTGCCAGCCAAAGTTCCCTATTTCCTCGAAGCATGAACCCTCCCGATTACAAATGTATGCTCAATTTTTTCTGGTAGACCAAAACTCCGCGATCACTTCACCAATTTTTGCGTTCGGTGAAAGCAATCTCTCGCGTATCGGAGAAATATCCATATTGCCTGAAATGATCTTCTCAAGTGGGAAGGAAAGTCTCTGGTCACCCATCAAGATCGCGCCCAGCAACGTCTTATCGCCAATCACCAAACGCAAATGATTTACGTCAAAGCCGGTTTGTGCGGTCATTGAATCAGGCAATTGACGCCACGTCTCACTATCGCCTCGGGCGATACCGATCACATCGGCATCCTTGCCGCGCCCGACCCTGCCGATGATCGTTGTCGTCAATCCAGCCAACCGCGTCACATTGAACGGCGGGGATTTTATATATGCGGTCTTTTTGCCCGCCATATTCAAACCAGCTGTATGTCCTTGTTGACGAGCGGGCGCCCATAAGCTATCAATCACGGAACGTCCCGTCGCTGGATCATAAGCTTGCGCTACATCGCCCGCCGCAAAAATATCGGCATCATTTGTCTGCAAGTATTCGTTGACAAGAATCCCGCGGTCGACCGCCAATTCAGCCTGTTTCGCCAACTCCACGCGCGGACGTATCCCGATGGCGTACGCGACCAAATCACATTTCAAAGTTTTCCCATCAAGTAAGCGCACGCCGCTCACACGATTGTTCTTTCCGGTTATCTCAATAACTTCGGCATGGTGATGTAACTTCACGCCTTCTTCGATCAAGCGCTGTTCAACTATTTTCGACTCGTGCTCATCGAGCACATTGCTCCAATAGCGGTCACCGCGCAACAGGTAATGGACTTTCACCCCGCGCGAGATAAGTCCTTCCACCAGCTCAAGCGCAGTAATTCCCCCGCCCACAACCACAGCCGTTTTTCCACGTCGTGCAAATTTCAAAATGCGCTTTGCATCTTCCATGTGATCGAGTTTCAGCACACCTTCCAGTTTTGACCCCGGCACATCCAACGGCAAAGCCTGCGCGCCAACCGCGATCAACAAGCGATCATAGGATAACGATGCCTGTCCATCCATCTCTAGCAAATGCTGATCACGGACGATCTTCATCACACTGCCTTTGACATAACGGAAATTCATCTTTCGATAATTATCTGGAGTACGCGGGAATAGAGCTTTATCGTGCAGTTCACCGGTCAAATAATAAGCAAGACCAGGACGAGAATAGAATCCGTGCGGGTCATCGCCGATCATCACAATCTCCCCCACCGTATCTACTGAACGGATCGCCTCGATTGCTGCGATCCCTGCCACACCGGAACCGATGATTACATACTTCATGATCTCCCCTTTGCAAACAAATCCGTCTGCTCGAAACGCAAAACCCCGCGTGGACAGCGCGCCACACACTCACCACACGTCAGGCATTGGCTGTGAATGACTGGTTCCCCACTCCAGGCATGGGCACGCACATCAATGCCAACAGGGCAGTTATAAGTACAAATTCCACACTGCACACAACGCGCGGGATCAGGCACCACATGTCCCGACGCGAGAACCGTGTGCTTATCTGCATCCCATTTGAATATTCCCAAAAATGCCATATCTTAGATAGTCGCTCAATCAAGTCAAAGGTTACGGCTTGGAAGTTTATTATAGGCAGATAAAAGGCGACGAACGTCACAATTAAGTCATAAACAAGAAAACAGACAAAAATGACGGTTTAAACCATCATTTCATTTTTTTCATCGCATCCTTTTTATTACCAGGATTGAAATTATTTTTTCATCTAAATTCCATATTTTATATCCTTATGGGAGTAATTACCCCCTACCCTTCATAATCATGGTGAACTATAAAATGTAAACTACATGTTTATGAACAACTGAAAACAGACAATCATATTTCAAGCGTGCTTGAGATGGCAAGGAGAGATCAGATGAAGCATAAATCGCCTGTTTATTTTTTGATCGCCGCAATCCTGTTATTAAGTTCCTGTAACTTGCCAACAGGAAATGGCAAATCCGCTGACGACTCAGGAAACTCAAACCCGCAAGCCTGGTTTGACTCACCCTTATCAGGCAGCACCCTGCCCTTAAGTCCAGTTGAGATCGTTTCGCATTTCAGCGATCCGTCCGGGGTTGCAGAAATCCAACTGCTGATAAATGGGGAGACGGTTAAAGGCGAGAATGGTTCGTCCACATCAGTCACAAGCGGGTCTCTGGTTACAGATAAACGCAACTGGACCCCGCAAAGCCCCGGCGAATACACTCTTCAGATCCGCGCCATGGGAAATAATAATTCATGGGGACCTTATGCAAAAACAGTAATCAAGATCGTTGCAGAACAACCGACACAAGAGATAAATGGTGTAATCGGGGGAGCAGTATTTGGAGATCAAAACAGCAATGGTATTCAGGATGCCGATGAAGGTCCACTTGAGGGCGTGAATGTGGCTTTAAAAGGCTGCGGTGCGGATACTTCGATGACTACCAGCACAGATGGTACGTTCCAATTTACAAACATACCCGCTGGCACTTGCACTCTGGAAGTCTCCAAAGATGGCTGGAATTTTTCGGGTTCGTCACCGAATCTTGGGTATCCACTCCCAGTTGCATCGGATCCCAGCCTGCCTACGAATGTTGGCATTTTGATGTCACCATTGGAAAACAACACTCCGACTCCTATTCCAAATTTTGGTGTACCACAACTTTCAAGCAACCAAATCTATTATGGATCCGCTCGTTGTGACCCAAACCGGCTGACGGTCCAGATAGAAGCGCAGCATCCAGATGGGATCAAGGTCATGGTCTTCTTTCACAGGCTGCATGAACTGAACGGCTCAAAGGATAGTGGCTGGTCGGAGGGAATTTCCATGAATAACCCAAGCGGAAATCAATATTCACTTTCAGCAAGTGCCGAAAGGTTAATAGGAGATACCGGATTTACCACGCAGGCAGTGGCAAGCTATCAGTTTGCTATACAAACTCAAAAAGGCGAGTACCTACGCTCAAAAGTGTATAGCGATCTTTATCTGTTGCCCTGTGGAAGCCAGCCTCCCCCATCCATTACAACTACACCAGGGGTCATCATTTTCCCACCATTTATTCTTGTGACGCCTACGGTTCCGGTTATCAAGTAAGGAGGACGTATGAGCAAAAATAAACAGAACAAGTTTGACCCTGGAAAACATTTTTCGTCAGTATCTCAACAGCAAGGGGAAGTAAAACAGGATGAGGATTGGAACTCTCGGCGTCAACAGGGATTCCTGAAACGTAATTCGAGATTCCTGTTCTTTGTGGGGACAATTCTACTCATTGTTTCGATAGTGGCTTTGGCTATTTTTCCATACGGGAGCAACCTGCCAGCGTTTTCCGAAAACCTGGATACGCTCGTCACGATCACCCACCCTGCAAACGGCGCCATCCTGCCTTTACACGGAACCTTTACTGTCGGAGGTGAAGCTGTCTCCCGCAAAGGAATAAGTGAACTTCAATTGATCGTCAATGGGCAGCCATGGGGCGCCAAGACTTTCGATATTCACCTGCCTGCTGTTCAGGGCATTTGGCAATGGACTCCCTCCGCAGAGGGAATTCATGAACTCTATGTCAGAGCGATTGACGGCTCGGGACGCATCGCCGAATCGAACCACATTCGCATCCTGACTACAGCCAAAGCTGATACCCGTTTCCCATTGCAATATTCAACGCTTGAAGGAGATACCGTTAATTCGCTGGCGGAACAATCCGGGGTCGATCCACAGGAGATAGTAGATTCAAATCCCGGGCTTGATCCAGAAGCGCCTCTGCCTCCTGATTCTTCATTGATCATTCCGATTCACATTCCAAATGCGCCGCCATCTCAACCGGAGAGTGGCGCACCACCCGCTCCGCCAACTGATCCGCTTCCAGATTCTAAAAATGACCCATCTGCGCTTGTCCAAACCAGTGTAAAGTTGATTCAGGGAGACATAAATAGCGATTCATCCGGTTTCCTGTTTGTGAATGGCAAGGTGGTTCCGGCAAAAAAGGTGGATCAGTTATATCTATACGTATCGACTTAATCACAAGACGCCCTGGCAACGCATTCCTGATAAACCCATGACCTTTCTATCTCCACAAGCAGGAGGTTTTGATATCTCTGCATATTTGGATCTGGCTAAACTCGAAGCATCACCAACACCCGTCGCGTTGGACGCCGAAGCCTGGGGATGGCAGGGTGGGAGCCTGGTATTTGTAGGGAGCTATCATGGGATGTTGGGTGGCGGATTAAGAGTTTGGCCGCCTAAAAATACCGAGTTGAAGATCGTAGCCTATGAGGCATTGGGCATGCCCAAATATGCCCAGGATATAAACCTGTCTGGTGAAGATCCGACACTATCCGTTGACTTCGATTGGACTACAAGTGCCCCTGATGCCGGCTTTGGTCGCTGGCAGGTTTCGACTGAACCTTTTTCCAATAACACAGACTTATTCCCGGCAGGATTAGTTCAACAAGGCACGATCAAGAAATCACAGGAACGCTTTACCGTGCATTTCGATCAATACTTTGGCAACAAAGATTCATTTTTGAACGATGTGCTTGACCCAATCAGTGGTGCCATCAATTCACTAAGCGGAGAAGAGAAGCCTCTCAAAAGTTTCTGGAGTGGCGCCCCATTGACTTTTTACGTTCGCATTATTCCATTGAAAGGTAACAGTCCATTCTCAGTTCAACCCACGGGTACACCTTCTAACTTGGTCACCGTACATTACCTCCCCAGTGGTAAAGCACTTGCCGAAACCGCAAAACCTGGTGGTCCCGTATATGAAACTCATATTACCGAGTTTATTCCCTATCGCGCCGCAGACCCCGCTTACAAATCCTGCCAGGTTTTAACACAAGATTTGTTCTCTGGGTCCGGAAACAATTCCTCCGGGGTGGATATAACATTGTTTGGAATCCATATCAAAAGCAAGGGTACAAATAGTACAAACACTCCCCTTATGCCGGCTGGGACACAAAGCTGTGGATGCCCTGGCGTCTCCTGTAGCGGCAGCGGAAGTTCCTGTAGTCTGGACAATCCGGGAAGTTGGTTTACCGATTGTCCTGCAGAGGCCGCCGATGCGATTGGCAGCGGGCTAAACGCGCTCTACGAGTTCGGAGCAAATCTGTACAACAAAGCAAAAGAGTTTGTCGTCAATACGCTTAGCGCCGGTCTGTGTAATGAAAACTTCCTTGGTGCTGTCATGTCTGAGGGAGAATGCAAGACTCTGGTTAATATTGGAGTTAATGCCGGTCTGGCAGCAATGGGACTGCCTCCAGAGATCCCAAACTTTGAGCAACTTTTCAACGAGGGACTGGAATATGCCGTGGCATCCCTTGCTTCGCAAATTACGGGTTTTGAATGTGACGAGACTTGTCGCAACTTATTAAAGAAAGCGTATCAAGGTGTGTCCGATCCTGAACAACTTTACCAGGAAGGTTTGCAATATGGAGCGTCCCTGGCGGCAGATGAGTTAAAGGACCTTGGTGTTGATTGCGACGCGAAATGCGAATCCCTGATCAAGGAAGGCGCCCAGGGAAACATCAATACCAGCAAACTGACCGATGAAGCCTTGAACAAACTGGCAGAAGATGCAGCCCAAAAGTTGAATGATTCAGGCTATCCCTGTGATGAAAAGTGTAAAGCAGCGATCCATGACTCGCTCAAAAAAGGCGATGGTTTAGGGCAGGCAGTTGCAACTACCGCAAGCGAGCCGCCACAAAAACCTTTATGGACTCCACACCCATTGGCTGTCGAACAGCCCGCCATCGCGAAAGTTGAAGTTTTCAGAAGATTTGAATCCGCCCAACTCGATCCAACCATCGTAGCTGACAGGTGCAGTGGTTTCTCCCTGACCAATTCCGCCGTCAATAGCATGTACAGCATGCAGCTTACTGGAACACTATTCGAGCCGCGCGCAGTGGAAGTACCTTACCTGGAACCTGGCGGAAGCTTCCTGATTCCGGTTGTACTTCAACCAGCGCACTGGTACCTGCCCGACGGATTCCATGACCCACTCGATCCCTATCTATTGGGATATCAAGACCTTGGAACCGAAAACGGAGAACCCATCGGACAAGTGCAACAAGGGCTTGGACAAGCGACACCCTTTGATGACCAGTGGCGTGTTCTCTATTACGGCTCGCAAATTGAATTAAAGACTTTTGGTCCATTCATGCTGGATGTAATTGACGGTCAATCCATGTCCTTCCCATGCTTCAGCGAGGACAGCCTGAAGTACAACATATCGCCTCATACAAAATAAAAGTCTAAATAAAAGTGACGGTCACCTTGAAAGTGACCGTCACTTCATTTTTTCCAAAGCCTCTTTCGCAAGCGCATGTAACTCTCTATCACTTCGGTCAGCGACAATTTCCTGTAACGCTGGCAAGGTTCTTTTGTCTTTCAACACTCCCATTGCCTGAATGACATGCTTCTTTACCTCTCGCTCGGGGTCTTTCAACATCTCAAGCAGGACAAGCCCAACGCGCGGCTCATTCACCTTCGGGAGCACATCCACAGAATGGATCCGTACCCACATCTCTGGATGTTCCAACGCCTCAACCAGGACCTCGAAACTGGGCGCGCCAAATTTAGCCAATGACTCCGCTGATATTTCTCCCACATCATGATGCATGTCATAAAGGGCCGCCCCAAGAGGCTTGATAGCGCGTTGATCACCGATGTTCCCCAACAAGGTTGCGGCAAACTTACGGACCGTCCCTTCTTTGTCCTTCAATGCTTCGATCAACGGCTCAACTGCAGTGCTTCCCATTTGTTCAATGGCAGACAACAAATCACCTGCGGCAACTTCACGTTCATACCACCAGAACGAATCATGCAAGGCTTCCATAAGATATGGCAACGCGGCGGGATGTCCTGTATTCCCCAACGCCTTCGCCGCGGCTTGACGGACTTCGATCTTCGGGTCGTCGAGCAGAACAGTTGCGATATCGTCAAATGTGTTTGGGTCTTTGAAGAAACCCAGTCCCAAACATGCCCCGATACGGACATCATCTTCGGGGTCTTTTAGCAGGGCAAGCAATGGATCGATGGCTTGTGCATCGCCAATTCGTCCCAGCGCAATCGCGGCACGCGCACGGACGGTATAATACTCGCCTTTCAACGCGTCCAACAAGGCAGGCACAGTCTTACGGTCTTTGCGAATAGAAAGTACATCCGCCACGCGGGCGCGGATAATGGGATGTGCGGTTGCGAGAGTCTTCATCAGTGCGGGAGAGGCGGAAGGGATTCGGGCGAGTACCTGCTGATAGATCGGGAGCAGGTCAAGGTCACGCGTTTGAAGCGCTTCCAGTAAAGGAGAAACGGAATCAGCGTCGAGTCGAATTAATTCCTGCGCGGCACGGTCACGGGTTGTTTCATCCGCTAATTGAGGGATGAGACGTTTTACTTCTGCCTGTTTTCCACCGGTGAGCCAGTCCATATTATCTATTTTACTGTTAAAACAAGTGAAGGCTTGAGGGAAATTGGACGCAAAATCTCTGATATAATCTCGAACTTGTAAGAGGAAAGCACACCGCCGGGGCATCCCCGGTGTTATTTTGCCTGTAGTCTGTTACCATTCGATAATTAAATATCCAGCAGGCGGTTTCGTTCGTAATAGCAGCTATTATTATATTTGGAGTAAATCAATGAAGAAAGAACAACAGCTAGACTTGTACCACCAGATGGTTTTGATTCGCCGCGTCGAAGAGCGCGGTGCTGAATTGTATCAAGCCGGAAAGATCGGCGGCTTCATGCACCTGTACATTGGACAGGAAGCCGTAAGTACCGGACTGATCGCCGCTCGTGAAGAACGTGACCGTGTGATCACCGCCTATCGTGACCATGGCGTTGCATTGAACTGTGGCATTCCCGCCGAAAGAGTGATGGCAGAATTGCTTGGCAAGGCAACCGGCATGTCGAAAGGCAAGGGCGGTTCGATGCACATGGCGGATACGTCCAAGAACATGTGGGGTGGACACGCCATCGTGGGTGGACACCTCCCCATTGCATCCGGTCTTGCACTGGGCGACCAATATGCGAAGAATGACAACGTCACGATCTGTATGTTCGGTGATGGTGCGACCAACATTGGTTATTTTCACGAGGCATTGAATTTAGCCAAGACTTGGGGACTGCGCGTGTTGTGGGTTTGCGAAAACAACCAGTATGGTATGGGCACTTCGGTGGAACGTGCCTCGGCTGTGACTGACATCCGCCAAAAAGCAGAAGGTTATGGCATGAAGAACGGTCAGGCTGATGGCATGGATGTAATGAAGGTCTATGACGCGGCAAAGGAAGCGATTGAGTTCGTCCGCAAAGAAGGTCAACCCTATTTACTTGAGATTGACACCTATCGTTTCCGTGGTCACTCTATGGGCGACCCGGAACGTTACCGCAAAGCGGAAGAAGTAAAGCACTGGCAGGAAAATGATCCGATCGGTATTTTCAACAAGTATTTGTTGGATAAGAAGATCGCCACCACCAAGGTGTTGGATGAGATCGAAGCCCGCGTGGAAGAGGAAGTTGTAAAGGCTGTTGAATTCGCCGAGACCTCGCCCGAACCCGCGATGGAAGAATTGTTCAAGGATATTTACGTAGAATAGACGACGGACAATGGACAATAGACCATCGTCAATGGTCCGTCGTCCTTGGTCGTCCGAGTAACACGAGGACACACACATGGCTAAAATTACAATCCGCGAGGCGATCTCGCAAGCTCTTATGGAAGAAATGGACCGCGACCCTGCTGTCTTTATCATGGGTGAAGAAGTCGGCGTTTGGGGCGGCACGTATGCCGTGACCAAAGGCTTCTTTGACAAGTATGGCGCCGACCGAGTCAAAGATACGCCCATCGCAGAGAACGCCATCATCGGCGGCGCAATTGGCGCGGCGATGGTCGGTCAACGCCCGGTTGCAGAACTGATGACCATCAACTTCGGTTTCTCTGCAATGGATTACATCGTCAATCAGGCACCCAAGCTTCACTATATGTTCGGTGGACAGTTCAGAGTTCCGATGGTTATCCGTGCCGTCGGTGGCGGTGGTCGCCAGTTGGGTGCGACACACTCACAGACTCCCGATGCCATCTTCGCACACTTCCCCGGCTTGAAAGTGGTCAGCCCTGGGACGCCGGAAGATGCCAAAGGATTGCTCAAATCAGCCATTCGGTCGGATGATCCGGTTTTGTTCCTTGAACACGCCACCATGTATCAAGTCCGCGGCGAAGTCCCCGAAGGCGAATATCTCATCCCGATTGGAAAATCCAAAGTACAGCGTGAAGGCAGTGATGTGACCATTGTCACCTACTGCAAAGGTCTTGAGCTTTCAATGAAAGCCGCAGACGAACTCGCAGGGCAAGGCATCAATGTGGAAGTCGTTGACCTGCGCACGTTGCGCCCGCTCGATATGGAACCCGTCATCGAGTTGTTCAAGAAAACAAACCGCGCAGTCGTCGTCGAAGAAGGCTGGAAGTCCTACGGCGTTGGCTCCGAGATCGTCAGTCGCATTTACGAAGAAGCCTTCGATTACGTGGACGCACCTATCATCCGCGTCGCACAAAAAGAAGTGCCGCTTCCCTATAACCGCACGCTTGAACAAGCCGCGCTCCCACAAGTGGCGGATATCGTCAGCGCGGTGAAGGAGGTTTTGAAATAATGGCTGAAACAATTTCCATGCCCAAACTTGGCTTCGATATGGCGGAAGGCACGCTCGTCCGCTGGGTGAAGCAGGTTGGTGAAAATATCAATAAAGGCGACGTGCTCGCCGAGATCGAAACAGACAAAGCCACCGTAGAAGTTGAATCTTCCGCGAGTGGTGTTGTACTGCAACTCATCGTCGATCAGGGCGCAATTGTCCCCGTCAATGCGCCGATTGCTATTGTTGGCGCAGGCAGGAGAAAAAGTGGATGTGCCTGTGGCGACCGCGGACAATGGACCAAAGACCACAACTGCGCCTCAAACTCAAGAGAAGTCTGCTCCTGTCTCTCAAGCAGTTGCCCCCGCTGAAACATCTTCCACCGACCATGGTCAATCGTCCATGGTCAAGGCAAGTCCGCTTGCCAAGAAAATTGCCAGCGACAAAAACATTAATCTCGCGGACGTGCAAGGCACAGGTCCCGGTGGACGCGTTGTCCGCAAAGACGTGGAAGCCGCGCTTGCAGGCGGGCAACCCACCGTATTGACCAGTAAGCCTTCATCGATCATCGGTCCCCCCATCGTTTCTGTTGATGACAAAACCGTCCAAACCACCAAACTCCGCCAAGCCATCGGCAGACGTCTGGTTGAATCCAAGACAACCATCCCTCACTTCTATGTGACCAACGAATACAAAATGGACGCGTTGATGGACATGCGTAAGCAAGCCAATGCCTTTTTGCCCGACAACGAAAAACTCTCAGTCAACGACTTTATTCTCAAAGCTGTGGCATTGACTCTTCGTCAATTCCCCAACTTGAACGCGACCATCAAAGGCACTGAAGTCATCCAATTTGGACATGTCAATGTCGGCGTGGCAGTCACTGTCCCCGGCGGCTTGATGACCGTCGTCGTCAAAGACACCGACCAGAAGACAATGCGTCAAATTTCCGCTGAAGTCAAAACCATGGCGGGACGCGCCCGCGACGGCAAGGTCAAGCCTGAAGATGTGGATGGCTCGACATTCTCCACTTCCAATTTGGGTATGTACGGTGCAGATGAATTCATCGCCATCGTCAACCCGCCCGAAGCCGCGATACTCGCGATTGCCGCCGCAAAGGAAGTCCCTGTTGTGGAAAACGGACAGATCAAACCCGGCTGGCGCATGAAAGCCACCATCTCCGTTGACCACCGCATCAGCGACGGAGCCGAAGCCGCCCAGTTCATGCAAGCGCTTGCTGGGTTCCTGGAAAATCCAGTTGCGATGTTAGTGTAAGAAATAAACAGAAGTTCGGGAGTTTTGAGACTCCCGAACTTCTGTTTTATAAAGCCATCTTCTTCATTAACAACAAGACAGTGATAGAGCGGAAGCCGCACTAATAACACAATCGCTGGTGTAAGAAGCAAAGCCCCAAGCCCTTCCAAAACTTGGGGTTTTTTTATTCACCCAAAATCTCCTCAAATTTCCTCTTGACCTTCCAGTTACTGGAAGGTGTACATTTGGAGCATGACCATGTTCATTCACGAACTCGCACAAGTGACCGGCGTATCCGCCAAGACCATCCGCTATTACGAATCCATTGGGTTGATGCCAAACCCGGAAAGAGCGGACAATAATTACCGTCAATATACGTCTGGCGCCATCGAACGTTTGCGCTTTATCGTTAGCGCACGCAGTCTCGGTTTCAGCCTCACCGATATCGGAGAGTTCCTCTCGGCGCGCGACGAAGGGACTCTTCCCTGCAAACAAGTGTTGGATTCGATTGATGGGCGGATTGCTGATATTGACCGCCGCATTGCCGACCTTTTGGCTTTGCGAGACACCCTCAGCCGTGTGCGCGCTGATGGAGCGGATTTGCCGCCAGATAAAAAGTGCGATGACGATTGCCTTTGCTATATCGTTACCACCGATCCGCAAAGTGGACAGGTCACCATTCAACGAGAGGAGAAAATCTAATGTCAGATCATTGCGGAACGACCACAGAGGAAGGCAACGCTGTCTGTATCCCAGGCACATGCAGTTGTTCTTCTGAAGAGGAAACCAGTAGTCCAATTCAAATCAAGGATATAGAAAAGCATCCTGTCCTTCAATCACAGACTGGAGACACCCATGTGGAAGAAAATTCGTAGCGGATTTATATTCATCATCGCAGGCATTGCAAGTCCCTGTTGCGCGCCTCTATTCGTACCCCTGGGTTTGGCTCTGCTTGCCGGGACTCCTTTTGCCATTTGGACATCTGCTCATCTCGGCTGGGTCTATGGTGGATTGACTCTTATATCCATCCTGAGCCTGGTAATGGGGTTTCGCTGGATGAGACAGAAATCTGCTTCCAAGCCCAGCGAACTATACAACCTATTCAAGAAGTCAACTCTTAGGAGACCAATATGAATACCGATCCAACTGAAACCCAATCCCTTGCTTGCGACCTGACTGCCATCCCTAAATCAGTGCGAGAGGAACACATCGCCACCGCCCCACAACTCTTTCAAACCGCGCAGGAAGTGCGGGAGTTATCGAACGGGTACTCCATTCGCTTCCTGAATGAATCGGGAAAGTTCATGGCAGTTGCAAAATATATCGAGAATGAAAGATTATGTTGTCCATTCTTCGACTTTGCGACTGGAAGTCCAATCCAATTCCGGGGCGCTTTGGCTCCACCTGACCGGCGGCGAAGGCGTAAAGGAACTTCTGTATGCCACTTTGTTGGAAAATAATGAAGGGAACGATCACTTGAAAAAGTTGATCCAAACTGGCGGCGATGCTCACCTTGATGAATTGGTCGCACAGGTCACTCTTCCACAATTGGGAGGCGTGTTCAATAAAACATCAGATCAACAGTGATCCAGCAGAATACTGGCAACAAAAATTCCCCGGTTCTTCGCCGGGGAATTTTTATATCTTTATCACTCTAAAAATATCATCAACACAATGAACTCAGCTATCAAAAGGCTCAATGGGTTGAAGTTTGAGCCAGTCAAAGTGAATATGCACCCGCGTCACTCCATCAAGGGTCTCCACAATAAAACCTATTTTCACTTTTTGACGATTATCTACAATCAGCTTATATACCAGATTGCCGTTGACATAATACGAAAACTCTTTATCGTTTGCGATCACCGTCAACCGATCCTCTTCGTCCTCCGCCGCCCCACGGATGGATGAGTCCGTGCCGGAAGTAAGAACTTCCAGGGCAGACGAGTCACCGATAACCGCACCCGGCTCCAGGGTCCCTTTTACGACGCGCCATTTCTGATCCACTGCCGAGACAAGAAACGCATAAAACTCATCGTCCGCAGTTTGGACTCCCAAGCCGTATTGGAAATTACCGTTTTGATTGTCGGTGTTTTCACTGTCAACGAACACCCCGGTCTCCATGACAAAGTTGGAGTAGGTATCATGGTCATAGAAGGCTGGGATAAATTTATTTGGTTCCTTGGCTTCCAAATGGTAATACCCTACATCGTGATAATCAAACAAAAAGTCTTCTTCGTGAAGGCTGGGCCAGTTGGTATTGTCGGATTCAAAATCATCGTCCAAAGCAAAGATATCGTCCCGTTGAAGTTCGACATTTTCACCGCTGGCGGCACAACGAAACCCCGCCTTTTCAACAGCAGAACTGTCTTCTTTGACAGAGATCGCGGTCGTCAAAATATCCAATGGACCGTAAGCCCCGCCGCGCAGGATATGTTCGTTTTCACTCTGTTGATGAATAAGGATCGCTCACCCACTCCCAAACATTACCGGACATATAATATGCGCCGAAATAACTACGATTGGCTGGGTTATTATCCACCGGACGCGTACTCTGTGTTTCCTGCTTGACCGCGTCCGGGTCATTGCCCCACGGGTATTTCCAACCGAAAGGTCCACGGGCGGCAACCTCCCATTCAGAACTCCGTTGGCAGGCGTTTCCCAACCCATGAGCAATATGCCTTTGCCTGATCCCAGGAAATGTGCGATACAGGGTGCCTCGTCAAACCAGTTGGGGGTTCATCACCACTCCAATATTCGGGTGATTTATTCCTCGTCCCACTAACAAATTTTGCGTAATCGCCGTTGGTGACCTCGTAGCGGTCAATCCAGAACTCTCCCAGATCAGCGGCGGTATCTGCCCCCACTGTGTAACTCCCCGAAGGAACCTGAACCATCCCAACAGATGATACCGAAGATTGTTTATTCCCAAACAGCCATAGCGCCGCGCCTGTAATGCCAATCAATCCAACAACTGCCAAAGCGACGAAACCAATTACCTTAGGTGAAAATTTCGGCTGGACTTTTCCAGCCGAAACAGACTTTTCTTGAACAGTTTTTTTCTCCGGGGATTTTACTTCGGGTCTTTCTGACCTTTTAGCTGGTTCTGCTAAAGACACCTTTTCCTGCGAAATTTTTGCTTCAGCATTTGCCAGCAAGGTCTTCGTTTCCCCGTGATCGGGAATCAGCGCCAAAGCTTCACGGAACATCTGGGCGGCGCCCAACCAATCTTCACTCTGGAAAAGCTGTTTACCCTGCGTCAGGAGCGTTGACGCCTTTATCACACTTGCCTGTTCGGAGATATACCGATTGGATGCGGTCCTTCGCATGACGATCCGTGCAGCTGTCTCTTTGGCAGATGGCTTCTCATTATTTTCAGCATCTTGCGAAGCATCACCGCGCGGAATTGTTTGTTCACTGATAAGACCCTTCAACAATTGCTTCGATTTTTCAACGCCCTCGTCATAAGTTAACGCCGTGAAGTCAACATACTGAAATCGTCTTAGCCGGAAGGGTACATTACAGTTTTCCAGTAAGATCGGCAGGATACGTTTGTGGTTATCGATGGCAAACCAATTTCATCCTTGACGTTTTCGGAGGCGATTGATGCAGGCGTCAGAATGAGCAGAAATATCTCACATTCCTCCAGCGCCCTTTCCAATTCATTGTCCCAACGTGAGCCAGTTGGAATATCCAACTGATCGAACCAGACAGAGAAACCCGCTGATTTCAGCTCCTTAACCAGTTTGGAGGCAAATTCCTTGTTAACTCGTGAATAGCTCAGGACTTTCGCTTATGCGGGCAGGAAAGCGTGGACTTGTGGTGTAGCCAGTTCAGCCCGGAGATAATCACTCAACAAATCCTCTTTGGTTTTGTAAAGTGTTTTTCCAAGAGCCTTGGCCATGACCTTCAAAGAAAGCCAAGCATGATAACAACAAGCGATGTGATTACGTTGTGAGCGTCCTTTGCGACATTGACATTTCTCAGTTCCAGTCAATTGTTTGAGTCCACGATGCAGTTCTTCGATCTGCCAACGCACGTCACTCGCGTCTTGAGCGACCTGTGTGGTCAAAGTCTCATCTGGGCAATTAGTGATGACCCAGTCAATGTCGCCATTTGTGGCAACCACCTTGAATAACTGCACTTTGAAAGGTACTTCTTTCAGTTTGACCCTGACACCGTTTTTTAGTCGTTCAGCAGTCCAAACAATTTCATCCAGATGGATCCAGCCGCCTTCTTTGCTCAAACTGATCATGCGGTTGCTTTTCAGTGTGGTGAAAAAGATCAACCCCAAACGGTGAACCAGCTTCAGGTTCTCGGCGGAGGCGTACCAACTATCAAATAAAATGCGTTTTGCCTTGATTTGCTTGGCATACACGGCATTGGTAACCATTTCAGAAAAGTGTTCGTTTTTAGTTTTGCCATCTTGGTCAGGTGCGTAAATACGATAGTCAATTGGATAAAAATCTTGCTTGTAACCAGCGCTATGCACCAGATTGACGATGCCAATGCCGCGTACCAAACCATGTGCTGTGCCACTATATTGCAGTTTCACCAGTTCGATGAACTGCGAATAACGTTTGTCTTGCACACTGTCATCCACCAGCATAAAGGCTTCAGGACCATCTTGAAGCAACCGTTCAACCCAGTCCCACAAGCCACGGGCTGTGAGATGCTCGCTTCTGAGGTAGTCTGTGACAACATCGTGACTCACCTCGTCCAAATGCTCGGCTAGGTGAGAGCTCGTGTAATTGCCGATTGTGCAAATCAGATATTCAACGTACTGCTGCTTGGTTATCATTACCACATGGTATCATCTCGTCCCTCCAAGCGAAAGTCCTGTAGCTGATGAAAGTACGGCGCAGCTGATTAGTGACCATATGCTCTTTCTTCTCCAACTCTCGATTTAAAATCACCCCAAGGCTTTGTCATCGTCAAGTCATTATAAACCGGAACAACAAGATTTCCGTGAAAGATTACATATGCAACTTTTGTACACCTTACAGCTTTTTTTGTCTACGAAAAAAATTGAGGTCCCCCGCATCTGGGACAGGGCCATACCTGACCGCGATGCATCTGATAGGCTTGGATGGGCATGATGGTCAATGGACCGAGGTTCCTGCACCACGGACACCAAATCTGCAAATTGAAAGGGTCGATCTGGTTAACGATCAAAGGCATTGGCTGTGGAGGTGGGGCAAGAGTAGCACGCTGGTTTTGAATGAAATCATCAACTGCCATGGATAGATCATTTTCAAGCAGGTCTTCGAATTCGTCATTTCCCTGAAAATGTCTGTTCAAGGAATTGCTGTTTATCCAATTCTTGAATTTCTGCGCTTCCTCCCATTGTTTTGCATCATCAGGCGTGGAGGGAGAATAGGGACGGTCACACAAGTAGAACAGAGTTGACCAGGGGCGTCCTGTTCGACGGCGGGCATCCAACGCCCTGTTTACCTCTTCCACCGTTCCCGAAAGCGCTCGGGGAGTGGACGTCCCAATGCGACTCCATACGATCCCTATAAATATATCGATCAGGTCAAAATTGATCTGGCGATTGATCACGTCTTGTGGGTCAAAGCCAAAGTCGGGCCTTACACTATCCTCCCATGCAATGACCTGCAGGTCTAATCCCTGGCGGTCATAACGATTATCTAATTTTGTAACTACTTTTTTGAGGGTGTTTCTTTCCTCTTTGACGTCACTTGATGAAGCGACAAATATCCGCAAACCGGTTTTCGTTTGAGGCATTGTTCCTCCTTTGAGTTAAATTCATGAACAAAAGAAGATATTACAATCACGGCACAGGCAGACCATCACATAAAACTTTAAATTGCTCATCTCCAAAGAAATTGCTCCATTGTGCTTTGGAGAAATTCGTTGTCAAACGAGAACACGCAGTTTGAACAAGATTGTTCGAATCGACAGTCTCGATCTTTGTTACATCCCAGAATTGAATGGCTTTTAACGAGGATGTTACCAGTGTCTTTCCGTCCGGCGAATAAGAGACGCCATACACGGTTCCCGCCTGTGGGATGCGGGCAGTCTCTTCCACAGTGTTCGGATCAATGAGATAGATATTATTTGTCGTCCCTATTGCAAGTTGGGTACTCTGTGGATTGAACGCCAGCGAATACACAGTCTCTTTGCGAATGGATTTGCTCGGAGCAAATGTATTACTCTCATATTTCCATATCTCGATCAGACCTGCCGAATTGCTCGACGCAAGGAAGACGCCATCTGCACTGAATGCCAGGTGTTGATGATCTCCGGACGAGTTGATCTCAGTTATTTTTTCAAAGTTCATACTAAGGATCATGATCTTATTTGCCATGCCGAATGCAACCAATTTTGGGACTTGTGGCCACGGATGTAATACCCGAGCCCTGTTCGTAAAGGGTTTGTATTCCTTTACCGGTGGCGGTGTCCCATATTTCTACCAAACCAGTGGAGGCGGTTGTTATTAACCGACTCCCATCTGGCGAGAATGCCAGTTCGTATTTCGCGCCTGTTGATTTGATCGTTCTTGCGAATTTACCTTCGAGGCTGTAAAGAACGATATTCCCCGCATCGGTAGACATACCAAGCCACTTCGAATCCGCGCTGAAAACCATTTTATCGACATTACCGGTCAACGTGAAATTCGGTGCACTTTCCGGACGCGCCGTCAGCGTGGATAACTGATCGGGTTTCAGTAACCAGACCTGATTGTCGTCTGAAGCGGCGAGCCAGTCTCCTGATGGGCTGTACTGCAAGGCGCGTGTCAACCCAGTAAATTGGAGATAGTTTTCAGGCACGGGCATCACGGAAATATCCCAAACGTTGATATCTCCAACCGAGTCACCTGCGACAAGGTATTTACCATCCTTGCTAAAACCAAGAGTAGTGCCATCTCCATTGAGCGGAATTTGGAACATCTCCGCACCTGTAGATGCGTTCCACACGCGCACAGTTCTATCCAAGCCGGTGGTTGCCAGCCATTGACCACTCGCACTAACCTTGACGACCTGCACAAAACTATCCTGCGACATGCGCAATCGCTCTTCCCCATTTGTCGTATTCCAGATTCTGATACGATGGTCATTGGACACAGTGACAAACCACTTACTATCTGGAGCGAATGCAATATCGCGCACAGCGTCTTCATTCAAAAGGCGATACATTTCCTGTCCATCCAACGTTCGCGCAACAACGGCATAACTATCAGCCCCTCCTGTGGCAAGATATCTGCTATCGGGACTGAACACAAGCGCAAGCACTTCGCCTTTATGTCGTGCGCCGGATACGATCTTTCCCGTCACCAAATTAAATAACGTAACCGTTCCGGCGGTGGAGCCCACGGCAAGATATCTTCCATTCGGACTGAACGATGCTATCTTCAAATTGCCAAATGCCTGCAAGTCATATTTTCTTTTACCGTTGGTCATATCGATCAATGTGATCTTGCCATCAGCGCGCGTGACCGCAAGTTGTTTCCCGTCACCACTGATATCAATATCTGAAATGACCGTTCCATACTCAAACGTATATTGAACTTCCTGGTCGCTGACACGGATGACCTGGACGAGTCCCGAATCATCGCCTGTGACAATGAGTTTTCCATCGGGACTGAACACCGCGGCATTCACAGACTTGGGGCTGGTTGCGCAAAACTGCTTTGCCCCATCTGACACCTTCCACACACAAGCCGTACCATCTGCACTGGAGGTAACAAACAGGTCACCATTGGGATTAAACTCAAGGGAGTTGATGTTTCCTGATTGGTTCATTTGTTTTACAGGAATGGGCAACAGACTGATATTCTTACGAAGGATCTCTCCCGCTTCACTCGTCTTTGCGGTTTCCCACGAGTTCAAGCGCAAAAAGTGTACTTGTATACAACTCACCGGGTTGCGATTGATAGATCTGCGCCCTTGCCGCGTTACGTTGTGCCTGTGCAATCTGCGCCTGTTCCTCAGCGATCTTCTGCTGGTTTTCAGCGATCTTCTGTTGTTGTTCTGCAATCGCTCTCTGCGCATTAGCTTCATCTGCATTGTTCTTCGCAACCTGCGCCTGTTGTTCCGCAAGAATTCGATTGTCATTCGCTACGATGGCATTTTGGTCGGCAAGGCGCGACTGTTGCACCGCCAAAAGCGTCAGGAACGCCATCACCACCAGCGCCACCATGGCAGTAATCCACAAGGTGGTTTTGCGTCTTTCGTTTTTATAGCTGTACTGGATAAAAGTCTTTTGCAGATCGGTCGGGATAGGGTCTTTCTTACCAGCCGTCAGCACCAGGTTCCGCGCATTGCGTAGATCTCTGCCACTGAGAAGCAAGCTGGGATCTTTCTTACGATGCCACACAAGTGCACGTGATTGCAGTCTATTGTGTTCTTCCACCCAATCCAGATCGATCTCAATGGCTGTTTTTATTTTTGCAAGACCATCCTCAAAACTTTCCCCCTTCCGTATAAAGGTCCAATTTAGTTTTCTAATGATCTCATTGGTTGCTTCCGGCTCAACATCGCGGATCACAACAGGGATAATACGCTTGTTATTTAAAGCCGCGCGTCCGATCTCTACATTACATACATCAGATTTAATTGAATATGGACTGACGATAAAAATGAACGCATCAGACCCTTCAATGCCGCGAAAGATTTGCTCGAGCCAATCTGCCGCCGGAGGAATGGACTCCCAATCCACCCACACTTCCTGCCCCATTTCCTTAAATGCCGCAATTAGTTTCTGGGCGGTTTTCGAATCTTTTCTGGAATAGGAAACAAATAATTTTGCCATATATTCACCTGATTGCTCTTTATTCTACCTTAAGCGTCAACTGAGATGGTTTCTTTTTTATGGTAAAACAACATTCATGACAAATAAATCCAACCAAATCTCAAAAGATGCCTGGGAATCAAACGCGGATGTATGGGATTCCACCATGGGCGACGAAGGAAACGACTTCTTCAATATTCTGTGCTGGCCCGTCCTCGCCTCTTTTCTTGACGTTCGGCCTGATTCGCACATCCTCGATATTGCCTGTGGCAATGGGCTGACCTCCCGCCGGCTCGCCGTGCTCGGTGCCAATGTCACTGCATTCGATTTCTCAACCAACTTGATTGAAAAAGCCAAGGGACGTTCCAACCCTGAACATCGAATTTTATATCATACTGTAGATGCCACAAACGAAAATCAACTACTCGAACTAGGCACACACAAATTCGACTCTGCTCTTTCGAATATGGCTCTCTTCGACATGGCAAATATTGAAGTATTATTTCACGCCCTACCCAAACTTTTGAGACCCAATGGAATATTTGCCTTTTCATTATGTCATCCCTGCTTCAACAATTCCTCATCCACCCACCTCGTTGAAGAATGGGATGATGGCACGATCAATACTCGTTATGCTGTCAAAGTCTCACAATATATGACACCCTATCATGCGGAGGGTCTTGCCCTGCGTGGACAACCCAAACCGCAACCTTATTTTGAACGTCCCATTCAATACTATATGAACCTCGGATTCAAAAATGGATTTATCGTTGATGGTTTCGAAGAGCGCGCCTTTCCACCCGAACATCCGCAAACCAATCCATTAAGTTGGGGAGGAAAGTTCAGTGAGATACCGCCTGTGCTTGTGATGAGGATGAGGTTAATGTAAATCCACTTGTTCAATTGCCCGTTTTTAAAATGGATAGTCCTGATTTGATAGTATAATTTTTTCATCTCATGAATGTATCCTTAAAAGTCTCAAATTTCCTTGACCGTTTTCCACCCTCCGAGAAAGCAGTTCTCATTGGTACCGCCATCGTAGTTGGTGTTGGTACAGGGTTTGGTGCAGTGGGGTTTATAAAACTTATAAGTCTTGTACAACGCATATTCTTTAATGGGGGAGACCAGATATTTCCGTTCATGGGAAGGACACTGATCATCATCATTCCAATGGTCGGCGGGCTGTTGGCAGGACCCATCATTTCCTATTTTTCAAGTGAAGCCAAAGGACATGGCGTTCCCGAGGTAATGCAAGCCATTGCCCTGCGCGGTGGACGCATCCGCCCGTGTGTTGTTGTCGCAAAGATATTGGCATCCGCCCTTTGTATTGGCAGTGGCGGTTCGGCGGGACGCGAGGGACCCATTGTCCAGGTGGGAGCCGCGCTCGGTTCATCGCTTGGACAATGGCTTCATCTGTCCGATAATCGCATTCGCAATCTGGTTGCCTGTGGCTCGGCGGCAGGTATTGCCGCTACATTCAATGCGCCCATCGCGGGTGTCATCTTCGCGATGGAGATCATTCTCGGCGAATTGCACCTTGGCGATCTGGGCAATGTGGTTATCTCTGCCTTAACAGCATCCACCATTGCACGCGTCTATCTTGGAGAACAGCCTGCCTTTTCGGTAGCCAGTAATTACGGTACGCAGTCTCCGTGGTCGGTTTTCCTTTATGTGTTATTGGGAGCGCTGGCTGCGTTCGCCGCGGTTGGTTTCACTCGCATGCTTTATTGGTTCGAGGATCGCTTTGATGAATGGAAATTTCCTGATGCCCTCAAACCTGCTGTGGGTGGTTTACTATTGGGGGCGCTCGCCTTCTTCTATCCATTGGTTCTTGGTCTCGGTTTTGTGCCATCGCAGGCGAGATTTTTTGGCGTACCACTTTCCCAAAGTCTTCCACAGGTTTTCGGGTCGGGCTTTCCTGTCATAGAGAATGCACTACTCGGAGACCTGCCATTTTGGTTATTGTTTGTTTTGATCTTTTTGAAACCCCTGGCAACCTCCCTGACACTGGGATCGGGAAACTCGGGCGGCGTGTTTGCCCCGGCGTTATTCACAGGGGCAGCATTGGGAGGGGCATTCGGTCTGACACTGGAAAATCTTTTTCCCGGTGTATTTCCCACTTCAGGAGCTTTCGCTATCGTAGGTATGGCGGCTGTTTTCGCAGGCGTGGCGCGTGCGCCATTTACAGCCATTTTGATCGTCTTTGAGATGACGGACAATTATCGTTTGATCATCCCGCTCATGGCGGCAGTGGTGACCAGCCTTGTCGTGTCCGACTGGTTGATGAAGGATTCCATTTATACGCTCAAGTTGACACGTCGAGGCATTCGCATTCAACGCGGCCGCGATGTGGACGTGATGGAATTTGTGCGTGTGGAAGAGGTAATGGTGCAAAAACCGATCAGCGTCTCTATGGATTTGTCCATCACGCTCCTTGGTGAACAATTTATTGAAACGGGGCGTCACGGATTTCCCGTATTGGATAAACAAGGCAAATTATTTGGCGTGGTATCGCTTGAGGATTATCGCCGCGCGCTTATCTAATGGAGATGAAAAAATAGGCGACCTCACTGTGGGAGAAATCGCTACGCGCGCCCCCGTTACGGTTTATCCCGACCAAACAGTCGGCTACGCGTTACGCCACATGGCTCCACGTGATATTTCCCGGCTCCCAGTCGTATCGCGTGAAGACCCGCACCAGCTAGTGGGCATGGTTCGCCGCAATGACATTGTCCGTGCGTATGAAGTGGGCGTAACGCGTTATGAAGACGGGCAATTACGTTCAAACAAATCCCGCATGAAAGAAGCCAGCGGATTCGAAACGATCGAAATGCGAATCGAGTCAGGGTCTGTTTCAGATGGCAAACAATTGGGGTCAGTCCCCTGGCCCCGCGAGGCGGTTGTCGTGGCAGTTCAGCGTCACAATAAATCCATCATCCCGCGCGGCAACCTGATGCTCCAGGCAGGGGATGAGATCGTTCTTTTATCCGAGCGCAATGTAGTGGATGAAGTTCGGAAATTGTGTCTTGCAAACGAGAACAAAAAATAAACGCATATAGAACACACTCACAGGCTTTGAAGGTTTCAGGACTTTCAAAGCCTGTTCATGGTGTCAGAATTTTTGAAAGGTGATTTTGTATGAAAAAATTCCTGCTGTATTGGCTCGAACGCTATCAAATATCTGACTCTGCGCTGTTAGGCACAGTGGCATTGGTGCTTGGGTTGACCACTGGTATGGGTGTCTGGCTGTTCAAAGAAATGATCCATTTGAGCCATATTTTTTTTAACGAATTTCTGGGTGGATTCCTTCAAACCTATGGAACGTGGACGCTTTTTCTATTACCGGTTCTGGGTGGATTGCTCGTCGGACTCATTCAATTTTATTTTATCGGCGTCGAACGGCATCATGGCGTGGCGGGGATTATCGAATCAGTCGCCCTTGCAGGCGGACGTCTACGCTATTGGCGCGTTCCGGCCAAAGCAATTGCTTCTGCCCTTTCAATCGGCTCCGGCGGCTCTGTAGGGCCCGAGGATCCGTCTGTTCAAATCGGAGCCAACCTCGGTTCCATGTTTGGGGCGTTGATGCACATGTCCGAAGAGCGAGTCCGAACTTTGGTCGCGGCAGGTTCCGCCGCAGGCATTGCGTCTGCCTTCAATGCACCCATCGCGGGAGTATTCTTTGCCGTGGAGATCGTCTTGGGTGAAATAGGAACAGGCACACTGGGTGTTGTGGTTCTGGCGTCCGTCATTGCATCTGTATTCACACAGGCAGTTGCTGGTGTTCAGCCCGCATTTAACGTTCCCTCCTATTCTTTCAATTCCTTCTGGCAGTTACCCCTGTACTTCATTCTCGGTCTCATCGCCGGACCACTTTCTGCCTTATATGTCCGATTCCTTTATTGGTTTCAGGATTTTTTCCACCACATGAAGATGCCCGACTGGGGAAAGCCCGCAATCGCAGGAATTGCAGTTGGCGTTGTTGGATTGTTTCTACCCCAAATTCTTGGCGAAGGTTACACCCCCATCGGCGATGTATTGGGTGGTCGCGGCGATATGACAATCATCTGGGTACTATTTGCCTTGACCATCGCAAAGCTTGTAATGACGCCCGTCAGTATTGGCGGCGGCTTCGCAGGCGGTGTGTTTGCTCCTGCCTTGTTCATCGGAGCGATGCTTGGCGGTGGATTCGGCACGCTGGCGCAAATGCTTTTCCCCTCATTGAATATTGTTCCCGCTGCGTTCGCAATGGTGGGAATGGCGGCAGTGCTCGCTGGCGCGGTCCATTCTCCTTTAACTGCGATCCTGCTTCTTTTCGAAATGACACATGATTACCGCATCATTCTGCCGTTGATGTTCTCTGTGGTCATCAGCTTGCTCATATCGCGTCATTTTGAATCCGATTCAGTGTACATGCTTGGACTTGCCAGAAAAGGGATTCGCATCGAGCGCGGACGGGATGTCGAAGTCCTTGAACGGATCACCGTGGGAGAGGTGATGCTGGAAAATCCACCTTCCCTGCGTGAAAACATGACAGTGAAGCAGGCGATCGCTCACATGCACAAGAATCATTCACAAGGACTACCCGTGCTTACAAGCGATGGGGTGTTGTATGGCATTCTCACAATGAACGATATTGATAGTGCGGAAGTAAACGAGGAAGATAAGATTAGAGATATTTGCCGACGCGACCTATTGACAGCCTACCCCGATGTAACGATTGGCGCGGCACTCAGGCGCATGAGCATTCGGGATGTGGGACGTGTCCCTGTGGTTTCACATAAGGATCCAAAAAAGTTGGTTGGATTCCTGCGTCGCTCGGATGCCATTCGCGCATATGATCTTGCATTAAAGAAACATGCCATGTTACGTCACCGCGCACATGAGGCGCGGCTTGGAACTTTTAGCGGCGTGGACGTGCAGGAGCTCGTCATTCAACCCGGTGCGCAATGTGACGGGCGGGCTGTGCGTGATGTATCGTGGCCCCGCGATTGTGTGATCGCAAGCGTACGACGTGGAAGCCGTCTCTTTATTCCGCGCGGTGAAACGATCCTGAAAACAGGTGATGTTTTGGTTTTTATTGCAGAAGGCAAAGCACGGGATGAAGTTGAAATGTTGTGCCGAAAACAAGAGTAGCTGTTTACTTTCCGAGCACTTCAATTTCTTTCCATGATACCCAGGAGGGACTCTGGGTAGTGACAATGCGAATCATCTGCACATTTGCCATGGGGAAATCAGGAATGAATTCAAGTACTTGATTATCCACCGTATTACCTTTGAATTCGTGAATCAATCTCAGCGTACCTTTGGTACTGCGCACCCAAATTTGATGTGTTGTATTTCCTTCAGGATATTGCGCCACGGTCAACAGAATACTTGTGATAACAGAGGGTTTGCCGAGGTCAATCTCGATCCATTGCGTAGGGCTATGACCGGAATTCCATTGCGTCTCTGGTGCGCCGTCGATCGCATTCGTTGCCAGTTGATCGGGGAGCGCATGTGAAGCATAGGCAGTCGCATTCAAGGCGAGATTTGTCGGGGAAGTACTGCTTGTGCTTCGACGAGCAGGCGTCGGGTCGAGTGAGAGGCGCAAGGGCTTTTTCTATCTTCCCGTTATCCATCAAAGCGTTGAAGAAATCCGGCTCATCGTTATCGTCCCAAGTCCAAAAAAGCCAGCCATCGAATCCGTATCTGACACGATTCCACCTGCCAGTTGATAAGTCTTTGTATCGCCACATCTGAAGACATAAAGCGACTCACTTCAGCGCCAAACTCACCCATCAAAATGGGTTTCTGCTGCATGTCTTTGATACCAAAATTTTCAACGTATTGTTTGAGGTTGAGTTCAAAACCGGGATAGGCATGCAAGTCAATGAAATCCGCTTGTGATTGCCAGATGGCTGGCTCAGTGACCGCCAATCGCGTATCGCCAATGCGGGAGGGATTGGGAGTTTGCGGCTGAAAGAACCCAACGCTGATAAGCGCGGTTGGGTCTTTTTCGAGGATGGCGTCGCGAACGGTATCGATCCAGTAAACAAGATTTTCATTTACCATTTGTTCTTTGTCTTGCGCCGAAGCCATATCATACGTTTTTCCATTTGCGGCAGTGATCTTGCCTTGCTTAAGCGAATAGCGGCGGTTGGTCTGTTTCGTAAAACATTTCATTACGAAGTTCATAGGAAAAGATGGCGTCTGTTGGGGCGCGCAAGTCGAAAAGGCTTTGAACAAAATCTTTGAAGAATTCAACATTTGCCGCCAAGCCTCCGGGTGATAGATAATTGAGATTCATCAAATTGAAATTCGTGCAACAATCGCGACCCGATGATCGAATTGTATTTGCCCGCGGGCAGCCAATCCTGTGTGAACATCACATAGATTTGATTTTGTTTTGCCTGCGTTAGAAAATCGGAAACGTTTTTCATGTAATCTTGAGAGAGACCATTATTCTTCGTGCCGATGGTATTTTGACTCAAAAAGACTTGCACCACGTTGTAACCATCTGTATGCATGCGTTGCAATGCCGCACCAATCTTTTGCGGATCATACTTATCGGGATCGAAGACCGCGTGGTAGGTGGTGGTTTCACCATAAGGGTTGGTCTGTGGTCCAAGATGGACATAGTTCATACCGCGCGGGATGAACTTCTCGTTTGTGACGCGGTCATAATATTCACCCACGCCATTTTCCACACGAATGCCGATGCGATGTTTAGGCGGCGTGTAAGGTTCGGGAGTGTTTGTCGGAATAACGGTTGGAGTAGATAGCAATAAAGTAGGCGACACCGTTGGAGTTTCTGTTTGAAATGCTTTTGGGAAATTACATGAAGCCAATATAGTCAACATAAAAACAATAACTCCCCTCATGAAAAAATGTGTTCGCTTCATAAACGCTCCTTTGGCTGTGGTTATCATACAACCATCCCATTTTCTTTTCAATGGCACATCGCACCGCGTCGGGTAGAATAGATGACTGATGACTCCGTTTAGTCTTTACTTCCATATCCCCTTTTGCACACATCGTTGCGCCTACTGCGACTTCAACACCTATGCCGGACAGGAGGAAATGATTCCTGCTTATGTGGATGCATTATGCAAAGAGATTGAATTTCGTTGGTGCACATCGCGCTGAGCGGAGCCGAAGCGATAGCGAAGGCGCAGACGAAGTGCATACCATCTTCTTCGGCGGAGGGACGCCTTCGCTTCTCTCCCCACTTCAATTTGATTCTATTTTCAAAAGCATTCGCTCCGCCTTCACCTTGACCGAAGACGCCGAGATCAGCATCGAAGCCAACCCTGGCACGGTCTCTTACGAGAATCTTCTTCAACTGCGAAAGATCGGAATCAACCGCATCAGCTTCGGAGTCCAATCCGCGAACACCGAAGAACTTCACATGCTCGAACGAGCGCACAACTTCTTTGACGTGATCGAAGCCGTATCATCTGCGCGCAAAGCTGGATTTGATAATCTCAATCTCGATCTTATTTACGGCTTACCCGAACAGACTCTCCAAACCTGGCAGACCACCGTCAAACGGATTCTCGACCTGCACCCCGAACACATCTCCGCCTATGCGTTGACTCTCGAACACGGCACTCCGTTTGGCAGATGGTCATCCAAAGGATTGCTCCCGTTGCCCGACCCCGATCTCGCCGCGGATATGTACGAATGGCTAAGTGAAGAGTTGTCGGCAAATGGGTATGTTCAATATGAAATATCGAATTGGGCAAAAGATGACAATGGACCATTGACCACAGACGATTCATCGTCCATCGTCCATCGTCCTCCGTCGTTTGCCTGCAAACATAACATCCAATACTGGCGTTCGCTTCCCTATCTCGCCTTCGGCGCAGGCGCACACGGATATGCCAACGGCTATCGATATTCAAACGTCCTGCGCATCAAAACCTATATTGAACGACTGAACACTGATCACTTATCACTTATCTACCGACTTTCCCCTCTCCCCTGCCACTGTCAACCAACACAAACAAACAAAGCAGGATGATATTTCAGAATACATGTTGAATAACCTCAGGCTGGTAAAAGCCGGTATCGCTGATGCAGATTTCAGGTCCAGGTTTGGAAGCGGACTGATGGATGTTTATCCAAAAGAGATCGACGAGTTAGTCCAATTAGATTTGCTGGAATGGAAAGATGATTCAATCCTGAAGTTAACTTCGCGCGGGCGTTTATTGGGCAATCAAGTGTTCATACGATTTATCGGGGAATCAAAATAACTTAAAAATCCTAATCGTGGATTTAGTTACTTCCAATAATAAATTAACCTAATAGTCATATAAATTTCTTTGGCATACAGATGATAGCGCGGGATCGTATACCATCTGTAAAACGAAACAACAAAATCTTATATCTAGGAGGCTCGTTATATGCTTCGCTTTCGTTTCCTGTTAATAGTATTGTTTGCAGGACTGGTATTCAGCGCGACTACGCCAGTCCTTGCGCAGAATGGTTCAACTTCAAGTTTGACCATCAGCACCGATTATCCCAGCATGATTATTGGTATTGGAGAAACGGTTTCATTGAACATGAAGGTTTATTCTCCATCCGCAGAAACCGTTACGCTGGATACAGCCAACCTTCCCAAAGGCTGGACCGCCGAATTCCGCGGCAGTGGCAAGTTGATAAGCTCTGTGTATGTTGACCAGGGTGCGACTTCGACAGTTGAGTTGCGTGTCACACCACCCAGCGATGTTGCTGCTGGAACATACAAATTCACAGCAGTCGCCCAAGGCTCTGCCAGCAAAGCGGAGTTCCCCATTGAGTTGGTGGTCAAGGATAAAGTACCGGTGAGCTTGTCGTTTACGACAGACTTCCCCACGCTCCGAGGCGGTTCGGATTCCCCCTTCAACTACAGTGCAACACTCAAGAACGATGGCGGTGATGATGTTTCTGTTGTCCTTACATCAGACGCGCCAAAAGACCTCTCGGTGAAATTCACTTCTTTGGGCAAGGATATTACCAATCTGCCCACCGACGTCAAAGCTGGGAGTTCTCAATCGATCAGTATAGCGGTCACGCCTCTCACATCACTTTCGGTTGGAAGTTATCCCATCAATATTCTGGCGCAGAGTGATACGGCACAGGCATCTTTGATGTTGACCGCTGAAGTAACCGGCGACACACAATTGACCATCACCACACCCGATGACCGTCTTTCCGGCGATGCGTATCTCGGCAAGAATACCCCCATCAAACTGGTATTGCGAAATACGGGCAACTCACCCGCTGAGGGAGTCAAACTGACTGAAACCTCGCCCTCCGGCTGGACAGTCACTCTTGACCCCGCAAATGTCGCTGAGGTTCCGGCGAACGGCGAAGTGGATATAACTGCCAACGTCAAACCTGCCGACCAGGCAATTGCTGGCGATTACATGCTCACCTTCAAAGCCCAACCCACTGACAGTACAACCAAATCGGCAGACTTCCGCGTTACGGTGCGCACCTCCACATTGTGGGGCATTGTCGGCATTGCCTTGATCGCGGTTGCCATACTCATTGTCGGCATGGCAGTCGTTCGCTTCGGTCGCCGTTAGGAGGCGTGATGCCCAAAATTGTTCTTGAAGCTCACGGCTTGACGAAACGCTACGGCGATTTCGTCGCCGTGGATAACCTTGACTTGACGATCAAGCAGGGCGAAGTCTTTGGCTTGCTCGGACCCAACGGTGCGGGTAAGACCACCACCATTCTCATGCTCCTGGGGTTAACCGAACCCACAGAAGGAAAAGTACGTGTCCTTGGCTTCGACCCTTCCCGCCAGCCGTTGAGCGTCAAGTCACACGTGGGATACATGCCCGATGAAGTTGGTTTTTACGATGAACTGACCGCCCGCGAAAACCTCACTTATATCGCCAAACTGAACGCCATTCCGCGCAATGAGATCAATCCCCGTATCGACGAAGCATTGGAACGTGTCCAATTGAGCGACGTCGCCGATAAACGCGCAGGCGCTTTTTCACGCGGGATGAGGCAAAGGCTTGGGCTGGCAGATGTGCTCATTAAGAAGCCTCAACTCATCATCATGGATGAACCGACTCAAGGCTTGGACCCGGAGCTGGCGCGGCAATTCCTGGACATGATCCGCACTTTGAAAGAGGAAGGCATTACGATCATGCTCTCCTCTCATTTGCTGTATCAGGTTCAGGTCATTTGCGATCGCGTCGGTTTGTTCAATCAGGGAAGGATGGTTCTGCAGGGAACCGTTCCAGAATTGGCGAGCAAGGTGCTCGGCGGCGCGTATCGTATTCAGATCGAAGCGAATGGACCCGTAAAGAAAATGCAGGATGCCTTGCAAGGGCTTTCGAAGACAGTCAAAGTCAGCCGGATGGATGGCAACCGCTATGAGGTGGAGGCAGAAAGCGATATTCGCGCCGATGCCGCGGATGCCATCGTAAAAGCTGGTGGACGGTTGCAAGGCTTGAACGTGGAAGTCCAAAGCCTGGACGACATCTATGCGCGCTATTTCAAGGAGGCGAAACATGCCCCAGCAAACTAAGGAAATCAATCAAGCCGTGGAGCGCGAAGGCTCTCCGTGGACCGGTTTGGGCGCGGTGCTGACCAAAGAAATGGCAGACCAACTCACCGGCGCACGTATGCGCATTTTGGAAATTTTGATCCTGTTCATAGCCGCAGGGACCATCTTTAGCGCCCTGCAAACCATTCAAAGCGATACCAGCCAAAGCACACAATTTCTATACTTGAAGCTGTTTACAAGTTCACAGAATCCATTGCCCGCGTTCGTCGGCTTTCTGGGATTCCTTGTGCCTCTAATTGCCATTGCGTTGGCATTTGATTCGGTCAACGGCGAATTCAATCGCCGCACGCTTTCCCGGGTACTGGCACAGCCCGTTTATCGTGACGCATTGTTGATGGGAAAATTTCTCGCCTGCCTCTCCACATTGACCGTGTTCTTTACAGCGATCTGGCTGTTGATCTTTGGCGTGGGTATCGTCAGGCTGGGTGTGCCGCCAACGGCTGAGGAAACATGGCGAGCACTATTATTTCTCGTGGTGACCATTTTCTACGGCGGCATTTGGACAGCGTTGGCATTATTGTTTTCCACTGCCTTTCGTTCGCCCGCCACCGCCGCGTTGGGTTCCATTTCTGTGTGGTTGTTCTTCACGATCTTCTGGAACATCGTTGCGGGACTCTTGTTCCCGCTCCTTGCGCCGAAACAGATTACTACCGCACAGGAATATCTGGCGGCGGGACAAGTCCAAACCGTGCTGGAACGTATCTCGCCAACCACGTTATATGCGGAATCAGCCTTCGCCCTGCTTCAACCCTCCGCCCGCTCGCTGGGAATTGTCCTCCCCGTCCAACTTGACCGCGCCGTGATGGGAACACCTTTGCCTGTGGGTCAAAGTCTCTTATTGATCTGGCCCCACCTGACAGGCTTGATCGCCACAACCATACTGCTCTTTGCGATTTCTTATGTGATCTTCCAAAGGCAGGAGATAAGAGCGTAAACACAGACCTCCGAGTTCTTGGAGAACTCGGAGGTCTTAATGCTCAGCAATCAAGTTTTTATGTGGTTTATTGAGCTGGTTAATCAATAAAGACACAAGCGGTTTACAGAACAGGCTTCTACTTATTGCTCGCTGATCGATAGAATAATCTCATTTACTTCGGTCAATATCTGGTCAATATTTGTCTCGTTACCCACGTATTGGAAATCTATATCCGCCATGGTAAAGCCATCTACCTTTGTGAAACCTACTCTTGGGGGAGATACACAAGCTATTTCCTGATGATCCCCGGTTAAGTCTGAATAAGTGAGCAGATAAGCATTTGCGTAAACAAATTTTCCGTTGGTGAAATACCTTCCGATATCAAATTTTTCTTGTTGTCGATTAATAATAACTGTATCGGATGGGCACGAGCCTGGAAGTCCTTCAGCAAAACCACAGGTGGGGCGCAAAGATAAAACAGACAGCTTGTCAGCGCTGATCAACTGATATTCGGCGCAATCGTGTCCTGTTATTGAATTTTCTATTCCCGCTGGTTCTGGTCTTCGATTCACTTCGCTAATAGTCCATCCAGACGGAAGTTTGAGTTTTAGAGAATATAAATCGATATTGTGCCATGTCCATTCGTCAACAACAGGAGTATTCGTCAGTGTTGGCATCAAAGTTTCTATTGGCATCGGCGATGGTGACGGAATTGAAGAAAGTGTCCCAGCGACAATCGTCGCAACTTTATCTTCGTCACTGGAAGTATCTTGTGTTGAATTGTTACTAACGCAAGCCGCCAAAAAACTCAACAAAGTTATGACATAAAGGGTGATGATCGATTTTTTCATGTGATTTCCTTTCCCAAAGTTTTACGTTGAAGATGTATGGCACTTTCAACGGAGGATTCCCTTCTTATGTTCCAAACTCCATACCACCTTCAGGAAAAATCACAAATCATTTACCATCTTCCAAATCGCAGGAGCAATGTGATCCTTCATCTCAGGCTACCCCGCACCTGCCACCCAGATCATATCCGGGCTTGTATCCTGAAATTCCTGTCGAAAAAAATCTCCGTATAGGGCATCTACTTAAAGCCTGTCCTTGCCAGCAGATGTTCCATCTCAAACCGGAAAACACAATGCAAACGCTTCTTCACAGCCTCTTTCCGTTCTTTCACCGCCCCGTCTTCCCCGATAATTTCCCAAGCGGTTATTGCTGAAGCAGTCTGTGTGCTGTCTTCATAGCTCCATGAATTCCACTTGCGGACAGTCTCCATCGTTGCATCTTTCCGATATTCTCCCACTAGCTCAAATCCCGTTCCTTTGCCCTGACTTAGTTCACTCAGCCAACTGAGATCATCGTGATTAACATGGATTACAAGTTTCCCGTCCGCAGTCAAATGCCGATGTATACATTCCAGACAGGCTACTTGATCTGTCGGGGTCAACATAATTGAAATAATGTCCCGGAATGATGATCAAGTCAAAGCGTTTACCGAGTTCAAACGCTTGCATATCGCCTTCCACCCAGCGTACATTCGATAGTCCTTACTCTTCCGAGCGACTGCCAGCATGTCCGGGGACAAGTCCATGCCCAGGACAGGAACTCCCTCCTGCGCCAATCGTAAAGCAACCCGCCCTGTGCCACATCCCACTTCCAATATAGATCCTCCCTTGCTTTTCACTTCAATTGTCATGGCTCGATAGAAATCATTCAGGCCAGTCCGGCACATCGACATCGTAAAATTGAACTTTTGTTCACTTACCGATTGCCCCTGACAAATGTTCTCCTTCCATACCGAAATCGATTATGTTCTCTCTACCGCCTTCCATATCGCCGGAGCAATATCTTTATCACGCGCGGAGCCACTAACAGTCAAGTCTTCATACGGTTTGCGTGAGGTGGGGTCACTGCTTCTTCAATCAGCAAGATGAAAGATAAAAACATATTGGTTTGGTTTCTGATTCATGGCTTTAATAATACGTAAATTATTACTGCATAAATAAATACGAAACAATTCGGGCAAGCCATAGTTGACTTTAGATTTTTGTCTAAATCTACACCATATCAAATTTATACAAGAAACCTAAATTTGAGTTAGAAAAACGATCTGATACTACGAATTTTGTTCAAGAATTTATTTGGATTAATCCAAACATCATATGAAAACCAAATCACAATAATTCCAAAAACAAGAAAAGATATGAACATCATAACTTCCATAAACGTATACTAGATTATCCTATCAACACTCTCCATAATCGCCGGAGCGATATGAGTTCAAATCCTTCATCTCACGCGTAAACTCATCCCGCCCGGTTTCTCTCCCCAATCACCAACGCAGGGACATCCGCATCCGTATGCCTGCGCGTGGATACATCCTCCATGTTGCCATGATCTGATGTAACAACAACAAGCAATTCATCGCTCATTTCTTCCAATAGACCTTCTAACACACCATCGAAAGTTTCCATCAAACCAATGGCATTATCCATTTGTTGTTTGTGACCCGCGTAATCGCTTGCCCAATATTCGAATAACGAGAAGTCATACTCCATTGCAAGCGAAGCAAGTTTGCGCCCTGCCTCATGTGGGTTCATCACAGGCAAGTCAGGGAATCCCAGCATCGTGCGCCAGCCTTCGCCGGTGAAATCGGCTGAGAGGGCGCGACCTGCGAACAAGTCTTCGTGCCGAAAAAGTTCCAGACCCGCGTTCGTCACCGCCATCGGAATGGATGAATAATTACGTTTGCCCGAATCGATCCCTTCAAAGTAACGCGGTGGATACGCGTTGAGCAAGGTTGTTTTCTTCCCGGCTTTCACACAGCGCGAAAACAACGTGTCTCCGTTCAAATGCGCGGCAACTTCGGGATTGGGTTTCGGTCCGTAGTGATAACCGATCTCTGCCGAAACATTTTTCCCGGTCAACAACATCGCCTGTCCCGTTGCGGATTGCGGCAAACCGTCCACGCCCACGGCAGGATCAATGGCGAGCAACGTCGCCCGCTCCCCCACGAACGGCGCAGACTCTTTCAACAACGATCTCCCATCCAGTAACGCGTTCAGGTTCGGCATCTTTGCGCGCGCAAACGGATTGGTCTCCGAGCGTTGTTTTCGCCCAATCCAATTCCATCCATGAATATAAATAAGACTCGCATAGCGAAGGATTATAATCCACGCATGTCCATCATTCCTGTATGCTCTAGCCGCCGTCCTCGGCGGCGTTTTGCGAGTAAACCCTACGCCGAGGACGGCGTAGGGAGCAACTTAAAAGACGGTGCGAGGAGCAAGTGAAGCTATGCCAACAATAAACTTGAAGAAATTAAACACGCATCGCGCACGGACCTTCAACCTGCCCCCCGCTAAAAAACTTTCATCGCCAGCCCAAGCCCTGACCTTCGTCAACAAGCGCGGCTTCGTTTATTTCTGGCCCATCAAAGGCATCGACCTGCCGAGTCTATGGACAGCCGTTGCCGGGAACAGAGTCGTTGCAGAGAAGCACGATGACCCCGGTCACATCACATGGGGATGGAAAGACGGCGCACTCGACAAGAAAAAGTGGTATTACGCAAAAGTCCTCCGCAAAAAAGCGACAATGATCTCATTGGAGATCGCTCCCTATTTTTATGCTCTCTCTGAAAATTATGGGTCTCCCGAAGAAGATTATCTACTCGCCTACGAAGAGGGACGATTAACCCAAGCCGCGAAACAAGTCTATGAGGCGATACTCAACGAAGGCGCGTTGAACACCATTGATCTGCGCAAAGCGTCGAAACTGTCCAACGCAAAAGACTCTGAATTTAACAAGGCACTTGAGGTGTTACAGTCCGATTTCAAGATATTACCTGTCGGTGTGGCGGAAGCGGGCGCTTGGAAATATTCGTTCATCTATGAAATTGTGCCGCGTCATTACCCTGACCTCCCTGAACAGGCGCGCAAGATCGGTGAACGCGAAGCACGCACGAAACTCGTCGAGCTTTATTTCGAGTCCGTGGGCGCGGCACAGGAACGGGACGTGAACAAACTCTTCGGGTGGAAAAAAGAACTCGTCACAAGAGCAATTATCGGCTTGGTCGAGAAGCGAAAACTCGTTGTGTCAGAACATCCAAAACAAAAAGGTGAATGGATGGCTTTGTCCAATTTGTGCAAGTAAACCAGATCATGAACAAAAAGAAACTTTTTGTTCATGGCAGCGTACGTTTACATAAGTTAACTCATAAGGAGAATGAAATATGAAACAAAACCGCTCGAACCTTTTTCTTGGTCTTTTGCTGATCCTGATCGGTGCATGGCTGGTCATCAGCCGTCAGGTTCCAGCCGTGCAGGCGTGGATGGAAAATAACTTTTCCTGGCCCATGTATACCATCGGAGCGGGATTACTCATCCTGTTCATCGGTTTGCTCACCAATTCGCCGGGGATGGCGATCCCTGCATCCATTGTGATGGGTATTGGCGGCATCCTGTATTATCAAAATGCGACAGGTGATTTTACATCCTGGTCTTACATGTGGGCTTTGATCCCCGGCTTCGTGGGCGTTGGCGTCATCCTTGCAGGGCTGCTCGGTGAAAACACTCGTAGAAATATCGGACATGGGTTACGGCTCCTCGTAACCAGTGCAGTCATGTTCCTCATCTTCGCCACATTCTTCGGCGGACTTTCCATTCTGGGACCCTATGGACTGCCAATCGTACTGATCCTGTTGGGCGTTTACATTCTCGCGCGCGGGTTCATGAGCAATAACAGAGGAGGAAGCAATGAGACGTAACAATATCTTTTGGGGAGGTGTGCTCATTTTGTTGGGCGTGTTATTCCTTCTGCAAACACAAAACATCATCCCCAGCATCTTTCCCTATCTATGGCCCCTTGCTTTGATCCTTGTCGGCGGCTGGATGGTACTCAATGTATATTGGCGACCTGCATCATCAGAAGAAACATTTTCCATTCCGATTGGCGAAGCAAAAAGTATCAAGTATAAATTCTCGCATGGCGCGGGACAGATCGAGATCAATGGCGGTGCTCCCACAGGACAGGCGCTGGTGGGCACGTCCGCGGCTGGGATAAAAACATCCAGCCAATTGGACGGAGACCGGCTCAACGTCAAGGTGGAGGCGGGCGCGTCCTTTGTCCCATTTGTGGGTCCCGATAATGGCATCTTTCAATTCCAACTTACGCAAGGAGTCCCGGTCATGTTGAACGTGGAGACGGGCGCAAGTCAGTTGGATATGGATCTGAAGGATGTACTCGCAACAGACATTCGATTGCAAACGGGAGCCAGCAACTCCAATGTGACTCTGCCCGCGCGCGGCGCCTCTCACCTGGACCTTGAGGCTGGCGCGGCTTCGATCAACATTCGCGTCCCTGAAGGTGTCGCGGCACGCATCCGCGTGAAGGAAGGTTTGACTTCATTGAATGTGGACACAAACCGCTTCCCTCAATTGGATTCGCGCTTGTATCAATCATCCAATTTCGATACAGCAACCGACCGCACCGAGATCAACATTGAAGCAGGTGTGGGTTCGATAACTGTGAAGTAACTACATGTCGTTGCGAGCCCGAGCGTTAGCGAGTGGCGAAGCAATCTCCCCATCGAGTTGGAGATTGCTTCGGGCTAGCGCCCTCGCAATGACATGCACATTAGGAGAAAATCAACTATGCGGAAATATGACCCTCGATTGATCATTGGCGTACTATTGGTATTTGGCGGCTTGCTTGCATTGCTCCAAACCACAGGCATCATCTCAAATGCCGGAGGCATCTTTTGGGGATTGATATGGGGCGCGGTGGGACTGTTCTTTCTCTACATGCTTCTCAGTGACCGCACTCACAACTGGTGGGCGGCGTTTCCCGGATTCACATTTCTTGGCATGGCGGCTTCATCCGTCCTGCCAAATTCACTGGATGCGCTTGGCGGACTCCTGTTTCTTGGCGGGATCAGCCTTGCCTTCTGGTGGGTCTACTTCACGGATAGAAACCGCTGGTGGGCGATCATCCCGGCCGGGGTTTTGCTCACGCTTGGTGTTGTCTCCGCGTTGGATAATGTGTCCGCTTTCAATACAGGCGGACTCTTCTTCCTCGGGCTTGGACTTACATTCGTGCTCGTTGCCATCCTCCCCAGTGCGGGCAATCGCTCATGGGCATTGATCCCCGGCATTATCCTTCTGCTCTTCGGCACGATCGTCGGGATTCCATTCCTTGGTCTTTCAAGCTATGTGACGCCAGTTGTGCTGATCCTTGTAGGCGGCTATCTTGTCCTGCGATTCTTTAGAAATCAAACGCCCGGGTAAAATATTGCAATACGGCATTTACAGCGTGAAATACAAAAGAAACGGAGCGGTTACGCTCCGTTTCTTTATAACCTGCCCTCTCCGGTAGGTTTCAAACCATATCTTTTTTCTCGCTGTGTATCCCACTCGAAATGATGGATTTCACCTGCTCATGCGCATCCTTCCAACGGGAGGAAACCGTATTAGCAAGATATCCCAAAATTGCCCTGCCCGATTCGGGATGTTCCATACACAACTTGCGTAACTCGTTTCCGTGAATGCGCACAGTCTCAAGGTCTTCGATCGCAATGATGGAGGATGTATACTTCTCGCTCCCAACCACTGCCGACCATCCAAATAAACCACCTTGTCTCACATGCGTTATAGTAATTAGGTGGCCATCATAAGGCTTAAAGGATATTTCAACACTGCCACTGAGCACCAGATACAAATAATCCACGGGTGCGCCTTGCTTAATCACCGTGGTCCCAGCCGAACAGGAAAATTGCTCAAATAAAGACTTAAGCAATTCCATGTCGTGATCACTTAACCCTGCGAAAATCGAAACTCGTTTCAAATGAAAGCCTTTCAAGTATGTTAACCTGTCCGGCTGATTCCATTCCAGTGGCAAAAATCATATTTCGCATGACATTTATCCCTATTTCAAAAATACAATCCATGGGGGTATACTTTTTCAAGATTAAGCGTCAAAATTACATACTATGACCACCCCTTCACCATCTCCCTCGCAATCACGACCGATTATTCCTCTCATCCTTTTAGGATTGGGACTCATCCTCGTCACCGTCGCCGGCTATTTTATTTTAAGGGATACCCCGACTCAGACCGACCTTTCGGCTGTTCCAGTTCAAGTGAACTTTACCGCCCCCGAACTAACCCTGACCGACGCGCAAGGCGTTTCCCGTTCCCTAAGCGATTATCGTGGACAGGTTGTACTCGTCAACTTGTGGGCAACGTGGTGTCCGCCCTGCAAGGAAGAGATGCCTGCACTGCAAACCTTTTATAACAAGCACAAGGATAAGGGGTTTACTATTGTTGCCATCAACGACGGCGATCCAACGCCCGATGTAGAGCAATTCATAAAAGACTATCAACTTTCCTTCCCTGTCTGGCTCGACCCAAAGTATTTTGCTACAGAACAGGCATTCAAGACATTAAACCTTCCCAGTTCATACGTTATTGATCGCAATGGAATTATTCGCCTCAGTTGGGTGGGCGGTATCAACCGTAAAACATTGGAAAAATACGTAACCCCGCTCATCACAGAGTAACCATAAAAGCAACGATCTCAATTGAATAAAAAGCTCCCGAAGGTCGGGAAACCTTCGGGAGATTTTTATTACGGTATCTCTGATTGAACCTGACTTTTATAATCGGAACAGGTACATGCAGTGATCGTCAACGCACCGCGTTTAAGTGTTCCCTTGTAGGCTTGACCATCACTATGAACGGACCAGCCTTCGAAGTTCAATGCAAGCGGTCCATCTGCAAGGACCCATTCACCATTGTATTTGCGGGCAATATGCACATGCGTGCCCGTCAACTCACCACCTTCACAGGACGGATAACCAAGGGGCTCACCTGCTGTTACTTCCTCTCCCACATGGATGCGTCCAGTGGTCGCAAGATGCAAATAGAAAAGCACCCAGCCGGTTCTTTCGTCTCCATCCTTATCCAGGTCGATGATCGTGCCATCGACATTTGCGCGGACCACTAGTCCATCTGCCATGGCAGTCGCGTACGAGTCCCTTGGGGCGGTAAAACAACCATGTGTATCTGAAGCAGGGGCAAAATCCACAGCGGCAAAGGGTTGACCGGAACCCCATCCCGTATGTGGAGCGCCGGTATACGCCCAGATATGTCCAGAAAGGAAGGGAAAACGCAGGGTAGGTTGTCGAAGGCTTCCGGGGATGATAATGGAAGTATCAAGCCACGGGTCGCCGAATAAAGTTTTGTAGGTACGCGCCAGCCCGTCGGGTCCGATCGAGGCGTAGTAGTCCGATGGCGAATATATCCTGGAGAAGTAATATTGAACCGCGACAGATGCCGCGTTTTGCCAGGGATCGGGGCGTATAAGTGACTTATCGAGCAGATCGAATTCTGTCAGTGTGCCGCCGCGCCAACCGTAATATCCATTATTGAGTGTGTTCGCGGCAATGACAAGTTGAAGATAGGGACTCCCGTAATACGTGCGGTGAAAGCCAAGAAGATAGTCGTTGTCGGGCGGATCGGGCTGTGTGAGCGCGCCAACCTGGTATTCAAGGAGGGCAAGCAGAAGGCGCGGGCTAACGCTGTAATTTACAGCAACATAGTCAATGATCTCTGCGCCTGCGCGCATTTTGCCGCCTGCATAAGCGCGATAGTTTTTCAACCACCCTGAAGTCGACGCAAGATAAGCGGACGTGCTAAAGCCGATGGCGGAAGGTCCGTTTATAAAAGCTTGATCGGGAATGGATTGATAGGCGGTTCCCCACAACGGCAAATAATAAATGGGAATTTTCATCGGGAAACCGGGAGGCATGGTCGTTGCATCCTGTGGGATGGCTGGGTTGGCTTGCATGATCTCCCTCACCGTCGTATTGAAATGCGTCGCAAGCACTGGGAGGGTATCTCCGTTTTGCGCGATGTAATCCACAAGTTCACCAGGATTGTATTCGGGACGTCCTGATGTTGGCGCGGGGATCGGAGTAGGCGCAAGCGGCGTGATCATGTTTTCGACATTGCTTGCCGATCCACGCGGCGCACAAGAGGAAAGTATAAAAGCGAGCAAAGTGAAGGTCATCTTAAAGATGCCCGTCACCTGTTTATTATTCACCATCATCACGAGTAATCAATGACCACGCCTGACCATATTGATCGGCAGTAACCACCTTATTCCCCTTAACCAATTTGCCTACATAAGGTACATCCCCGGCGATCACAGTCCAACCACCCATCACAAAAGGAATGGGACCATCTGCCAACATCCATTCGCCATTATATTTGCGAGCAATATGTACATGTGTACCGGTCGCCTTCCCACCTTCACAGGATGCGTGACCGATATGGTCACCCGGCTGTACCCATTGACCCAAAGCCACACGATCTTTGTTGGCAATATGCAGATACATGATATCCCAACCGGTCTGTTCGGAACCATCTCCATCCATATCCACCATGACAAGTCCATTCTCAGAACGGACGACCAACCCTGATGTCATTGCCGAGACCCACGCATTTGACACTGTACAGCCAGATTTTGCATTCTGTGGGGCAAAATCCACAGCAGCGATCGGGCCGTCCAAACCGCGCGGACCATCCGAGCCCCAAGCGTTGTGTGGACCACCGGTATATGACCATGTCGTACCCGGCTCAATCGGCAAAGTCATGGGCGGCTGAGTCAAACTGGAGGGGAAAAAGTTAGCCGCGGAATTTGTACGCGCCCACGCATCGCCAAACATATTCTTATAAAAAGTGGGGAAACCGCTATCCGCATCCATGATGCGAAGCCACTCATTCAAACTATGATGAATTGAGAATAAATTCATCACAGCAACTGTGCCGGCGTTGAGAGTTGGGTCAAGCTTGAGCTTATTACCGTCATTGAACGTAAGTTCACTCACCGTTCCCCTGCGCCAACCATAATACCCAAAAGATAATTCATTGACCGCCCAAGTCATCTGCCCAAACATTCCTACGTTATGATAATCCTCCTGTGCCATGGGATAATCTATACGGGATTTACTTTCGGGTTGACCGCGCACCCAACCTGCTTCGAAATCCAATAAAGCGAGGATGAGCCGCGGATCAATCGAATTCTCATATGCAAGGCGCATGATCTCTTGTGAACCCGTTGTCCATGCTGTGGTGCCGAGGTACTCACGATAGGTGGAAAGATAACCGCCTGCGTCTTTGACATACTGATCCACGTCGAAGTCTGTCGATGTGACTGAGAATATCACCCCGCTGTCAGGAATGATCTGTAACGAAGATGTATATTGTGTTGTTTTATCGAGACGGTCAGGGATGATCAGCAATATGCCTGGGTCAAGATATCCCGTTTCAGATAACGGTTTTGGGGATGTAATCTCGCTCGTGCTGACCCCAAACCTGCGTGCTACTGCCGGAAGCCAATCCCCGCTTTGCGTCTTGTACAGGATCGTATCGCCATCAACGGTCGGAGTTGACTCGACATTGACCAATGAAGTCACATCTTGTGTGATAAATGTATTCAACAACGAGGTTGGAGTGGGGGTAGCAGATGGAGAAGGTACTGGTGTGCCATCAACAAGTACGGGAGTCTCTGTAACAAATAAACCTGGCTGAGGAGATGCTGTATCTGCTGAATACTGCCAACAGGTGTGGGAGTTTGATACTGTCCCCACAGAGATGCATTTCCAATACAAGAGGATAGGATAAAAGATGTGATAACCGAGAAGATGATGATTTTTTTCAAGAGGAAGTCCGTTGCAGAGATTATACCTGTAATGGTTAATACGCCCTGAGTGGCTGATAAAAGACTTCGGAAGTCTAACGTGGATTATCTCGAAATCTGATTAACCCCATCAAACACGCCTTCTTCAGCTTGAAGAACTGTCGTTCCGCGTGTGAGGAAACCATCATATTCGATCCCATTGCCGCTTGAAACCCAGCCATCCAAATTGAAGGGAATATTTCCATCGGCGGGAATCCATTCGCCGTTATAGCGTCGTGCCAAATGTAAATGTGTAGCATTCGAGACGCCGCCTTCACACGAGGGATGACCGATTGCATCGCCTGCGTAAACATATGTATTGGGTTGTACACGTCCTTCCACGTTGACGTGCATATACAGGACTGTCCAACCGGTCTGTTCGTATCCGTCGTTATCGAGGTCTTGAACTACCGCGCCATCCTGCGCGCGGACGATCCAGCCATCGGCAACGGCGGTGACCCAGGCGTCGCTTATTGCACATCCGCCGCCTTCACCAGGAGGAGCAAAGTCCAAAGCCGCCCATGCAGAACCTTCGTCCCAGCCGCCATGCGGACCACCCGTGAAGGACCACGTCACGCCGTTAGCGAAGGGAAGCTGCATCGGAGGCTGAGTCAGGTTCGATGGTTGGAATGAAGCGATGTCATAGTCGAAGGGAGAGCCAAAGAGCTGGTCATACGTCTGAAAGAATCCCAACTTGCTGACATCGTTATCCCATGTGGCGCGGTCATTGAATTTCGAAAGAAAATATTGCACACCTGCCGTGCCCGCGTTGATGGTCGGGTCGAGCGGAACATACGAGCCATCGCTCAATGGCAGTGTGGCGATGGCGTTTGCGCGCCACAAATAATAACCGCGATTTAAATTGTCCGCCGCCCACGCGGCTTGACGATATAAACCAGAATAATAATCACTTACATAGCCCAGAGGGTAGTCAACATTTTGCGGCAGGGGATTTGTCACCCAGCCGCTGCGATATTCGATCAATGCAACCAACAGGCGCGGGTTGACCGAATAATTTTGTGCAACGAGTTGTACGATCTGCGAACCGCTGAGGTATTCGTCGTTTACATCCTGCACATAGTTCGAAAGATAACCGTTTTTATTTTTTAGGTACGCATCAAGGTCAAACTCTATACTGGCAGGTCCCCGAACCAATTCCGAATCAGGGATGATCTTGAACGATGAGCCGGGAATCGGGTCTGCATTCACCGGAGGGATGTTGAGCACATCGCCAATGGAGAGGATACTCGCTTCATTCAACCCGTTAGCCTGCATCAGCGCCGCAAGGCTGATCCCATACCTTTGCGAGATAATGCCAAGCGTATCTCCAGACTGAACCGTATACTGGTCAACATACGCCCGCGGCGAAGGGAGTAGATGCGGTGCATCCGGTGTAGGTGTGCCAACCCCAGAACTCGAGCCGCGCTGTGGGATCGTCACCGAAATTGGTGCGCGCGTGGGAGTGGGTCCCCTGGGCGTTAATGTCGTTTGAACGACCTGTCCCTGCTGAACCGGCGCAGGCACAACGCTTGTACTTCCCACAGGTGCAAAAGGATCGTAGGTTGGATAGGCTTGTGATGACGATGGAGAGCAGGATGAAACGATGAGGGTGAATACTAATACGTAGGTTGCGATGCGTAGTGACATGTGGAGCATTCTACCAAAAGGAACTAATAAGTGTGAAACAAGCAACGGCTTTGTCATTGCTTGTTTCACACTCAATATGTCCACTAGTGATCTTTCGTGGATGTGAGCATTTCTTTCAAAAGATCGTTGTTTTCCTTCAACAATGCCTGCAATTCCTCATTGGCTTTCCTGTGTTCCTTGCGATATGCCGTAAAATTCATCAGAGCGAATGGAACTACAACCAGGTAGAACAACAACCATCCCATTAATATCTCCTTCTGTATTTTTCAATTATATGATTTTACTTTTTTCGAGTCAGAACCCGTTATTCCTACCTACTATGTTTAGTGCATCCCAACCCGCTGTGCATTTGAATACACGTTGAAGCGATGCTTCCGTGCATAACCGATCAACGTTATCCCATATCGTTCCGCCATCTCAATGGACAAGGAACTGGGCGACGTGCGAGAGATCAAAATAGGAACTTTCATACGCGCGGCTTTTTGTAACATCTCCGAACTGATGCGTCCCGTTGTGATGAGGATTCTGGTTTCAGGAAAAATATTGTTCATCACACACAATCCAGCGATCTTATCGAGCGTATTGTGCCTGCCAATGTCTTCTGCTGAAAGGATGATTTTCTCGCCATCGCTCAAGGCGGAGGTATGAACTCCCCCCGTCTCACGATACAACTCCTGCGATTTAAAGAGCATCTCAACGAGATGACCGATCGTCTCTGGCGGGAAGTTTGTCGTATCGCTTTCAAATGAAACATTTGGCTTTGCCAACATGTCCACCGCAGTGACACCGCCCGTACAACCAGACGTCCGCCGCCAGGACGTGGGCTGTTCCACGTTTCGGTTGAGCCACACGTCGATATTATCGCCATGTTCGCAAAGACGCACATCTTCCACTTCTTCCATGGATTCGATAATGCCCTCGTTATAGAGAAATCCCACTGACATGGCTTCAAGGTTCACGGGTGTGCACATAAAAGTCAACCAAACTTCACCGTTAACCGTCAAAGAGACGGGTGTCTCGACGATGGTCTCAGCATCGTGATGTTCCCATTTTTTGAATTCGTATCGTTCGTATTGAATCGCTTTTTGAGGGGTGATCATGCTTGCTCCAAGAAATTATTTAACCACTAAGGGCACGAAGTTCACAAAGGAAATTCAAGGACAAAAACATGGTTGTTATATCTTGTCCCAGTCTTTGGGTAATTGAGGCGGCGTCCAGCCTGGATCGGGCATCCAATCCAACCATGAGCCATCATAGGGATATTGCCGTTTTTCAAGTTTGTCGAAAATCTCCGGCTTTTCGCTGTCAATCCTGTACATATACTCCGGGAGGATGATCCCTTGTTCGACTGCTTTCTGATAACCTCATCCAAATCTTTCCATTCATGGTTGAAATCCGGTCTGATGATAAGGTCCAGTTCCAAGTCCAGCGTATCTATGCTTGCATGATTGCGTTTGAAAGGTAACTGGAAATTGATGTAATAACAGAGAAACTCGTTGCTCTCGTCATTCCAAAAGTACATTGTAGAGTAATATTTTTCAGGCTCAAGGACAAGCAAAAGTCGATTTGTGCGCCATAGATATTTTTTCATCTTCCAGTCGTTGTGAGGAAAATCCCACCAGCGTTTGGCAATTTGTTTTCCCTGAGGATATGTCTCCTCAGCCATACATTCGGTTCCAGGGAGAAGCGTCAAAATGAGTTCATCTAGGACTATCTTTGACAACAATCGTTGGTTGGACATGCCAGACTCGTCCCCTGAGTATTCCCCGCCACATCACGATATCACCTGGATTCCACATGTTCTTTTCCCTTCTCAGAGTTTCGATGAACTTTGTAAAACACATCCGGGTCAGCTAGAAACGCGCCAAGGCAGGATTCGGTGCAAAGGAGAATTGTCCTGCCGCGATATTCAACGCGCGGGTAATAGGATGGATCGGTATCGCGGAAGATACGTCCGCAGAGAGTGACGAATCTCCGATGATTCTGTTTTGGTTGAGTAGTAGTCACTAGATTCGCTTAACTACGCTTCGTCTGTGCTCGCCTATCGGCTCGCTCCGCTCAGCGCGAGAAATCATTTTACTTCAGCAATGAACACTTCAAATGGATTGATCGCTAGTCCACGCGGAGGCTTGGCTGTCAGGGAACGTTCAGCGCTTGAGAATAAGATTTGCAGGTCTTTGCCTTTGATCTCCTGGGTTCGCGAGAAATCCAATTTCAACGGTTCTTGTGAAAAGTTCAAAATAACCAAAACGATCTGCTCGTTCGATTTACGAAGGAAAGCAAAATAATCCTTCGCCGTATTGTTGAGTGAGACATACTCGCCTTCGATCAAAGCAGGCGTATTTTTGCGAACGCGCAGTAGCTGTTTGTAATAATTCAACAAAGAGCCAGGGATATTTTGCTGGTCTTTGACGTTGATCCCCTCTTTGAAATTCGGATTGACCGGGAGCCATGTCACGACATCCATTGGAGAAAATCCGCCATTAGGTTTGTTCGACCATTGCATGGGTGTACGGTTCTTATCGCGGGACATTTCGCCTGCGCGTTGAGCCGCTTCCTTTGGATCCACTTTGAGTTCGTTCACCAATCGGTCGTAGTACCAAGTCGCCATCGTGTCGCGCAGTTTTGTGTGGTCAGTGATGATGAGGTCGGTCATGCCGATCTCTTCGCCATTGTAGAGAAAAGGTGTGCCTTTCAGAGTCAGAACAAGCGCGGCATGAAGGCGCGCCAGGTCAGCATCATGTCGTCTGTTTCCAAAGCGGGTATAAACTCGCGAGGAATCGTGGTTACCGAGTGTATTACAAGCCCAACCTTTGACCGGTAACGCTTCCAGTTGAGTCAAACGCTCCTTTTGGTTGGAGCGGATTTGGCTGGGTGTGATACGCTCCGTCCGCATGAGGGGAAAGTTGAAGACGAGATGAAGTTCATCATCCCCATTGCCCATATAATCAATATTGTCGTCTTCACCAATCAACATGCGATCACCATCATATTCATCGAGGATGGAACGAAGTTCTTTCATCAGATCGTGCAAGCCGGGGCCGTTCCATTGGTACTTGAACATTTCATACCAGTAGCTCTCAATTTTCTTTTTCTCGGCAGGTGTTTGTGCGAGTTCAGTAGCGCGTCGCAATTCAGCCAAATTCATAGGGACAGTATGCGGTGTACGGTTGGGATCTTCGAAGATCGTGCCGAGGGCATCGAGGCGGTAACCATCCACACCGAGATCGAGCCAAAAACGGACAGCCTCCCACATGGCTTGTTTGACATCAGGGTTATGCCAGTTGAGGTCGGGTTGTTGTTTCATGAAGTAGTGATAATAATATTGATCGCGTTCAGGAACGTATGTCCATGCATCGCCATCGAAGCAGGATTGCCAGTTGTTCGGAGGTGTATCCTCCCAGAGATACCAATTCGCTTTGGGATTGTCGCGGCTGGATTTAGACTCAAGGAACCACGGATGCTCATCGGATGTATGATTCAGCACCATGTCCAGAATGACGCGGATATTCCGTTTGTGTGCACTCTGCAAGGAACTGTTTAAACTCGTCGAGCGTGCCATATTCCGGCGCGACATTTTTATAATCGGAAATGTCATAACCGCAATCCCAATTCGGAGAGGGAAAGTGGGGCGAAAGCCAGATGGCGTCAATACCGAGATCAGACAGATAACCCAATTTATCTATGATGCCTTTGAAATCGCCAATGCCATCGCCGTTCCCATCTGCGAACGAGCGTGGATAAATCTGATAAAAGACTGCTTTCTGCCACCACTTGAGTTGGGTCATTTTTCCTCTTGTTCAACCTGGAGTTTTCCAACAACTTTTACGCAGGGTCTTGTAAACACATCTTCTTGATGCGGCGCATCGGGAAGTTCACTCGTCAGGTCCTGCCCTGGGAAGTGTAAATTCTCGTGCAAATCCAAACGCCACTTTGGGACAATCGGTCACGTCATAAACAATGCCTTTGTAGGCAACATATTTACGCGAACCACGCTCACCTGTGTTACGACGGAGTTCGGATTCTGTGATTAGGCGTTCGGGGATATTCACGATGCAAATTATACAGGGGAATGGATTAAACGAAAAAGCAGGATGCACATTCAAAATGCACCCTGCTTCGAAGCAAGTCTACTGCTTAGCGAATATTCCGCTTGAGGCGGCGTCCTCGCCGCCGGGGACGGCGACAAGAGCAATTTTAGAATAGGTACTTACCACAACTTGATAACTTGACCAACGTAAATCAAGTTCGGGTTTGTGATGGTTGGATTGAGCCCCAGCAACTTTTCAACGGTCGTCCCGTATTTGGCAGCAATGATCTTGAGCGTATCGCCGCGCTGGACATAGTAGGTGGAGATGTAAGCCGGGAGCGTAATCGCCTGCCCCACATAGATCAAATTGGGGTTGGGGATGTAGTTGAGTTTAAGGATCGCATCTACAGTGGTGTTGAACTTTGCAGCAATGATCTTGAGCGTATCACCGCGTTGGACATAGTAGGTTTGTCCGGTTGAGGGAAGCGGCGTTGTCGGCGGAGGAGGCGTCTGCCCTGTAGCGTACACGATCAAGCGCTCGCCTTCGTAGATCAAATTGACATTCATAATGTCCGGGTTCCAGGACAGCAGGGAATCCACTGAAACACCGAAGCGAATTGCCAGGCTCTTCAAGGTGTCGCCGCGTGCGATCAGATAGATAAAGTAGCCACCATCGGTACCAAGGATCGTGCCGGGCAATTGCAAAACCTGTCCCGGATAGATCAGGTTGCCACCGCCAAGTTCAAGGTTCGCGCGCTTTAGCGCATTGACGGTCGTCCCACAACGCGCGGCGATCTTGCCCAGAGTGTCGCCTCTGACGACGGTTACACTACTTCCACATCCAGCCGCAAAGGCAGGACTGGTGAACGCGAATGTCGAGAGCAGTAACACAAAAAGAATAAAGGATTGAAATAGTTTTTTAGTATTCATCGAAACCTCCGTTTCATAATCACCAGAGAGATGATTCTCGCAACGAAAAAGTTCCGCAAAAACAACACCCCCTACCAAATTCCTACGCGTCAATATCAGGATGGAAATCCCGCTTCGCTCTCCGGGTTGGCTGTTTCTGGTTTAGCAGCATTTACCCCATCTTCTTTTTGACCATCCCCTCAACGGGCACCCGGAATCTGTCAGCGCCGTAGATTTTTATTACAAGTATCAGGCTCAGGCGTGGAAAGAGGCGTTGAGTCCGTGACAATCGTCTTAAGGAAAGTGGATTATACTTATGAAAAATCATCAGTCCACGGATGGGGAATTCGTGATACTGGTAAAAACACTTGGAGAAAAAATGGACACAACTATTGAAAGTATTTCAGCATTGGAAGTTCTGGACTCACGCGGCAATCCTACTGTCGAAGTGGAAGTCACACTGGCAGACGGTTCATGGGGACGCGCAATCGTGCCCTCAGGCGCATCCACGGGCGTGCACGAAGCGCTCGAACTGCGCGATGGCGACAAGAAGCGCTATCTCGGCAAGGGCGTATCGAAGGCAGTTGCCAACGTCAACGGCGCGATCGCAGACGAACTCTTCGGCTGGGACGCGGCGGAACAGAAAGCCATTGATGCGGCATTGATCGCACTGGATGGAACACCGAACAAAGCCAAACTCGGCGCGAACGCGATCTTGGGCGTGAGCCTTGCGGTTGCCAAAGCTGCGGCAAATTCATTGGGTCTGCCTTTGTATCGCTATCTCGGTGGCGTGTACGCACACGTATTGCCCGTGCCGATGATGAACATCTTGAACGGCGGCGCACATACCGCATGGCAATCCACAGACATGCAGGAATTCATGGTCATGCCGTTCGGCGCACCGACTTTCGCTGAAGGGTTGCGTTGGGGTGCAGAAATTTATCACACTCTCAAGTCCGTCTTGAAAGAAAAAGGTTATGTCACATTGGTGGGCGATGAAGGCGGATACGCTCCTGCATTGAAAGCCAACAACGAAGCCATTGAAGTCATTCTCGCCGCCATCGAAAAAGCTGGCTTCAAAGCCGGACGCGGCAAGGATGTTGCCATTGCACTCGACCCCGCAGCTTCTGAACTTTTCGAAGAAGACACCAAACTTTACAACCTCCGCAAAGAGGGCAAAAAGTTGACTGGCGAGCAAATGGTTGAATTCTACACAAAATGGGTAAAAGATTATCCCATCGTTTCCATCGAAGATGGTCTTGCGCAGGATGACTGGGCATCATGGCAATTAATGACCAAGCAACTGGGCGATAAGATTCAAATCGTTGGCGACGACCTGCTCGTGACCAACCCCGAACGCGTTCGCAAGGGCATTCAGGATAAAACCTGTAACGCGTTACTCGTGAAGGTGAATCAGATCGGCTCATTGACTGAAACCATCGAAGCCGTGGAACTTTGTCATCGCGCTGGATGGCGTGCGGTCACCAGTCACCGCTCTGGTGAAACTGAAGATGCCACCATCGCAGATATCGCCGTTGCACTCAACACGGGTCAGATCAAGACAGGCGCTCCCGCCCGCTCTGACCGTGTAGCAAAATACAATCAACTGCTCCGCATCGAAGCAGAACTCGGCGACACCGCCAAGTATGCTGGTTGGGCTGCGTTGAAGTAAATCGATCATGTCATTGCGAGGGCGACAGCCCGAAGCAATCTCGCTCCTGAAAGTTACATGAGATTGCTTCGTCGCTTCGCTCCTCGCAATGACATTTATGAAATGGGAGGGAACCATGTCCGATCAAGAAGACATCAAAAGATACTTTGCAAATCGACAAAAAGAAATTGACGGGGCGGCATTATATAACGTACTGGCAGAAAAAGAATCACAACCACAAATGGCAGAGGTCTATCGCAAGTTGGCGGCAAGCGAAGAGAAACACGCCGCAACCTGGGAAAAGAAACTCGAAGAACTCAAAGTGACTATTCCCCCGCGCAAACCGACCTGGCGCGCCGCAACGATGATCTGGCTGGCACAACGATTCGGAACACAATTTGTTTTACCAACAATTACCAGCAACGAAAAAGCCGATAGTCAGGCATACGATGGACAGTCCGATGAAGAAGCGAAAGAATTTTCACTGCAAGAAAAATCCCATGCGCGTTTGCTTTCAGTCGCATCCAATTCAACGGGCGGCATGTCTGGTGGAGTCGTTGCCCAACTCGAGGGACGTCATAAAGCAGGCGGAGGCAACGCCTTGCGTGCGGCAGTCCTTGGCGCGAACGATGGACTCGTATCCATTCTCAGCCTCACGATGGGCGTCGCAGGCGCAACCAACTCCCGACCCGATATTTTGATCGCAGGTCTGGCGGGCGTGCTCGCAGGCGCAGGCTCCATGGCGCTCGGCGAGTGGCTCTCGGTACAAAGCTCGCGCGAACTCTACGAACATCAGATCAAGATCGAAGCGGAAGAGATCGCGGAAAACCCCGAAGAAGAGCAGGAAGAACTTTCGCTCATCTATCAATCCAAAGGTTTGCCAGAAGACCGCGCCAAAGAAATGGCGGCGCACATGATGGCAGACAAAGCGAATATCCTCGATACGCTCGCCCGCGAGGAACTGGGCATCGACCCCGAGGAACTCGGCGGCTCAGCATACGAAGCGGCATTCACTTCGTTCTTCCTCTTTGCGTTCGGCGCGCTCTTCCCGATGATCGCCTATTTCTTCTGGAGCGGCACGCTCGCCATCATCCTCAGTCTGGTCATCAGCGCCGTTGGTCTATTCATCATCGGCGCCGCAATTACTTTGATGACAGGCAAAAGCGTTTGGTTCTCTGGCACACGTCAAGTATTGGTCGGCATCGCCGCCGCCGCGCTCACGTATGGCGTCGGCAAATTGATCGGCGTTTCACTCGGTTAAAAACAAAAGACGGGTTTGACCCGTCCTTTTGATCTTAAATCTTGTTCGCATACTTATCCGCAAACAGCGCAGGCTGTCCGCCCGTGTGCCAGAACAGCACCGTCTCATCCTTCTGGAAAGGCGACTGAGTTAAAATTTTGTAAAAGAAACCATTCCAAATTGGAGACAAAAATGTACCGCATAGCTCTAACCACCATACTCGCCATGGCAATCATAAGTGGATGTGCACCAAAGGCAATCCAGCCTGTTCCTACTCCAACGTCAACCAACACGTTGACTCCTACCACTCAACCAAGTGCAACTTCAACCAATACGCCTGCGGCAACTCCAACAGACATCCCCACAGCGACCGAAACAAAAGCACCTAGCCTGACCATTACTCCACTAGCAGAAGGTCGGATCATCATCAAGGAGACCAAAGGATTACCTATCACAGGAACCTTATATGGTCATGGAGAAACAGCTGTGATCCTTGCCAGCGTGGGAGGAATGAGCGAATCTCAATGGTCTCTCTTTGGCAAGTATCTTGCCGAGAATGGCTTTACTGCACTGGCGATCAGTTCGCCAGACAGCCAGGGAGATACAACTGTGTTGGTCAGTCAGGCAATTGAATTCCTGCGGAACAACGGTTATCGCCGCATTGTCTGTGCTGGGGCAAGCAATGGAGCCAGCGGATGCGCTTTCAACCTTAAAGTATCCAGAAATTACAGGACTACTTCTCATCACATATCATGGCGCTGCAAATCTTTCCAAAGTCAAACTTCCCAAACTTTTTGTTGTAGGCGAAGAAGCCGACCCGTGGCGGGCAACCGCCGAGGCTGGTTTTAACAAAGCAGGCGAACCAAAAAAATTGATTCTCGTTCCAAACACTTCAGGGAATGGTCCCTCCATACTGGAAATCGATCAAGACATAAAGCAACAAGTATTGGACTTCTTGAAAGCTTGCAATGGATTATGAATCCCACTAAATCTTATTGGCATACTTATCTGCAAATAGCGCAGGCTGTCCGCCCGTGTGCCAGAACAGCACCGTCTCATCCTTCTTGAAAAATCCCTTGCGGATCAGATCGATCATCCCCGCCGCGGCGCGTCCCGTGTAGACTGGGTCAAGCAGAAGACCTTCATACTTTGCAAATACCTGGACCGCTTCGCGCTCCGCGTCAGTCAGGACGCCGTAGCCTGCTCCACAATAATCGGCATTTGCCAACACATCAGCCTGAGTGAACTCAATCCGCTCCCCCAGCCTTTCACTCGCTGACGAAGCCAACGCCGAGACATTTTTCTTCAACCATTCTTCCGACTCATCAATGCTAATTCCCAACACCTTGCCTTTATATCCAAACAAACGCTGACCCAACACCAGCCCCGCATGTGTCCCGCCTGAGGATGTGCCGAACACGATCCAATCCGCGTGGACATTCTGCTTCATAAATTCTTCCATCGCAAACGCATATCCCAACGCTCCCGTCGAACTCGATCCGCCATACGGGACGAGGTACGGCTTCTTCCCCTCCGCAACCGCATTATCGAATGTCTCTTGCAAGATACGGTCTCGATCTTTGCGATCTGGCACAGCGACAATCTTTGCACCAAACAAATTATCTAACAACAAATTCGCCGATGGTTCGTTCGGGCAGATCACCTGTTAACACAAGCGTACATTCAAATCCAAACCGTGCCGCTGCCGCCGCAGTCTGACGGCAATGATTGGACTGCATCGCACCACCAGAGATCAACATCTTTGCGCCTTGCTCCTGCGCCTCCGCAACAAGAAACTCCAACTTGCGAGTCTTGTTGCCGCCGAAGGCAAGTCCCGTTTGGTCGTCGCGCTTGACAAGGAGACGAGGTCCGCCGAGGGCTTTGGTTAATCTTGGTAATTCTTCGATTGGAGTTGGAAGATGGGCAAAATGGAGGCGGGGAGATTTTTTTCATGTTTTCTCTTTTCAAGAATTCCTCGGTGGTTGAGTAGCGAGCGTTTGTCGGCGTATCGAAACCACCAATAAGCAAAGTACTTTTGTTACATGGTGGTTTCGATACGGGCCTTCGCCCTACTCAACCACCGGAGTTCTTTGTTACGCCCCTAAATTCTGTTTCGTTTTCGCTTTGCCACGCGAACGCATTACATCCAACACGCGCGGAATGACTTCCGAATACATCTTATACCAAAGCGGACTGGGCGCAAAGTCATACGCGCCGAGTGTGCGGACAACCTTCCCTCCAAGCCCTTCTTTGAAGCGATAGACTCCCCACATCGAGTCGCTTTCATCGAACACTTCAGGCGCACCCCACAGATCATAGACCGTGCATCCCTTTGCCTTCGCACGTTTCATCGCTTCCCATTGCAAAAGATAGGTCGGCATCTTTTCACGATGCACATTGCGCGACATGCCATAGACATAATATGCACGTCCCGCAAAATAAAAGACAAAGATCGCGGCGACAGGTTCGCCATCTACTTCGGCGATGAGCGGTTCAGCCAACGGCATTGACGATTGAGATTGGCGTTGACGATTGCTGAACTCATAAACAATTCCCAAACCGTTTTGTAGTATCCCTCATCACGAATCACAAAGCCATCACGCACAGATGTTTCCGCATACATCTTGTAAAGCATGGGCAAATCACCCAGCGTGCCTACGCGCAAAGAGACACCTTTCTTTTCAGCGAGACGGATGTTGTAACGCGTCTTCTGCTTCATCCGTGCAAGCATTTCTTCTTCAGTTGGATTCAGATCAATGAGGACTGTGTTCCTGAATTGGATCTGATCCGACGAATATTCCCACCCCCTCCGCTTCAACTCGGACATCACGGTTTGACCATTGTTATCAACAACCTCATCTTCGCTGGCAGGGACTCCCGTTCCCAGCAGGACATCAGGATCCATTTCAAAAATATCGCGCCTTGTTTCTTCGCAAAGGATTGTAAATCATTCAACACTCTATTGCGAAGTGATTCATTCGTCCAATCGAGGAGAGGTCCTTTGGGAGAATAGAGAACGGAGAGGCGTGCGGCAAATCCGTTACGGATGATTTGGCGTTTCAGAATCAATGCGGCAGCGACACAATTATCAGGAACTGTGACTGATCACTGATTACTAAAAACTGGCTTTCCGTCCACACTGCATACAACGGCTCCCACCCATACTTCGCCTTCACTTGTCCCCATTCGTAGGTTTGGAGAAAATGAGGGTTTGGAAGACGAGAAATAATTGAATTCCAAATATTGCTTTCCACTATCTATTCCCTGCTTCCAATTAACTTCAAATAC
>CAVSRF010000038.1:0-125158 GCA_963730175.1 uncultured Chloroflexia bacterium | reverse complement strand
AATACAGACTGTTGTAGATTTATCTTTTAGTGCGAGTAAAAGTCTACTCGAACATGATGTAATATCGTCAAAGCGACTTACAAGATTAACTGCAGCACTTCGGACGACCTTGTTCTTGTTCTCAAGCGCATTAATGATTATCTTTTTAGACTTTAAATCTGAAGGTTTCAAACTAGTCAGACACTGAAAGATGTATTCATTATATCGATTAGGTTTTCGTTCCAAAATCTGGAAAATAGCTTGAATAATCTTCTGCTGAATTCAAACCCAAGTTTCTAACAGCAATTAACGCAGAAAAGTTAACATCAATATTGTCGAGACCTAGGGCATCAACAATTACTTTAATGCATTTTCGTCCATCAGCCCTCATCAAACCTAAAGACCATGCAGATGTCACTCGAACTTCATGATCTTCATCGGTCAAAGCGTTATTCAAAGCTTTAACACTTCTGGTGTGGGTTGACGCACACGACCTAATGAAAATGCCGCTCTATCCCTCACCATAGAACTTTTATCATTCAAGGCGCTCAAAAGTGGATCCAAAATTTCATCCTTCTTAATCGATTCGAAAGCCTGGGCTATCATCCATTGAATGTCTTCATTACCGCTCCGCAATTCCTTCAATAAATAGTCCAGAATTTCGGAATCGGTTTCTGCAAAGTCTGCTAATGCAATTACAGCAGAATGAGACGCAGATCTATTGGCTCCAATCATTATCGATTTAAGCACATGTACAACGTCTGGCGTCACTAACTCTTAACTCCTAACGGCTTGAACAGCTGCATCCTGAACATGATAACTACGATCACGCATAGCAGCAATAAGATACAGACATACATCGGCGAATTCTTCACCAACTCTTTCTAAGACAAGAATTGCATTTACATAAGCTTTTGCTTTTTAACTTCATTTTTAGAATTATTTGAATGACATCATGGGCAACATCACTACCTTTTCAAGTAACCGCAGGATTTTTTTGATTTGCTCTCGCAACGGCTCACAATCAGATATGTTATCAGGATGAATAAATAAGATAATACTTTTTTTACAATCCTTTGTCGAAATTCACCCCCAGCGCTGGCACAATCTCCAACACAACGAAGGGCAAACAATAAATCACGATGCATATTATCTTCATAGGGACTTGCTACTAAAGAATATGTTTCTAAACCATCGCCATCCACTAACACAGCTGTTTTAATCAACTCTATAGCATCTTCAGGGTAATCATTACTCATAAAAGAAATCGCCAATGAAATCAATTCTTCCCAACGGGGATGATGCTTGTGTTCGTAAACCTTTTAACTGCATCTCCTCGCCTTCTTATCAGTTCTCGAGCAACAAAATACTCCTCGAAAGTTAAGTCGCCATGAAACCATATTTACCAGGGGCGCGCTCTACAAAGACCCCAGTATGCTCACGAACGCGTGTTAAAGATGACCCTACCGCGTTTTCGACATCTTCGCCATCAGGGGATGTATTACGGGTCAATACCAAGAGTTTCTGCTAGTTTATATTTCAACTCGCTTTCACTGACTAAACCTTCTGGCTTAGTCGTATGCATCCAGTAAGCAAGTGGACCTAGCAAACCAAGCGCTTCGTTTTCTTTGACTATACTTCTTTCAGGAATTCCTACGCGCTAACTCCAAGTCCTCAAGCAGTGTTTTCACAGCCAATTCATATAATTCAACACGCCTAGATGGAAGTCTTGCACCTGCACGATGAATAAGTGCTAAAACAGTCAACATCAACGGATTGGCTGTAATCGTTGCACACCTGGATTTTTGTCAACAGCGCTCAAAATACCATCGATTTCTGCTTTGGCTCGTCTATCAATTTCGCTTGGCAAAGAGTCTCAGGCGTTTGCATTTTTTCGGCAGCAGGGCACCAACGACGAAGAAAACTTTCAACTTGTCGACGCTCCAGATCTCGTATGGTCAAAAGAGTTAAGTCGCCTGCAAGGGGAGCCTCGCGATAACCCGCAATACGACTAGTAACTATAATAAGATTCGTAACATTTCCCCCAGACATAAATTGCTCTATACGACGACCAACTTCAGCTCGATCATTTTGGTTTATTATTTCATCTAGACCATCAAGAAGGATGATAGCATTTCCATTACCAAGAGTCTGTTCAAGAAATAGTCTCAAAGCATCTTTTGATGCATCAACTTCACCAAAACTATCAAAAATAAATTCCCTAAGACTTAAACTATGCTTTTTAGTAAAAGCATCAGCATAATTAGCAATTCTTATATATATTGGAACACGCGCTGCCCCGTAATTATTTCCATCTTTATCCCTGACATCCATATTTAATGAGCTTTTCCCATAAATACAAGTTTGACTAAAATGAAGGGTTAGAAAACGCAATAAAGTTGTTTTCCCCGCTCCTGGGTCGCCAAGCACCACAATTCGAGAGTTCTCTCGGACTACCCTAGAAAAGTCAACTATCTCAACACGGCTAGGAGTTTCTTGGTCTGGCTGAAATGGAAACTCTTTTTGTATGTGCTCTACCGTTTCAGTCTCCTAAGACGTTTCTAGTAAGATTATCTAGAATTTTTCCCAAGAGTTGTAAAAGGAAAAGGTGTAGTTGCCTTTTGACGTTCAAGTGTAAGAGAAACATAAATTTCGTCGAGCTTAAGTGCTACAGAACGCCGGTTTGCATAATTCCACGAGGGTCAATATAAGTATTGGTATCAACTATATATTGAAGATACTTTTCTTTTGCATAACCATCTCAAATTTAGAATTCTTTGTCTTGCAACGAGTTCTTCAACCCCACTTGCAGTTCGCTCTGTTGCTTCTGGAGTTCGCTTCAGATAAAATAAGCTTGAGTTTATCGTTTAGTTTCTCAACTCCAATTAATCCCTCTCGCAATTTTTCAAAATACATTTGCGCGAGCTGATTAGCAAGCCATCTCTGGCTTTCAGGCAGAGTAGGAGGGCAAATTCATTTTCAATTCTTATTTGTGGAGCAGGATCAAAAGGATGTTCCAATAACTCGCGAATCCCTTTGAACATTCTTGGAAGATCATAGAATTTTGTGTCAACTGTTAAAGCCCGTGCTAATTCTTTATCATCGTATTCACTACCAAATCGCTCTTGCTGCGCCGCTCAATCGCTTTCTTTATCGCTTTCTTAGCAGCAATATTTTTTACAGGCTTTTGCCGCCTTTTTTGAGATAATCAAGAACTGTCCCAAGAAGTTTGTCAGCAATCGTTGCGGGAATGGTAACCATAACATCTCCATAATTTTGAGCGTGTCACAATTTTACAGCTAAAGCATAGAAAACAAAGCCGCAGGCTTCTACCTGCGGCTCTCATGTATAACTTTGCGGATTTCCAACTCCCAATCCTGCCCTGGGAGGAGTTTTTCTTTGTCGAGCCATGCGTCCACGCCGTCTTTGGTCAGGCGGGCGTAGAGTGCGCGCACGGCGTCACGGTCCGCGTGGGCGTGGCAGAGGAAGACTTTGAGTGGGCGTTTGGTCTTCTGGCATCTCCTCCCGTATTTCCTGACTGTGAAAAGATTATACAACCAAAACTGAGATGAACTCTGTACCATCTCCACCCTTGACATTTCACCAAATTAGTTGTATATTACAACTAATTATGGCTACCGAATTCAATCTCGAAAACACACTGGGCTACTGGCTCAACCGCTGTACCATTTTGCTCAAAAGCGAACTCACCCGCCGTTTTCAACAAGCGGGATATGATGTGACACCTGAAGAATGGGTCATTCTCAATCGTTTGTGGGAGCAGGATGGGCTGTCACAGAATGAACTGGCAGAGCGAACCATCAAGGACAAGACCACCATTACCCGCTTCATCGATCAAATGGAAAAGAAGGGACTGGTCACAAGAAGATCATCCAAAGAGGATGGACGCTTCAAAAATATCCACCTGACTGCCAATGCCCAAAAACTAAAAATGATTCTGGTCGAAATTACGCAGGGGATGTTATTGCAGGCGGCATCAGACCTTTCGACACAAGACATTCAAACTACATTGAACTCATTGAGAAAGATCGAAAGCAACCTATTAAGCATGGAGGTTTAGGCATGGCACCTCTTCTTTATTTTCTCGCGTTCATCGCCCTGGGGACAGGTACAGCCGCCATTTATATGGCAATGATCAAGCCTTTTCCGGTCAAATGGTTGTATTATCACTACTTCGTCAGAAAACCCATCGTATGGACGATCTTTCTCGGGTCAATCGCAGGGGTAATTTGGGAAACGCTTCGATCGGGCATTTTCCCCACCTGGAGCGTTATCCCAATACTTCTCATGGGGCTGGCAATTGTCCTGACCTATAAAATGCATCAGGAAAACGCGTTTCAGGCTGTGGATTTTCCTGCGATGGCAGAAGATGTATCCAGCCTGCCCCTCACAGACGATATGCAACTGGGCATTGTTGAATACGATGGCGTTACCAAAGCCTACCCGTTGGATTATGTGATCCACCATCACATCATCAATGACCACTTCGGAAAACATGTCGTCGCACTCACCTACTGCGCCATGTGCCGCAGCATCATCCCATTTGATGTAACAGATATTGGTCCGCTGTTCGTTGGCTCATTCAAAAACGGAAATATGATCGTGGCTGATAGAAAAACAAAAACCTTCTTTCAGCAGGCTACGTTCGAATCCATCATCGGGAAACTGCATCCGCATACACTGACCATGCTCCCCTTTCAGATCCTGCCGTGGGGAGAAGTGAAAAAACTTCAACCCATGCCTGCCGTGGCAAAAGTGACAGACAAGGATTTCAGGGATTTCCAATTGCCAATTCCAGGGATTTGGAAGAAGATCATCACTAGTGAAGCAACGCCAGGACTACCCGCCAAAGACCGCGACAAATCATTTCCCGCCCGAACACATGTCATCGGTATTATTGATCGGATCGCCAACCCTCAAATTGTGTATCTCAAAGACGAAGTAATGAAACAAGGCATCGTAAAAAATAAAGAACTTAACATATTCCTGATCGCCATTGGCAATACCGTAAATGGTTTCAAAGGCGTTTCAAGCGGCAGGTCATTGAAGCTAAAGTTAAACCCCGACGAAACAGTATCTGATAGCCCGAGCGGCACGGTCTGGGATACAAGGGGCAAACATGTTAGCGGTGAAATTAAGTCAAACCTGGAGCCAATTGCCATTTCCGATGAATATTGGTTTTCGTGGAAAAAATTTCATCCCACAAGCAAGTTAATTCGTTTATTTGTAGATTAGAAAATTATTTCAGTAATAAATTCTCGCCTACGGCTTTCGACGCGATGGGATTGTCAATCACTAGTAGCTCAAGAAAGGATTCTCCAAAATGTCATCACCCAATTTACTTATAACCGGCGCATCCTCAGGAATCGGGTTTGCCTGCGCCACTTTATTGGATCAACGCGGCTTCAAGGTTTTTGCAGGTGTCCGCAATGTGGCAGACGGCGAAAAACTCAAAGCCAGCGCGTCCGACCACCTGACGCCGGTTCTGCTCGATGTTACCCAACCAGATACCATTGAAAAAGCGTTTGAATTCGTAAAGGACGAAGTGGGAGAAGACGGGCTGTCAGGTCTGGTCAACAATGCAGGCATCGGTATTGCCTCCCCGGTGGAATTCTTCCCCATGAACGAACTGCGCAGGCTCTTTGACGTAAACGTGTTTGGGCAAATTTCCGTGATCCAGGCTTTTCTTCCATTGCTACGCCAGGCAAAAGGCAGGATTATCAACATCGGTTCCGTTGGAGACCGCATCACCATTCCGTTCGGAGGCGGTTTGTGTGCATCCAAAAGCGCCTTTGCATCATTGACTGAAGCCCTGCGGTTGGAACTCTCTGCCTGGGGCATCGAAGTATGCCTGATCGAACCCGCCTCCATCTCCACCCCTGCCGTTGACAAAGTCAAAGAAGATAACGAAAAACATATTGAAAGCTTATCCACAGAAGGGTCGCGTCTCTATGCTTCGAAGTTCAGGCTATTCACCCAACGCGCCGTTGAAAGAGAAAAGAACGGCAGTCAACCTGAGGTTGTGGCACATAAGGTCTATCAAGCACTCACATCAAGAGATCCCAAAACACGCTATCTGGTCGGGAAAGACTTAACCCTCCTCGCCACATTAGCCAGATGGATGCCCGATCGCCTTTTGGACAAAATCAGACTGCGTATTTTTGGAATGAATTAATGAAAAGAGTTTTCATCGGTATCCTGTTTATCTTCCTTGTGTTGAGTTTGTCCGCCTGTCTTCAACAGGAAACTACAGCCAAGCCAGAGATTCCAGGTTCGTCAACGCCCGATCCCAACCTGCCCGGAGAATGTACCCGCATCGGTCAAACGTGGACATCCCCGGTTGATGGCGTGACTCTCGTCTGTGTCCCTGCGGGCGAGTTCCTGATGGGCGCGTCCGATAGCGACCCGCTGGCTGTGGACAACGAGAAACCACAACATCGCGTGAACTCTGGATGCCTATTGGATCGACCGCACTGAGGTCACGAACGCTGAATTCGCCAAATGTCTGGATGCGGGTGTTTGCCATCCACAAGTGTACGAGACAACCGCTCAAACCTTCATCCCGTATGCTGTCCATCCAAACTATAAAAATTATCCTGCCTTTCTGTATGAATACCAAGCCTCAGCCGACTACTGTCAATGGGTGGGCAGGCGCCTCCCCACAGAAGCCGAATGGGAAAAAGCCGCGCGCGGAACGGATGGGCGACTTTATCCGTGGGGCAATACGCTGGATTGTTCCAACGCCAGTTATTTCTACTGCAACGCGGCGACGGACAGCACACCCGATCCAACTGGACCGAGATGCGGCTACAGCAGCGATTGCAAAACAAATCTGGTGGACGCCTATCCGAGCGGCGCAAGTCCCTATGGTGCGCTGAACATGGCGGGCAATGTCTGGGAGTGGACATCCGATTGGTATCAGTCAGATTATTACGCCAACTCACCGATGAATAATCCGCGCGGACCAGCAACGGGCAAGTATCGGGTCATCCGCGGTGGCGGGGCGAATAGCTTGCCTCAAGACTTGCGCGTCACAAGACGCAGTAGCAGCCAGCCCGAACATTTTCTGGATGGTCAACTTGGCTTTCGCTGTGCCGCCGATGCAAGTAATCCATGACAACAATCTTCAGCGGACGCTTCGCGTCACGGACTCGCGGATTTGAACAGATTTGTCCGATTTACGTCCGTGAATCCGTTTTTAAGTCCGTTTAGAAGCAAATTATGGCTCCACCCGGGGTGGACAATGACAGCCTGTTATGCCAGATAAGGGGAATTAACGGCTTTGATAAGCGATAGTACCCGGATACCTGCTTATGCTATACTTGTTTCACATGGAGGAGCCATGATAGACCCTGTACAACTTCCGATACTACTAAAAGCCATCGACTTCGTTTTCGACGAGGGGCGCAAGATCCTGGAAGAACGCCGCGAACGCAGGAAGATGGATACGTCTGACTCCGGCGGAAATTAAAGCCCCTGAAACAGAGGCAAAAGAAATTGTCCCGCTTGAACCGGAAAAGGCAAAGGAAATCAAGCAGGAATTGTCCACTTCCAAAGTGGACGAATTAGCTGTGGAAAAACATACGAAGGCGGAGGTCCAACACCTGGTCAGGTCTGCTGGAAACTATTCCCACAATTATTACCTACTGCAAGGAACAATATGCAAAATGGGGAAGTGCGCTTGGTCCGCCCCATCATCGTGCATAACATGACCGAAACAGAAAACTCCATAATCGAAACCATACAAAACGCTTGAAACCATTTTGTCGAAGGTCTATAACAAAGACATCCAAACTACCGAATAGAACACAAGGAACACCATGGACAAGGAAGAAATCACTCATCTCGAAAGGATGATCGAGTTACACAAAAAGAATCTCTACACCCTTGAGGAGATGTTGGCAAAGTATGGCAATGATCAACCGCTGCATCTCGTTAATAGTGTCACCATGGAAAGGGAGGCAATTGCCAAGTACAGCAAACAGATCGAAGGCATCACCTCTGACAGCCGACAACGTGAAAAGTCGAATCTGCTCGCAAACTTGCCGAGGCGTTCCTACTTTGTGGGCAGGGAGGAGGAGGTCCGAACCGTTTTAGAGTCCCTGCAACCGAACAGCAGGACGTTCATTGTGGGCATCGAAGGAATCGGGGGGTGGGGAAATCGGCTCTTGCCATTGAAGTGAGCTACCTGTGCGTCGAGAACGATCTTTTCGAATCCGTTATCTGGATCTCCGCCAAGGAATCTGTACTCACCCTTCACGGGATCGAGCCAATCATCCCGGAAGCCAAATCCCTTTCAGATATCCTCATCACGATCGGTACCGGCCTGGGGAATCCCACGATTGGGAACCTGTCCATTCAGGATCAGATCAAAAGGGCCTACAACCTGCTTGCCAGACAAACCACCCTATTGATCCTCGATAACTTCGAATCCCTGTCACGCAGTGAACAGCATGATATTCTCGACTTTTTACGAAGGTCGCCCATTACGCTTAAGGTCATCGTCACATCGAGGGAGAGAGTCACTGAAGGGCAGATCATCCGTTTACAGGGGTTATCGTTCGAGGAAAGCAATGCCCTGTTGGAGTGGGATGCCCAGCAAAAGAACATCCAGCTTACGAAAGACCAGAATAAGTACCTGGTTGACCTGACAGGCGGGCTTCCTCTGGCTCTGTTATGGGTGCAGGGGCAAATCGCCGTTCTGGGTTATTCGGTCACACAGGTTCTGGATAAATTGAGCCTCGACGCAGATATACCCATCCTGCAGTACTGCTTCAATCACAGTTGGAATTTGCTTCGGCATAACAACGAGAAAAAGTTATTGTTCATTCTGGCGTTACATCCCGAGGCAGTCTCGAGAGACGCTTTGGAGGAGATTTCGGGAATTGACGATGATGACAGTCTCGAAACCGCCATCAGTGATCTTTTACAGTTAACACTTCCTCGAGCACGAAACTGACAAGGATTACTTCAGCATCCTGCCATTGACGCGCAGATATATCCGCACGCAATTCGGCAGTGATCGAAAATTCATCAAACAAGTCGAGTTGAAAACAGCACAATATTACGTGAAGCTCCTGTCTGAAAAAAGCAATTTCAAGGAATGGAGAGAGTTCGACGATCTGTTGCTGGACCGGAACAATATCCTTGGCGTGGCACAGTGGTGCTACAAGTCGATTCAAAAGAAACCCAGTCGCTCCGGTTCCATAACAAAGAAAACAAGGAGCATAGCAGAAATCCTGGTGCAGATCGGCATCCAGTTTGGCAGTGTCTTATGGCAAAGAGCCTATTGGTATGATCGTCTCACCCTGGCACATGCCTCCCTGAGCGCGGCAAACCTGATATCAGACTGGAAATCCGTAAGTACGTTCGCCCGGAACATCTGCTGGATCTATTTCTATCAAGGGGATTATCTCCGGGCTTTGCATTGGGCTGAGGAAGCTTTATCAGCAACGACAAAAACAGAGGATGAACTGCTGATCGCCGCCGCAAAAAGGTCATTGGGGACAGTTGAATTGCGTCTGGGTAATTTTGATCGTTCCGAAAAATTACTTAAGGATGTACTCAAGACAAGTGAGAAATTTGCTGGCGATGACTATGGAATTTACAGCAAGGGATTTGCAGAATACGGTTTAGGCGATCTGGAATATGAACGCGGACACCCGACGAAAGCCAAGGGATGGTATCAAAAAGCCCTGGATACCTGGCAGGATCCCGTTCGCAAAGATCCGATCCGGCATATCAGCCTGGCGCTGAATGGACTGGGCTTCATTGCTTTAAAGGAAAAAAAGTTCGAGGACGCAAAACAGCTTTTCTCCGAGGGAATCCAATCTGCGGAAGAGTTTGGAAGGATCGACGAACTTGCAAAAGGACAGCTTGGGCTGGCTTCAGTCTACATTGAAACAGATACAGATCTAAAAAACGCCTTGATCCTGATCACCGAGTCGATTGAGAGCTTTCAGCAACTGGGCATGCAGTATGAAATTCAGAAAAGTCAGTTGCTTCGAGAGCAAATCTTGCAAGCACACCCTCAGATACTACTATCTGATTGAACATGGATAATGAACTAAAGATATTTCTCCAATCATTTAAAGAATTGGAAAACTTATTTCAAGCGCTTCCCATCACTGAAACTCAAATTCAGCACTTGAAAGGTTTTGTCTCGGGCATTCTAAAGAATGCCAAAAGTCTGGCGCTTTATGACGCAATTACTCATGCCCTTAATGCACGGGCAGGAAAGTGGCTGATGCCTGACGACCAAATTAAGGGGATGGCAAAGGTCGATATCTATGATCTACGGCAGGCGAACAAGGTATATGGAGCATCAGTAGTGGATAAAGAACTACATAAATTGGCATTCCAATTTATGTCAATTTTACCCTGGACAAGGGTGATTTTGTTCGTAGAACCCCGGGGAGCGATGAATTCAGGATATTTTCCACTTCGAAAACGCCTTATGAAATAAAGCGTCTATTATCTAAACTCTATGTTTAACCAGGAATTCGAACTCACTGCTAACCTGGGATTTTGGCACGGGTACCACGGAAACAGAGGCGGAAAACGAACTTCAAAAACAGCGAAAAAACTTCAGACCCATCGTACTCAGACAAACTATTTTGGAGAGCCATTCGGAAATTCCAAGGCGTATGGAGGAAAATAACAGTCATCAAAGTTGGCATGAGTTTAACATGCCATACGAACTACTTATGGATAAAATTTATAAGTTGGGACTGCCTGCCACGCTGGAGCAACAGACTATCGAGCAGGTTCGGGTCACAAAGACCATAGTCGAGAATATAGTGACCAGAGAGTCTCTGACAGGTACCCTCAACGGACTTGGCGAAAAATGGTACCTGGAGAACGAATCAATTCAGTGTGTGGCATTGACAGACATGCTCAATATGCACGAAGGTAATACACGTTACGGAAGCGCCGCAATAGACCAGGACCTTAAACGCTTTTCACAGGTTCTTATAAAGAGTTTTTTTAAAAGCGATGGTTTTCTATTGTTCCGATCCGAACGAGCAGGCGATGAGTTCAAGATAACATCAACGAAAAGCGATATTACAGAGCTTGAAAGCAAGCTACACACAGTTTGGCAGGGTGACTTATATCGCGGTTTACTGGCATGGAATTACGGAGTAGGAAGAAACGATAGCGAAGCACATGTTGAATTGTATAGGAATAGGCTTAAGGAAACAGAGCAGATGAACGCTTCAATCGTAAACGGCAAATCAACGTTTATTATTGTCAGGCCGGAAAGCGATGATTATTCCAAGCTATTCAACCTTTCAGAAGAAAAAGCCCGCGTCGTTGACGGGACACCCATCATCGACCTGCACTTGACCTTGCAGGCAATTCGGAACGTTGAAGATTTTACTGTCTTGAAAGAGCGTCTCCAGGAGTATTCGTCGAAACTGTGCCCTTTTGAAATCAAGGTTGGCAACATTGCCAGAATGAATGTAAACAATCAAAAGGGCAGGCTGTGGTTATTGGCAGAAAAAACACCGACGTTGGAAAAGCTCTATAATGATCTTACCAAAATCGCACAGGATATCGGGTGTGACTGCTATCCTTATAAATCTCAAAATTGGTTACCCCATATAAAAATTGTCGATTTGCCGGAACATACCTCAACACAAATCAAAGACCCAACCTTCGGGGTCGGCAATGGGATCACATTCAAAGTAAGCCGCTTTGAATGGACCGTACAGAGGGGCACAGAACGTTGGGAAATGCTGGATCAGTTTCCATTTTCAGAGTAATCTTTCCAATTGGGGGCATTTCACATTACCTTCCATCTTTTCCTAATATTTATTAGCCCGTACATGCTCTACAAGGCGATCTTCCAATGCCTGAAACAAAAATTGTGCTATTATCTACACACAGTACCCATAACATCCAGTGGGTTCCAGGATATATTTGTTTTGGATATGAATGATGATAATCTCGACCGACTTATATTTTCAATAAAAGGTAAAGGGTAAGGTAACATGGCAACCATCCTTATCGTTGACACACGTCCCACTGACAGGCAATTGCTCGTCACGCTTCTGAGCTCCTTTGGGCATCGCCTTCTGGAAGCGAATGATGGCTCCGAAGCGTTGAAACTGGCACGGACTGAACTGCCTGATCTGGTCATTACCGACATTATCATGCCAAATATAGACGGGTTTTCTCTGGCACGACGGCTACGCTCCGAGCCTCTCTTATCGGGTGTACCGGTCATTTTCCAGACTGCCCACTACCTTGAAGTTGAAGTACGTAAACTCGCAACCGCAAGCGGTATTCACCATATTCTGGGAAAGCCCGCTGAGCCTCAGGAGATATTACGCGCGGTGCATGAAGCCCTCAAACAGCCAACAACACCTGCAAGACTGCCCCAAACAGGACAACTCCAGCGTGAACACTTACAAATATTGGCAGACAAGCTCTACCAAAAAAACCTGGATTTAGAAAGCGCCAATGAACGCCTGCGGAACCTTTCGCTGACCGATGAACTGACCGGTTTGAACAACCGACGCGGCTTCGCAATCCTTGCCACTGGGTTATTAAAATTTGCCAAGCGGGCTAATCACCCCATCTGTCTAATGTATATAGACATGGACAGTTTGAAGAATATCAACAACACCCTTGGCCATGCCGAGGGAGATATGGCGCTGACCCACTTTGCCCGTATTTTGACCGAGACCTATCGCGATTCAGACGTTGTTGCCCGTCTGGGCGGGGATGAGTTCGTGGTATTGACGATTGACGCGACAGAAAGTGGCATTGCCATTATTCAAGCGCGCCTGCAAAGTAATGTGGAAGCTTATAATCTTGTATCGGTACGAGGGTATGCTTTGTCTTACAGTCTCGGAATTATTCAAGTCGATCTCAATTCGACCTTTACGGTAGATACATTACTTTCCCAGGCAGACAAAGCCATGTACGAACATAAACACAGCAAGAAGGGGAATGCTTGAGTGGAAGCCATTTTCGAAAAGAATAATTTCGATGAAGCATTCGTATAAGACATGAACATTTTGCATCCTCAAATTCAAAAAAATCACATATTGTTAATGTTGTTGATGTATGATTACTTTTAATATGTATGGAGGCAACTGTTAAGAAATGAAAGCAAATATAGACCCTACCCCAACTTCAAGAGAAGCCATCAATAAGTTGATTCGCGAATTGGCTTCGCATGATCCTAATGAACGAATTCGTGCACAAATCCGCCTGACCGAAATTGGAAAACCCGCCTTAGATATCCTGGTTCAAATGACGACAAAGCCCGAAATTGATCTGCGCAGGGAGGCGGCAGCTGTACTCGGTGAAATGCGCGATCCATCTGCAATCCCTGCATTAATCAACCTGTTAGTGGATGAAGCTTTCGAGGTCCGGTGGCGAGCCGCAGAAAGCCTGATCAAAATGGGGCGCGAGACCTTGGTCCCACTATTCCAGGAATTATTGAAAAAGGAACGATTCGGTTCTATCTGGTTTCTGGATAGTGTTCATCACATACTAAGAAAGTTGGATAAAGAGGGGTATCTTGCTCCACCATCACAGAAAGTACTCGTAGCTTTCAAAAATTCGATGAAGGAAATCGCAATACCAAAAGCTGCCGAAAAAGCACTGGAGGCACTTACACCTCCATCGTAACAGCTAGGATGAATGAAAAAAGGAGAACCCATGCAGGAAGAAGCAGCATCAAGTAGCGGGGATATTGAAAATACCAAGAGCAAAGATAATCTTTCGAGATATTTAGATAAACTAAATACCACCACAAAAGGACTGACCGCCGAGGAGGCGCAAAGTCGCATTTTGCAGTATGGATATAACGAGTTGGTTGAAAAGAAAACCAATCCAGTTTTGAAGTTCCTTTCCTATTTTTGGGGACCAATTCCATGGATGATCGAGGTGGCAATCATTCTTTCTGCGGCAGTGCAACATTGGGAGGATTTTTGGATCATCACTGTGCTGTTGTTGATGAATGCCGTTGTAGGATTCTGGGAGGAGTATCAGGCTGGAAATGCCATTGCCGCACTGAAAAACCAATTAGCACTCAGGGCGCGTACGCTTCGATCAGGCGCTTGGATTCAGATCCCAGCCAGGGAACTTGTTCCAGGAGATGTGATTCAATTACGGTTCGGGGATATTATCCCGGCAGATGCCGTATTAATGGAGGGCGACCCAATCGAAGTTGACCAGTCGGCATTAACAGGAGAGTCACTGCCAGTAACTCACAGTTACAATGACATAGTTTATTCAGGCTCGGTTGTCAAACAAGGTGAGATTAGTGCCCTGGTCTATGCCACCGGCGAAAAGACCTACTTTGGGAAAACTGCTCAACTGGTTAAATCCGCGCAAAGCGTCAGCCACTTCCAGCGCGCTGTTCTGAAGATCGGTGATTACCTGATCGTATTGGCAGTGGCTCTGGTAATTTTGATCGTCGGTGTTGCCTTGTTTCATGGCGACGAAATGTTCACCACAATCCAGTTTGCATTGGTATTGACCGTGGCGGCCATCCCGGTTGCCATGCCTACTGTCCTATCTGTGACCATGGCAGTGGGTGCGCGTCTGTTGGCACAGAAACAAGCCATTGTCAGCAGGCTGGCAGCCATCGAAGAGCTTGCTGGCATTGACATGCTTTGTTCCGATAAAACAGGAACGTTAACTCAAAACAAGTTGACATTAGGTGAACCTTTTGCAATAAAAGGCATCAAGCCTGAACAAGTGATATTCAATGCCGCACTTTGCTCTCGATCTGAGGACAAGGATCCGATTGATGAAGCCATTCTGGAAAGGTTGAAAGAAGATATTTCGCAGGGAAAATATCAAGTCATCCATTACCAACCTTTTGATCCTGTTCACAAGCGTACCGAAGCAACAATCAAGGGACCGTATGGAAAGACGTTCAAGACGACCAAAGGGGCAGTACAAGTCATCATGGCACTGGTAGCAGATGCCGAGAAAATACAACCACAAGTAGATCAAGCCGTTAATCAATTTGCGACTAAAGGCTTTCGCTCATTGGCAGTAGCAAGTTCTCAAGGAAGAGGTGGCTGGAAACTTTTAGGAGTCTTACCACTGTATGACCCGCCGCGCGAAGATTCAAAATCCACGATTGAAACAGCAGAAGAAATGGGCATTCGCGTCAAGATGGTAACAGGTGATCAAAGTGCCATCGCCAAGGAAATCGCGCATCAATTAAATCTCGGATCAAACATCTTAAACGCGAACGTATTCACACAGGCAAAACCACACGAAGTGGGGCAATCCGATCAATCCATTGAACAAGCTGATGGCTTTGCTCAAGTGTTTCCAGAACATAAATATCACATTGTGGATGTATTACAACAAAGAGGACATATCGTGGGGATGACAGGAGATGGCGTCAATGACGCGCCAGCTCTGAAGAAAGCGGATGCGGGTATTGCAGTGGCAGGTGCCACAGATGCGGCTCGCGCTGCGGCTGATATTGTTTTGCTAACGCCGGGACTTTCCGTCATCATTGATGCAGTGAAGGAAAGTCGCAAGATCTTCCAACGTATGAACAGTTATGCGATCTATCGTATCGCAGAGACCATCCGTGTGCTGTTATTGATGACACTCTCCATTCTGGTTTTCAATTTCTATCCGGTGACAGCCGTAATGATCGTCCTGCTGGCGCTGCTTAATGATGGTGCGATCCTATCCATCGCTTATGACCGTGTTCATTATTCGCAAGAACCTGAAAGATGGAATATGCGGAGTGTGTTGGGAGTCGCTTCTGTATTAGGTGTAGTTGGTGTAGTTGCATCCTTTGGATTGTTCTATCTAGGTGAGCGCGTCTTTCATCTCGATAGAGCTATGATTCAAACTCTTATTTACTTGAAATTATCCGTTGCCGGTCATTTGACCATTTTTGTCACGCGCACGCGTCGCCGCTTCTGGTCCATCCGTCCCGCGCCGATCCTACTCTGGGCGGTGATAGGCACACAAGCTGTTGCTACTTTATTTGCCGTCTATGGGATTTTCATGACCCCAATTGGATGGGGTTGGGCATTACTGGTCTGGGGTTATGCGTTGGCATGGTTCATTGTCAATGATCAGGCAAAGTTGATAGCCTACAACATTTTTGATGGGGCAGATCGAGCCATGTTATCCAGGCTTAGAAAGCTATAGAACATGTGAGAGAAGAACCATATAAGCTTCAAAGAGAACACTTACCCATAGTTTTTCAGCTACCAGTTAAATCCAAGATGTAAAGTAGCGATACCATAGTTGCCATGGGTATCGCTACTTACATTTCAACGTCTGGATCAACCTCTTATACCCGCCAGGCTTGAATAAATCCACGCGGTGCAGGTGACGCAGAGACGCGGGCATATCGCATTCCTCCAATCTCACAGGGATGATAAACACATCATTGTCAGGAATAAAATTTGCTTTTTCGAGAGCAAGTTTCAATTCTTCATGACGATAGCCCTGTTGTTTATTGAATCCACGCGAAAGGCAGACGATCACCACGTCACTTTTGAGAAGCGTGTTGCGGATCTCGTTTTGCCAGTCCTGCCCGGGTTGAAGTTGTTCCGTGTCCAGCCAGACACTAATCCCATCTCTGATGATTCGAGTATATAGTTTGTGAACAATTTCCTTGTCACAGTGCGCATGGATAAGAAAGATGTTTGCTTTCTGTGTTGAACTTTTCATTTACCATAACCGGTTCCTGATTATGCAGATAACACAAAATCAGACAAGCCCACTTGTAAAGGTGGGAGAAAACAGGATGGTTATTTTATTAGAACATATGTTCTAAGTCAAGTGGTACTTAACTCCCCCGCAAGATTCCTACGAGCGCAACACATCCAGCGGATTCTCTCCGAGAAGGATCATGCGTCCATGCAGGAACAGACCAAATTGAGAAAGACCGAACCACAGCAAAAAGATGGTCAGGCTGATCGAAGCGCGGTCGATCCATGTTGGCAACACTTCGATCAAATCCGCAACTTGCCTACGCCAATCCGTGACTTTTGTTTGATACTCTCCGATCACAAGGAGAAAACTTTGCAAGCTGTCTCTGGTCTCGGTCAGATCACCGCCCAAAAGATAGGATGTATCACTGACAAAAGTGGAGGCTTGCTTCGCCACACCCTCCGCATTGGCAATCTCGGCATCCAGCGAATCAGTGGAAGCGATCAAGTCGCTCAATATTTGATCTGGCACCTTGATGTCAATGAACGGCAGGGAACCCAAACTTTTGAAGCAAACCCTGCAACTCTTCCAGAGCGGTGCGTGCAGTTTTCAATCTTTCGCGTGTCGTTTTCAACTCAGGGAGGAGTTTGTCATCCAGCGAACTTTGGATACCATCGAAGAAACTCTCCGCATTTGTAGATTGCGCGGCAAGTTTCTCCATTGCGTTCTGCGCCGCGTCCACAATTCTCAAGGCACGTTCCAGTTCCACCTTTGTAGACTCCAAAGTGATTTGCGCCTGTGCGAGTTCGTTATCTATTTCTTTTAATTGGCTTAGTGTTTGACGAGTCAGCGGTTCGTTATAGACCCATGACGCGCCAATACCCACCACGCTCAACAGAAGAAAAACCGAACTCAGAACGATCAATGTCCATGCGAGAATTTTTCGACCCATTGTCTCCATTTTCAGTAGCTTGTTCAGAAAATTATACATGCACGATCAAACATTCGGACTATAATTTGCTTCAACAATATTAGACGTCACACAAAGGAGAATTCCATGCTTGTTGTGATCAGTGACCTGCACCTTGGCGATGGCACAACCGCCGAATCCATTCCAGCCAGCGCTTTTTATCTGTTTGCCAAGCGTCTGCGGCAGGATGCCCACTTCGCGTCCATACATTACGGCAAATATCATCCCATTGAAGAGTTCGATGTCATCCTCATGGGCGACATCATAGACCCGCTTCACTCAACGAAATGGCTGTTTCCACCCAAAGGGCAGGAACAATACATTGACGTAAACGGACAGAAACACATCCAGCATCACAGAAGAAGGCGACAAGGACTACATCCGCCCGTGGAGCGATCCGTCACATCCCCTGTTTGCGCCCAAACTGCTCGAGGTCACCCGCGCCGTTATTGAATATAACAGAGAAGCCCTCGAAGTCATGAGAAAACTGGCGGACGGCGAATTCATAGGCTTTCGATACTGTCGATGGACGAAAGTGGAGACAGAGCCAACGCAGGCGGGAACAGAATCCCGTTAAAAGTACGCTTTCATTACATGGTTGGCAATCATGACTGGTACTATCACCTGAAAGGGGAAGCCTTCGACCAGATCCGCCAGGAGATCATCAATGCCATGGGGTTGAGTAACTCTCCATCCCCCTTCCCTTTTAATCTTAGAAAAGCTAAACCCCGACTTCACCCTGGGAGACAGGATGAAGCCCCAGAAATCGAAAGACTCTTTCAGGCAATACAAGCTCTTTTGCCGACATGGCGACTATTACGATACATTCAACTTTGACGCGAACACGGGCGCGACCAGGCAACCCTGGGCGATGCCTTTACCATGGAAGTCTGCAACCGTTACCCTGAAGAACTGAAACGAAAATCCGAACCTCAATATTGATATCGTCAACAACCTACGGCATATCACCAACGTCCGTCCTGCATTAGCCACCCCGCTGTGGATCACCGGACAGCTCAAAAGACTCTGCCATGGAAATACCCCTTAAGATGTCAATGAAAACGAACTTAAACGTGTATGGGACAACCTCGCAGACAAATTTCTTGACCTGGAATTCGTCAGAAGCAAAGACAGACCCTTCCGAATTCGATGTTGTGGATAAGATTGAAGCAGCAATAAAGATTTCAAAATTCATCTCGCTCGAAAAACTCGATAATTGATCTATCGATTACAAAAAAGAAGGGTGCTCGAAGGCAGTCATTCGTTATGCCGACATCGCCTTGAAAGAACCCGGCATTCATCGACGACACTGCACGTTACATCATCTATGGTCACACGCATCATCAGGAAACCGTCCCCCTCGATTACGACGACCATTGGCGGCAATCAGATCTATTTCAACTCAGGCACCTGGCACACCTACTTCGACCTTGCCAGAAAAGACCCAAAGGAAAAAAAGTTCGTCCCCTACAAAGCGCTCACTTACATCACCTTCTACAAGGAAGATGAACACGACGACCGCCAATTCGAGACGTGGTCGGGAGCGTACGCGTAACTCCTTTATGGATCATGACATCATCATCATCGGCGGCGGACCCAGCGGACTCTCCACCGCACTGCACCTGCACAGGATCGCTCCGCATCTTGCGCACCCGCGTCCTGATCCTCGAAAAGGAACATTATCCACGCTTCAAACTTTGCGCCGGAGGACTCACCATCGACGCAGAGATCATCCTCCAACGCCTCGGACTTGATGTCAGCGAAGTCCCACACGCAGATACAGACGACGATCCACTTTGATTTTCAAGTCAAAAGGATTGCGCATCCGCATCCCGAAGCAACACGCCCTGCGCGTCATCCGCCGCGATGAGTTCGATAACTGGCTGGCAGAGAAAACCCGCGAAGCAGGAATCGAAATCCGTGAAGGGGTGGTTGTAAAAAATATTATTCCAACATCCGACGAAGTTATCGTTGAAACAGACCAGGGAACATTTCATGCACAAATCCTCGTTGGCGCAGATGGCTCAAACGGCATTACACGCCGAAGTATTTTTCCCAAAGACCCTGTTTACACTGCGCGCGTGTTGGAGGTGATCACCCCTAAGTACAATGTCATTGCGCAGAGGGCGGAGCCCGACGAAGCAATCCTCGCAATGAGCAAGGAGATTGCTTCGGGAAAGAGCACCCCTCGCAATGACAAAGAGGCTTATTTCGAATTCTCCCCCGTCCCAAACAACATCGCTGGCTATGTATGGGACTTTCCCGACACAAATCAACGGTGAGGCAATGCGCTGTTGGGGAATTTACGACACGAACATTCTTGCCAACGGAAAACGTCCACAACTAAAAGAAACACTCGCAAAGGAAATGAATTCGTCTAGGTTATAACCTGAATGATTATGAAATAAAGGGACATCCCATTCGCTGGTACAGCCCTGAAAATCAAATGTCTGTGCCGAGGGTTTATTGGTAGGCGATGCCGCGGGAGCTGATCCGCTTTTCGGTGAAGGCATCAGTATCGCATTGGGATATGGAGTCATCGCGGCACGCGAGATTCAAGAAGTCGATTCAGCGTAACGAATTTTCATTTAGCAGATTCAAACATCGGGTGGAGCGAAGCGCTTTGGGTCAAACATTGATCGCGCGCTGGATCATTGCCTACATCGTCTATCCCATCAAATGGAAATGGTTCCAAATCCTGTTATGGAGATTTTTGAAACCCATCGTTATTATCATCGCATGGTTGTTTGTGTTGAATTGGGGAAAGCGAATGAAATAATTGAGACGGCTTTTATGATCGGATCTGCTTGAGAAATCCCGGCGTATTCAGTTCACGTTCAAGCAGATAAGTGAAATAGCCCTGCATGAGACTCTCCGCCTCTTTCTGGACCTCGGGGCTGGGACGCGCACGAGAAGCATCCGTGTAGCTGGAGCGTTGGAAGTGACGCATATACTTGAGCGTCTCCACCGAAATGGGTTTGACGTTCGGCAACCCCTGCCCGCAACGCGGACAGATCACACCGCCCGCGCTAAACGAAAAGAACTGGTCTTCGGCTTGAATCTCACGTCCGCAGTTGGCACACTCGAAGAGTTGAGGACGAAAACCCACGTGGTCGAGCAGACGCATCTCATAGTAACGGGTGACCAGCCACACGTCAGCGTTTGATGCGAGGCGGGAGAGGGTATCCGTCAACAAACGGAAAGTGGACGAACTCTCCATCTCATCCACTGATGTGAAACGTTCAAGTAGTTCGAGCACATACGAAGCCTGACTGGTGAGGATCAGGTCATCGCGCAATGGCATGTAGGCATCCACCGTATCCGCCTGTGTGATGATGAACATATCGCGTCCCTGCGCCAATTGCAATCGAACATGTGTGAACGGTTCGATATGTCCCGCCTTGCGTGATGCGATCTTGCGCGCGCCTTTTGCAATGGCACGCGCCTTGCCAAGCTGACGCGTGTAGAGCGTCAACATACGGTCGGCTTCGCCATAGTCGCTATGACGAAGGACAACTGCATCCACACGAATGGAACGGAATTTGGGATCGGGCATGGGTGGTTATTTTTATTATGCAGGGGCGAGGTTCTCTCGCCCTGGGCGGGAAGACCCCGCCCCTACGAGTTCAATTTTTCCGGAGTAAATGCTTCCGGCAACAATTCTTTCACCGTCGTCTCTTTGACAATATGACCTTCCCCATCTGCCAATAAAACAACCGTATCCAAACCAAACTCAGCCATGACTTGGCGGCATCCACCACAAGGCGAACCGCCGTTATCGGTTACGACAGTAATTACTTCGAACTCCTTCTCGCCTTCCGATACAGCTTTGAAGATCGCCACGCGTTCCGCACACATGGTCTGCGGATACGCGGCATTCTCCACATTGACACCGGTAAAGATTCGCCCTGTCTTTGTACGGAGAGAAGAACCAACGGGATAATTCGAGTACGGCACATATGCCCGTTGTCGTGCCGTATTGGCAAGGTCAACAAGGGATTGTTTTTCGTGTTGTGTAAGGATCATAAGTTTAATATGTCATTGCGAGGGCTGGTGGTTGAGTAGCCGCATAACGGCGTATCGAAACCAAGCCCGAAGCAATCTCCTAATATTAGGAATTGCTTATGCCGTAATGATGTTATCCTTTCTTCTTTTTTCTTTCCAACTTCCTAATCGCACGGGCAGGGGCGCCGACAACAAGCGTATCTTCCGGGACATCCTTTGTGACAACCGCGCCTGCACCTGTGCGCGCACCATCCCCAAGTTTGACCGGCGCGACCAACATCGTATCAGAACCGATGAATACATCCTCGCCGATCACAGTTGGATGTTTCTTCTCGCCATCGTAATTGGCTGTGATCGTCCCCGCGCCGATATTCGTATGTGCGCCAACGTTTGCATTGCCGATATACGAGAAGTGTCCCATCTTGACGCCTTCATTCAACGTGGAATCTTTCACTTCGCCAAAGTTCCCCATATGGACATGACTTTTCAAGTGAGCGCCTTTTCGCAAACGAGCAAAGGGACCCATATCCACATCATCTTCAAGAATCGCACCTTCCATGACGGATGCCAGTATCTTGCAGTCATTTCCAATGGTGGTGTCACGAATGATACTGTTGGGTCCGATCACATTTCTTTCACCGATTGTCGTATCCCCATGAATATAAGTGTTCGGCATGATAATTGTATCCTTGCCGATCTTTACGCCTATTTCAATATATGTGGACTCAGGATTCATCATGCTTACACCGTTCAACATGTGTCCGCGGTTGATACGCATCCGCATGGCGGCTTCGGCTTCGCTCAAATGTACGCGTGTATTGATGCCGATGGTTTCAATAAAATCATCGTGCACTACAGCCTGCACAGGTAAATTATCCTTCACAGCGATCTCAACAATATCCGTTAAATAATATTCACCCTTCTTCGGATTCTTTTCAATGCGATGCAACGCGTCCCAGAACCAATCGGCCTTGAAACAATAGGCGCCAACGTTCAGTTCTTTGATCTGTTGTTGTTCGGGCGTGGCAACATATTCTTCGACGATGGCAGACACTGTCCCATCAGGGTTTCGCACGATTCTGCCAAAGCCGCGTGGATCGTCTGCGGTGACGGTCAGCAGGCTCAGGGGTCCGGTATTGAGGCGTTGTGTTTCCAGGAGTTGTTTGAAAGTTTCGCCGCGCAATAGGGGCATATCTGCATACGTCACGATGACATAATCTGTGTTGCCTTTGAGCAAAGGCTCTGCCTGCATGGCGGCATGTCCCGTACCAAGTTGGGGTTCCTGCAAAACGGTCTGCGCCGAATCACCGAGATACTTTGTGACCTCTTCCGCGCCATGTCCCACAACGACCACCGGTTTTTCAGTCCCAACATCCTTAAGCGCATTTAGCACATGCCACAACATGGGTCTACCGCACAACGGATGCAAAACCTTGGGCAGGTCAGATTTCATGCGTGTGCCCTGACCAGCGGCTAATAAAACTGCAGTCACTTTCATAAACAACTCCGAAACAAAAACAGGCTGCCGCTTTATTGCGAAGCCTGTTTTAGAAAAGAAGCCCCGCGTAAGCGGGAAATTGGCTGGGGCACCAGGATTCGAACCTAGATCCACAGCTCCAAAGGCTGGTGTGCTGCCATTGCACCATGCCCCAGTGCGAGCGCAATTGTATCACAAAAGATTTATGTCACTTCTTCTTTATATTCAAGGAACCGGTTGCAGGTCGTCGGATTGTGGCGCCACTTCCGGGATTCAAACCCAACTTACGCGCCTGCTCGAATGTGATCGCATCTGGATTGGTTGATAGATTTCCCGTCTTCTCGACAGCATCGTCCCAAAACGCGTCCAAATCTTTTACCTTGGATTTTTTACTCGCGGCAAACAAAGCATCGACATCCACTTCCGGTTCCGGCTCTACAAATTCATCGAAAACCGCCGGTTCTTCCTCTTCAGGGACAGCTGTTTCTGTTGTCTCGACTCTGGGTGCCACCCCAAGCGACATCAATATGTTCTCAAGATCACCGCGCACAAAGAGCATCCCATCCACCGTTTGCATGATGCGGTCTGCCTGGGCAAGGTCTTTACCTGCCAGCAACAATGCATGAGATGAGTCAACAGGGATCAGGATCAGGTCATGGTCACCCCCACGAAAGACATGATAATTATCCAAACGTTCCTGGCGAATGATCCGTGAAACTTTCAGTCCTACAGAATAGATTCCCATCAACGCTGAGAGCAGGGATACTTCCATACTGCTGTCATACAAATCACCAGCGCGCGCAAGTACACGTCCGCGTTCGCTGATGAGATAAACCGCGTCTGCCTTGACCTTCAGACGAAAGCCCACCAACACCTCGGAAAGCGTTTGACGATTCTCCTCCACATCCTTGCCCGTCTCAGGCGGGAAGATGGTTTGTACCAGTCCAAGACCGCGCTCTACAGCATCGAGAAAATCCGCCAGCGGGATCGGTTTATCGAACACGCCAATCGCCCCTGCACCCAGCATTTCATCGCGCGCCTTGCGCTCTGTTATGCCGGAAATAAAAATTACCTTCATATCCGGGTTGCGGACTTTGATCTTCCGCATCAACTCCACCCCCGAGATACCCGGCAGAAGATAATCTGCCACAAGCAAGTCTACTTTGCGGCGTGAAGCCTCCAACAAAGCTTCTTCACCTGACGGCGCATCCACAATATCCAACGGATGCCCGAGCGTTTGCAGGGTCGAATGCAAAAGACGGACTATGTCTTTTTGATCGTCAACCAGAAGAATACAGGGATTTGCCATAAGTAAGCCTACTAAATATTTCCTTCAGTCATTGCGAAGTTCTCAGGTACTGAAGAATAACGCATTATAGCAAACAATCAAGGCAAACAAACGCCGCCTTGCAGGGTTGTCAGCAAAGAGACTGCCTATTGGAACAGAGCCAGACTCGTGTGTCGTGTGAGACGGGATTGCGTCTAATGGCACCCATCTCCATAATCGAACGATTCGATATCATCCAATGCAGATGACGAGGATGGTTCGAGTGTAAACCCGCAAAAGTCAGGACGAGTCGCGGCAACCTTAAGCCGAAGATAAAGAGGGATGGATGGAAGCTCGGACGCAAAAATGGACTGCGCCTCCTGATGGGATGTGTAAGTGGGATCGCTGGACAAAGATTGGAGAGCCTGCTGACAGGCAGTATCGAAAGTGGGATTCTTGTATCCGCTGATATTCGTGCCGACCCAATTATTTTCTTCTGTGGGGATTTGCGAGGTTGTAAACCAACCGCACTGGGGTTCAAGACTGTTCACACCGATGGCATACTCGGCAAGATCGAAGTGACGTCCAAAGAGAGGTCCCGTTGGACCCTGCGCATAAAAATCTGATGCGTTGTAGTAGACAAGGTTCAAGCCAATACCACATTCTGCAAGTGAGTTTGTAAATATTTCAGCAACCTGCCTGCGTTGTGTTGCGGAGGTTGTGTAGTAGTTGAGCACGAGGGGTGTGCCATTCGGAACATTCGTAACGCCCAAAGATTGGCGCGGCGTGGATGGATTGTTATCCTGATCGATCCAACCAACCTGTTGAAGGATTTCATTCCCTGCGGCGGGATTGAACGTATAGTTTTGAAGGTTACCGTTATGCAACGGATGGCTGGATGGAAGATAGCTATCTGGTACCTGAGATAACCCAAAGAGGACAGTATCCACAACCTTTTGACGATCAAGGCATAGGGCAATTGCCTGGCGAGTACGCGCGTCGCCAAAGAAGTCGGGGCGATCAGGGTTGGAACCTGTTGAGTTATAACCATTATCGTAGGAGGCGGGCGCGATGCCCAGACCGAGCCATTCCATTGTGGATGTTTGCGCAGTGAGTAATTTTGCCTGTCCATCCATTTGCATTTTCTGAAGCAGACCAACCTGTCCATCAAGATGAACGGAGGGATCAAGCACATCACAGGTTCCATTTGCGAGTGCCGCGATGGCTGAATTTTCGTCTGGTGTGAAGAGGAATGTCAGTTCATCGAACTTGGGCAATCCACTGTCTGCACGGAAGTAATTCAGGTTCTTGATAAGGTGAATGCTTTCACCCGGTTTCCACGCCTGCACAATATAAGGTCCCCACCCAAGAGGTTCGCGTGTGGATACATCTACTTTTAAAAGATCGGCTGGAGAAAATTGATCCCACTTGTGTTGAGGCAGAGGCATCCAGAAATTGGTGTAATAGTCAGAGTCAATAAAACCCGGAAGACCCCACCACTGAATGGTAACGCCATCCTCGGCGGCTTCATAAATTTGCGTACGATCGATCAGGAATTTATTTGTAGGTGTGTTATCGTCAGATGCAAGCTGGAAAGAATAGACCGAATCCTGCGCAGTCAGCGGTTCACCATCCGACCATAACAGTCCCTTGAGCATGGTAAAGGTAACGACCATTTGATCCATTTCGATCGTGCTGGAACCATCGTACGTGATCGCACAGCTATCGCCGCGGCAATCTTTGGGGAGTATCTTAACGCCCGTATCCAGCGTCACAACTGCGCCGCTCGAATCAACAACCTGATCGCCTGCGCTTACAGAAACCGGGGCAACCTGCGCGTCACCATCCTCGATGCTGGGAATCTTTTCAAGGATGACGGGATCATATTCATAATTACGAAGACTCATCGGTCCATCATAGATCGCAGAAAGGACACTACGCGCCGAAGAATTCAGATCGCCATAAAGATATAGCGAGGTCGGTTCATCGCCAAGACAAATAGTGAGGGCGCGCGAAGCAGGCGTCGGTACGGGAGTAGGCGGAGGAGTCTCTGTGGGCGCATCGAGGACAGAAGGGGTCTCCGTCGCTTGAGGAGCGCAGGCAGTAAGGAGCAGAAAAAGAAAAACGAGTACAAGGATAAGACGTGTTTTCATAAAGCCTCCCTCTAGATTGTAGTCGTATTTTTGATTTTTTTGAGGACAAAGTAGAGAACAATAAAGATGGATAGCGCGCCGAGGAGCAGCCATCCTATATTTATTCCGCCTCTTTTTTGGACCTGAGCCTGCTGAAGCGCCCCACGCGTAATCTTAACCTCAGCCGCGTTGGTTTCGTCCAGTTCGGTATCGCCCTTCCATAGCCCGTTTTCGCGCATGAGAAAAGCCGTTATGCTCCATGCATCTTCTTCAGTTAAACTCCCGGGCTTCCAGAATGGCATTGCCACACGGATGTACGAATGGAGTTGCGCAGCATCTGAAAATTTGGTCAGCACATCCTGACCGATCAGGGCAGGTATAACCATTGGAATGGTAAATCCATTTTCATAGGGTCTTTTACCGTGACATCCACGTTCCCAACAATATTGGTCCTCAGGCGGATAGGTAGTACGAAATTCGTCAGTTAGCCCCTGCCCTTTATCTCCATGACAGGGAAGACAATGAAGCCAGTAAGCTTGCGCGCCCAGATCCGCCTGTGAGGGAACAACCGGCAGGGTCGGTTCAGCCAAACGATCAGGGGTTGGCGACGGCATTGGTGTTTCCTGTGACATCCCGGGGATGGACTGTCTGCCAACAAAGAAGACTAGCCCTGCAAAAAGAAGCAGGACTAGTCCAAGAAGTGGCAAGATAAAACGAAATTTACGAACTTGCACAGAGTCTTTAGAGTTTAAGTTTTGCCGCGCATACGTGGGTCAAGCACGTCCCGCAAGGCATCACCTACCAGGTTCCAGCTCATCACAAAGAGAACCAGTGTAAGACCGGGCCATGCAATGATGTACCAATATGTGTTCAAGCTTGTGATCCAGTTACGAGCAAAGGACAGTATCTGTCCCCAATCTGCATATCCAATTTCCGTGCCAATTCCCAAAAAGGACAATGCCGCAAAAGATAACACAACATCACCAATGGCAAGGGATGCCAGCACCAGGGTTGGGAATATGGCGTTGGGAAGGATATGTCGAAACAGGATTTTGGAATCCTTTACCCCTATCACGCGAGCCGCCATGATGTAATCCCGTTCCTTGATCGAAAGGATATCGCCGCGGATAATCCTGGAGTACCCCATCCAGCCAAATGTGATCAACGCGATGATGGCAGGTAACAAACTCCTCCCTATTTTGGGTGTCAAAATCGACGCCATGATCAATGCGGCAAGGATAAAGGGAAGGGTAAGAAACACATCTACAATACGCATGATGATATTATCAACCACACCACCATAATAGGCAGAGATGGACCCTACAATAACGCCGATCAACAGGGTGGATATAACGACGATAAATCCGGTGCGAAACGCGGTCCGCACACCCCAAACAACGCCGTAATATATGTCATACTGTCCCTGGGATGTTCCCATGATGTGTACCCATTTATCGGTCTTCATGACGGGCTTCCACCAGGCTGGCAGAGAGGGGACTCCTCTATCCCAAGACGACATCGGGGGTCTGGGCTCGGCACTAAAACCGTCGCGAGGAAGTTTATATGGATCATTGGCTTTCAAGGGAGGAGCAAGAACGGGTGCCGCTATTGCCACAATGATGAAGAAAATGATGAGAATAAAGCCCGCTATGGAAGCGGGTGTCTTAAGCAATCCAACGACGATGCGATAGTTATCGGGACCGAGAAAGCTTTCCAGTTTTCCAATCTCGCGAACCGAGTCCTTATTCAAGATCTCATTATCAATAGAGGGATTAACGGTTTCGGGCATATCATCGTCTCCTTACTTAGGATAGCCGGACGCGTGGATCAACAACCGCATATAAAACATCCACAGCCAGATTTGAAACGATCAGGATGAGCCCATTGAAAAGCGCAAATCCCAATACGGTGATCACATCCAGTTGAGCAGCGGCTTGCGCCGCGGCAGAACCGATACCGGGGTAATTAAAAACCGTCTCTGTAATTACCACACCGCCCAGCAGAGTCACTATGCTAAGTCCGGCATAGGTTACGATAGGGATCATGGCATTCGGCTGAGCATGTTTGAAAATAACATCATGCTCAGACAAACCCTTGGCACGCGCCGTGGTCACATATTCCATGCGCAGAGTCTCCAACATGGAAGAGCGTGTAAGGCGCAGGAATGTTGCCCAACTCAAATAAGAGAGGGTCAGGATCGGCATCAACATATGGCGCAAGGCGTCCCAAAAGATGTCAAGTCGTCCGTTCAGCAATGCATCAAATGTCAACAACTTGGTGTAAGAAGTAAATTCATCAGTATAAACAACCTGGCTTGCCCAATCGGATAGACGCCCGGGAGGGAACCATTTCAGGTTTGCATAAAAGATCATGAGCATCAATAAACCAAAGACAAAAGTAGGAAAGGATGTTCCAACAATACTGAAGACCCTGCCCACCTGATCGATCCATCCATTTTGGTGTACAGCTGCCTGCACACCCAGCCATATACCAACAAGGATAACAGGCGCAACCGCCCAGATCGCCAGATCCAGGGTATTTGGAAAGCGATTTTCGATCAAATTAGCCACAGTCTGTGAACCAGTACGTGAATAACCAAAATCTCCATAGAGAATTCCACCGTGTCTTACTCCCTGTCCATCCACGCGACCCACCAGCCAGTTCCAATACTGAACGTAAATGGGCTTATCCAACCCATAATTCTTGATAACAGCTTCAACCGCCTTGTCATTCTTGGGAACATCCTTAATGAATAATGCCGAGCGCTCGACCGGAGAAAGAAATTGCAACATGCCAAAAATAAGAATAGTAACTCCAAAGAGCAAAACGGGGACCAACAGTAGTCGGCGAATAATATAATTTAACATGCTTCACCTCTTAAAAATCACAAACAATGAACTTCCTGACAACACGGTATGAAAACTGTAACTTGATGATGTGCGGGAGGCCGCAACGGCCCCCCGCACATTTTTATTACTCTACACTACAGCTTTGCTTCTAAACTTATTTGATAGCAAAGTTATAGATGATCACATTCATGGTGATACCAGGGCGTCCAATGTACAAGCGCAACGGACCACCTGTACCCTTCTCACCATCCGCACAAGCTGTGAACCTTGCCGTACCAGACACCTTCGGGTCGATCGAGCAGACTTGCTGTACAGGACCATAAAGAGTGGTAGCGGGATCGTATACCTGCATCTCACCAACCATGGGATCCACCTGTGGGCGATCTTCCACATTGACGATTGCATAATCTGCGTCACCAGCCTGGAGCATGGCAAAGCGAGTGCCCCATTCATTAACAATCTGGTTTACAACACGTTCCATGGCAGGAGCAGCACCCCAATAATTGTCATTGCGGGTATAAACAATTTCCTGGCCAGGAGTGAGATGATCAAGTACGAACGGACCGGTACCATTTTCAATGGAGCTAAATGGATCGTCTGCAGACTGCATGGCATAGAAGTTCTGCCACGTGTCACAGGAACCATCCCAACCGCCATTATCGACAACCCACTGTTGGTCCATAACAGATGCCCAAGTTTGCGCAATGGTAGCGAGGAAAGGACCCCAGCCTTGCGCCAGTGTCATCGTAACGGTACCAGCAGCATCGTCGGCAACGATCGCCGATTTAACCTTTTCACAGGCGGCTGAAAGAGTGGCGGGATCATTCGCAGACAGGGCTTCACGATCATCTGCAGAAGCGCCTTGATCCACGATCATGGAAATATCGTCATTACCCACACCCAAGAAAGGCTCAGCCAACAGCCATTGCGGGGAAACGTACCCACCCTGCAAAAGGCCGCGCTGGAAGGAATAAGCAACATCTGAAGGGGTCAGGTCGCCACCTTGATGGAACTTCACGCCTTCGCGGATATGGAAGGTCCAGACCGTACCATCATCTGAAACTGTCCAGGAATCAGCCAGTTGCGGAACGAACTTATCCGTATTGGCGCCATCATAGAATACCAACGTTTCATAGGTATTCTGGATGACTTCACCGCTGGAAGTATCATAGGCGAGCGCGGGATCTAGAGTGTCCACATCTCCGTAAGTGACCTCGGTAAAAGTGGTTGGGTTGGGAGCATCAGCTGCCTTGGAGATGGGCGAAAATAAGATGCCGGGGAAAATCTGATTCGTAACGAGTCCCTCTACCCACTTCTGATAGTAGGTATGGGAAGTCGCAAGAGTAAGCGGAAGACCCGGGGCTTCATCAAAATACAACTGGTTGAACGGTTTATAGATCTCTGTACGTTTGGCAGGGTCAACTTCAGCCACGCCAGCATCCAGGTATTGGCCAAATTGATCCTGTAATTCTTTAGGCATATTCTGGCGATTGCCATAGGAACCAGTAGTATAGGGCTGATACCAGTTATGAGGATCATGAATATCCTCTTGCCAGCCAGCGGTCATGATCGGGATCTGACTTGCGCGTTGGGCTGTCAAATAAGCGGGCCACGGCAAACCAAGGATTTCCACCGAGAACAATTCGTTGACTTGACCCAAATTGGTGGCTAGGATCTCAGAAATGATCTGGCGGGTGGTATTCCCGAGGTTGTACAACATCTGCAAACGGAAGCCTGTCGTCCAAACATCGCCTTCGGGGTCATCACCCGCGGGAATGCCATCGTGGTCGACATCAGCCAGTTTGAATTCTGCAGCAGCCTTATCCAGATCGAAAGTAAAATGAGCTACATTCGGATCATAACCAGGCATACCGGGCAGCGCCAACTGGGTTGATTGAACGGCTTCACCTTGATAGACATCATTGATGAAGGTGTCGAAATCAAAGGCATAGCTGAAGGCGCGGCGGATATGGACATCCGAAAAGAAATCAGCCGGGATGCCATTTCCATCAAGTTGACCAGAACCAATATAGGGGTTCGCGGGAGCACTCGGTGCTTCCGTCATTGCCGGCTCAGTAGCGGCAGGGGGCGCCTGAGTATTACCAGTTGCGGGTGCTTCTGTGGCGGTAGCAGTAGCGCCACCACAAGCTGTTAATAGCATGCTGGCAACAATCAGCAGGCTAAGCAAAACAAAAAGTTTACGCATTTTTCTTCTCCTCAAATAGTGAAAGGTTTTGAATTGATACTTACGAACACAGTACCGAAAACTAAATACTCAAATAGGGAAACCACCTCCTTCCAAAGTCATTAACCACTACAAAAATCTTTCAGCAAAAAAACAGGCAACAAAATGACCGGGCTTGATCTCACGGAATTCAGGTCGCGATTCAGCGCAAACATCTTCAGCTATTGGGCAGCGTGTACGGAAACGACAACCTGAAGGCGGGTTTACAGGTGATGGTACATCTCCGGTAAGAATGACACGCTTCCGTTTCGCATCAGCTATGGGATCCGGTATCGGTACAGCTGATAACAACGCCTGTGTATATGGATGAAGCGGATTTGTGTATAACGCATCGCGGTCAGCCAACTCCATAAAAACACCCAAGTACATTACAGCCACACGACGACTAATATGCCGCACCATTGAAAGGTCGTGTGCAATGAACAAATAGGTCAGATTAAACTTTTCCTGCAATTCCTCAAGCAGGTTCACCACCTGAGCCTGAATGGACACATCCAGAGCAGAAATGGGTTCATCACAAATAATAAAGGATGGCTGGAGCGCCAGTGCTCTTGCCACACCAATACGTTGACGCTGTCCACCTGAAAACTCATGAGGATAACGATTGGCAAAGGCCGGGTTAAGATTGACCAATTCGAGTAAATGTTCCACATACTCATCAAGTTCCTTGCCTTTGGCAGCATTATGAACCATCAATGGTTCGCCAACGGTTTGGGCAATCGTCATACGTGGATTTAAACTGGCATAAGGATCTTGAAAGATCATCTGCATCTGACGACGCATCCAACGCATTTCTTCGCGCTTGAGGGACATCAAATCCGTATCTTCAAAAACGACCTTCCCGGACGTAGCCTTATATAATTGAAGGATCGTGCGACCCGTAGTGGATTTACCGCAACCTGATTCGCCTACAAGCCCCAACGTCTCGCCACGTTTTATATCGAAGGAAACGTCATCCACCGCGTGTACAGCCCCCACCTGCCGCTGAATTACACCGCGGTAAATTGGAAAGTGCATGACAAGGTTTTCAACTTTAAGGATGGAATCATTATTCGGCGTCATGAACGGTATCTCCCAGTTTTGACATCCACCCAACAAGCAATACGGTGTTCCGGTGCAACGGGTTCCAGGGCAGGGTTTTCTTTCCAGCAGCGTTCCAATGCCCAGCGACAACGTGGGGCAAACGGACAAGCATTCGGCTTTTGCATAAGAACGGGCGGTTGTCCATCAATGGAATACAACTTCGCATGTTCCTTCTCATCCACGCGAGGCAGGCTCCCCAGCAAACCGATCGTATAAGGATGTGACGGATTGGAGAAAATATCATTTACCTTCGCTTCTTCGATAATATATCCACCATACATAACAGCCACACGTTGGGCAATTCCAGCGACCACGCCCAGATCGTGTGTGATCCAGATAATCGCCATACCCAACTCTTCGCGCAACCGCTGAACCAGGTCCATGATCTGCGCTTGAATGGTCACATCCAAAGCAGTGGTGGGTTCGTCTGCAATTAAGATCTGGGGGCTGCAAGAGAGTGCCATCGCGATCATTACACGTTGACGCATACCTCCTGAATACTGATGGGGGTAATCTTTCAAACGGTCTTTGGCATTGGGGATGCCAACCATGCTCAACAATTCAGCCGCACGGTCGCTGGCTTGTTTTTTGGTCATGCCAATATGCAACATAAGCGGCTCTTCCAATTGACGTCCGATTGTCAACACGGGATTGAGGGAAGTCATCGGGTCTTGAAAAATCATGGCGATTTGTGCGCCGCGCACATGGCGAATTTCTTCATTTGACATTTTGAGAAGATCCTGCCCGGCAAAAAAAGCCTTCCCCGCATTTATTTTTCCTGGAGGAGATTGTATCAAACCCAAAACTGAAAGCATGGTAACACTTTTACCACATCCACTTTCACCAACTACACCAAGCGTTTCCCCTTCTCCCAGTCCAAATGAAACACCATTAACCGCATGCACTATTCCATCTGGAGTCTTAAAACTCGTTTCAAGCCCTTGCACATCAAGAATGAAGTCGGGCATATATAGATTCCTTTACTTCAGTGGAGTATTAGAACACATAGTTCTACAATGCCAAGCAAATGAAATTATACCTATTTCCACAAGTGCGTCAACGTCAGAAAAATTTGTAGGACAAGTCTAGACCAGAAAACCCTAAAAAACGGTACCATGGTGTGCTAAAAACCAATACTCCAGTAGGGTATTCTTGAGCACTCTTGTAACAAGCATAATTTATTTTAGACATGTCCGACACTTGTTGACATCCCCATTTCCAGACAGTAGAATACCTTTATTAGCAAATTTTTGCAGGAGGCAAACATGTTAAAAGAATTCAAGGATTTCGCCATGCGCGGCAACGTCATGGATTTGGCTGTTGCTGTCATCATCGGCGGTGCGTTCGGAAAGATCATCGCTTCGCTCGTCAACGATATTTTGATGCCACTCATCGGGCTTGCTCTTGGCGGACTCAACTTCAGTGAATTGTCTTTTTCTGTGGGCAATGCGGTTGTCATGTATGGCGCGTTCATTCAAGCCATTGTTGACTTCATCATCGTTGCCTTTGTTATCTTCATGCTCGTACGAACCATGAACAATATGAAGAAAAAAGAACCTGCTCCTGCTCCGGCAGAACCGACTACCAAGGAATGCCCGCACTGCTTCAGCGTCATTTCCATCAAAGCGACACGCTGTCCAAACTGCACTTCGCAACTTTAAAATAAACGTAGGAGCTTTAAAAAAGTAGAGAGTAGGTTTGTGATAGACTACTCTCTACTTTCATTTCATCATGGACTTTCTAGATAAACTCAACAAACAACAAAAAGAAGCGGTCACAGCCGGGAACGGACCTGTTTTAGTAGTAGCAGGTCCCGGGTCCGGTAAGACGCGGGTATTAACTCAACGTATCGCATATCTCATCGCGGTGGAGGGAGTCCGCCCGTGGCAGATTCTTGCAGTCACATTTACTAATAAAGCGGCAAAGGAAATGCAGGAGCGCGTCAAACGTTTGCTTCCCGATCAAGCCATTGAAGGAATCATGCTCGGCACGTTCCATTCGATCTGCGCGCGCATCTTGAGGCGTGAGGCCGAACACCTGCCCATCGAATCAAATTTTGTGATCTTTGATTCTGATGACCAGGAACGGATCGTGAAAAGCGTGATCCGTGAAATGAATATCAACGAGAAATTGTATCGCCCTGCCAGTGTTCATGCCGCGATCTCGCGCGCCAAGAATGAACTCATCCGCGCGGACAATTACCCAACCACCACATATAAAGATGAAGTCGTAAAGCGTGTATATGCCGAATATCAAAAGCAACTCATCGCCAGCAATGCTGTGGATTTTGACGACCTGCTCGTTTACACCGCGCGCCTGCTTGAAGAACTGCCAGCCGTGCGCGACAAATATGCCACACGCTTCCGTCACGTGCTGGTGGATGAGTTCCAAGATACCAACCTCGCACAATACTCACTCGTACAACAACTCGCTTCCTTTAACAAAAACATTTTTTGTGTGGGCGATCCCGATCAATCGATTTATGCCTGGCGCGGCGCAGACTGGCGCAATATCCAGCGTTTCGAGCAGGACTTCCCTGATGCGCAAACCATTTTGCTCGAACAGAATTATCGTTCACGGCAAAATATCCTTGACGCCGCAATGGGAGTCATCAACCCCGCCAAGAATCGCAAAAAAAAGAAACTCTTCACCGACCGCGGCGCGGGCGACAAGCTATTCTTCTACGAAGCGCCCGATGATTATGCAGAAGCCGCTTTCGTTGTAGATAGCATCGCACAACTTGTGGCGTCGCGTCAATATGAACCCGGCGACTGCGCCGTGATGTATCGTACCAACGCCATGTCACGTTTATTGGAAGAAGCCTTCCTGCAAGCACGGCTTCCTTATCGTTTGGTTGGAGCGCAACGATTCTATGGGCGACGTGAAGTCAAAGACCTCATCTCCTTCCTGCGACTTGTACATAACCCCGCCGATGAAGCCAGCCTCGACCGCATCATCAATGTCCCTGCACGCGGCATTGGCAATAAGACGCTTACTACATTACATATGGTCGCCCGCCAAAACAATCTGCAACCCGGCATTGTTCTCATTGATCTCGCACGTGGTGCAGACTCTCCTTATTGGTCATCGTTCACGGGTCGAGCGGCATTGGCACTTTCAGATGTCGGTGGCATGTTGGCAAACTGGCGTATTGCAGCACAATCGCTGACCATCCCCGAACTTTTTGAGCGCATCGTCAGCGATATCAACTATAAAGCGTATGTTGATGACGAGTCCGATGAAGGTGAAGATCGCTGGGACAATGTACAAGAGCTAAAACGTCTCGCCGAAGAATATTCCACGCGCACGCTTGATGACTTTCTAGAGAATATCGCGCTCGTCTCCGATCAAGACACCATCGCCGAAGGCAACGTCCCTACGCTTCTTACCCTCCATGCCGCAAAGGGACTCGAGTTCGGCGTGGTCTTTCTCATCGGTCTCGATGATGGCATTCTTCCGCATAGCCGTTCGTTCGATGAACCTGAGCAAATGGAAGAAGAACGTCGTCTCTTTTATGTCGGCATCACACGCGCCAAAGATAAACTCTATCTCATACGCTCCATCCAACGCGGTGGACGCGGCATGGCGGAAGAAACATATCCATCCCGTTTTCTGGATGATGTCCCTGCGGATTTGTTAGTGGGCAAAACGCGGACCGGACGCCCCATGCGCGGCGCACCCTCCGAAACGAAATGGTCGCTTCATACTCGACCCCAGTCTGCTTCCGTCATCGAAGCAAAATACCGTGCCGGGACTCGCATCAAACATTCATCCTGGGGTGAAGGGATTGTACTCGATAGCAAGATACAAGATGACGATGAGATCGTGGATGTGGTCTTTGAATTAGTTGGTATCAAACGCTTATCGGCAAGTCTGGCGAATTTGAAAATTATATAGCCCCGTCATTGCGAGGATGGCAATCCTGTCCTGCCGCCGTCCTCGGCGGCAGAGTAACCACCAAACATAGTTCTTTCATGTAAAGTCATTCGCCGAGGACGGCGAAAGGAACTGGAAAAGATTGAAATGCTCCCCCGCCGTCCCCGGCGGTGCAGAACCACCCAACATATTATTTCATGAAAATTCTTTCGCCGAGGACGACGAAAGAAACAAACAAAGATAAACATGACCTTCCCATCCTTCAATGACCCAACCCACTTATACTTTATTACCGCCACCATCGTAGAATGGAAGAATTTGTTCATGACGCCTGCATATATAAACATCCCATTAAATTCTTTGGCATGGATGCAACAACAAAAACGAATTCTGCTCTTCGCCTTTGTCATTATGCCGTCCCACATCCATGCCATCATCAAACCTGTCAGCGATTTAATCGGAGCCATTGTTCAGCAATTTGGTTCTTTCACCGCCCATGCAATCTTGAAACAACTACGAAAAGACAATCAAAAAGATTTATTAAATCTGTTTCAACAAAAGAAACGCGACCAAAGACACGAGCACAGCATCTGGCAGGATATTCAAGCAAAGAATATTTACTCAATGAGATTTCCTACAACAAAAGATGGATTATATTCATCAAAATCCTATTGCCAAAGATTGGAAGCTCGTTGAAGACAGGGCTGATTATTTGTATTCCACCGCAGGGTATTATGATTACGGAAGAAAACCAATTATAGAAGTTACAGATATAAATGAGTGGTTAATAGCAACTCCTTCGCCGAGGACGGCGAAGGGAGCATAAAATTTATTGTTTGCTCAAACCGCCGTCCTCGGCGGTACATAGCACAAAGGAGTTCTTTATGCAATACACAAACCTCGGCAAAACTGGAATGAAAGTCTCACGTCTTTGTTTGGGCATGATGAGTTATGGATCCAAACAATGGCGCGACTGGGTACTCGAAGAAGAGGATGCCAAACCCTTTGTCAAGCGCGCCCTCGATGCAGGCATCAACTTCTTCGATACAGCGGACGTGTATTCCACTGGCGAAAGCGAAAAAATAACGGGAAACCTGCTCAAGCATTTTGGTGTCAAACGTCAAAACGTTGTCATCGCGACAAAGGTCAATGGACAGATGAGCGATGACATCAATGACCGTGGACTTTCCCGCAAACACATCATGGACGCGATTGACAACTCCCTCAAACGCCTGCAAATGGATTATGTTGATCTCTATCAGATCCATCGCTGGGATTATGAGGTTCCCATCGAAGAGACGATGGAAGCACTCCACGATGTGGTCAAGGCTGGGAAGGCGCGCTATATCGGAGCCTCGTCCATGTTCGCCTGGCAATTCTCAAAGGCGCAGTACACAGCCCAAAGTCACGGCTGGACGCGTTTCGTCTCCATGCAAAATCACTACAACCTCGTCTATCGTGAAGAAGAGCGCGAGATGATTCCACTTTGTCTCGATCAAGGTGTTGGACTCATCCCGTGGAGTCCGATGGCGCGCGGTTTCTTCGCTGGTAACCGCAAACGCGATGGCGGAGGCGAAACATCACGCGCCAAAAGCGATCCCTTTGCAAAAGGTCTATATTTTCGCGAGGAAGATTTCACTGTCGCCGAGCGCGCCGCGGAAGTGGCAAAGGCACGCGGCGTCACAGGCTCGCAGATCGCACTGGCATGGCTATTAAATAAAACCCACATTACCGCCCCCATCATCGGCGCAACTAAAATGGATCATCTGAATCAAGCCATCGCCGCGCTTGATATCAAACTTTCAGACGAAGAAGTAAAACAGTTGGAAGAACCATACCAACCCCACCCAATTTTAGGGCATTCATAATAACGCGAGTGCATCGCATCTTCATTATTGGTAAAATAAACAAAACAGACACAACATCGGAGTTGACCTTGGCTGAAAACCTCAAAGTTGTAATCCCCATGGCAGGCTGGGGAACCCGCATGCGCCCACACACCTACAGCAAGCCCAAGCCGCTCGTCAGCGTGGCGGGCAAGACCACGCTCGAGCACTTGCTCGATATGTTCAAGACCGTCCCCGACCCCGAAAACACGGAATATGTTTTTATCGTGGGACCCTTTCTTGGCGAACAACAGATTCCCCCCTTCATCAAGGAAAAATATCCAAACATGAAGGCGCACTATATTGTGCAACATGAAATGAAGGGACAATCTCACGCGCTTCTATTGGCACGCGAATATTTGCACGGACCCATGCAAATGGTCTTCTCCGATACGATCATCGAAACGGACTTCTCGTTCCTCGCGCACGAGGAGGCTGATTCGGTTGCCTGGGTCATGCCCGTCCCTGACCCGTGTCGCTTTGGCGTTGCGGAGGTCGGCGAGGATGGCTGGGTCAAACGATTTATCGAGAAGCCAGCAACCATGGAAAACAACCTCGCCATCGCCGGGTGCTATTACTTCAAAGAATCTGAAAAACTGGTTGCCGCCATCGAAGAACAGATCAAGCGGGATGTCGTGTTGAAGAATGAATACTTCCTTGCCGATGCCATGTCCATCATGATCGAACATGGGACAAAAATCCGCGTGCACGAGATTGACACATGGCTTGATACCGGCACCATCGAGTCGACACTGGAGACCAACAAAGTCCTTCTCGATCATGGCGCGGCAAATGTAACAAAGGATGAAATGCACGACGGGGTCCAGATCATTGCGCCATCATTCGTTCACCCAAGTGCAGAGATCAGCAAAGCCGTGATCGGACCCTACGCTTCCATCGGAGCCAACTGCCATATCAACACGGCTGTAGTTCAGGAAAGCATCATTGATGAAGATACAGAGATCAAACGCACAGCCCTGACTCACTCCATCATTGGGAGTAATTGTTACGTTGAAGGACAGCCACACAAAGATGAACCCCTGTCATTGAACATCGGTGACAGCAGTTCGGTAATCATAAAATGATAAACACGGTCGAATGTCGCTCTGATTCAAGTTTTGCAGAACGTCCGCTTTCTCTCACGTGGGATGGAAATCAATATGAGATCGCAGAGATCGTATCGCGCTGGCGCGGTCCCTCTGAAAAAGGATTCCGCGTAAAGACCACGAACGGACAGGCTTTCGATCTAACCTATCGGGAACTCCCCGATGAATGGGTAGTACAACCGATCTAATTCGGCTCCCGACGCCGTCCTCGGCGTTGGCTTGCGCCGAGGACGGCGCAAGGAGCATAATAAATACTAATGGAGGCTCCATGCAGGAAGTGACGAACGTACAACGTCTGTCAAAACGAGTAGCGGGATTAAAGCCTTCGGGCATTCGCAAATTTTTTGACATTGCCGCAACCATGAAGGATGTTATCTCGCTCGGCATCGGTGAACCAGATTTCACCACGCCCAAACCGATTCTCGAAGCAGGCATACAGTCTCTGCAACACGGTGAGACGCATTACACATCGAACCACGGCAAGTTGGAACTGCGTCAGGCGATTGCCGATCACCTGATGGAATTATATAAAGTCAAATACGACCCAACCACCGAGGTCATCGCAACCGTCGGAGTATCTGAAGCGTTATATCTCGCTTTCACCGCCATCCTTGATCCTGGCGATGAAGTCATCATCCCCACACCTTGTTTCGTTTCCTATCAAGCGGAAGTGATCCTCGCGGGCGGCGTTCCCATTGAAGTGACCGCACGTGTCGAAAACAATTTCGCGGTCGATCCCGATGACATCCGCAAAGCCATCACGCCGCGCACCAAATGTATCTTTATCGGTTATCCATCCAACCCCACCGGCGCGGTCGCCACGCGTGAAGTCATGCTCGAGATCGGGAAGATCGCCGAAGAGCACAACCTGCTCGTGGTTTCCGATGAAATTTATGATCGTCTCGTTTATGATTTCGAACACGTCTGCTTTCCCGCGCTAAGCGAAAGCCTGAGAGAGCGCACCATCCTGCTCGGCGGCTTCTCCAAAGATTACGCCATGACCGGCTGGCGCATCGGTTACGCCTGCGGACCCGCCGACATCATCCAGGGACTCGTGCGCGTCCATCAATACACCATCATGTCCGCGCCAACAACCGCGCAGGATGCCGCGCTGGTCGCGTTACAAAGCGGAGAATCTCACGTGCAGGAAATGCGGACAGAATATGACCGCCGCCGCAGACTCCTCGTCAGCGGACTCAACCGTCTCGGACTCTCGACCTTCGAGCCGCGCGGCGCTTTCTATGCCTTTCCCAACATCCAAGCCTCCGGCATGAACGATGAAGACTTCGCTGAGAATTTATTGCGTGAAGAATCTGTAGCCGTCGTGCCGGGCAATGCCTTCGGTCCGGGCGGAGACGGTTTCGTCCGCATGTGCTATGCGACCGAATACAGCAAGATCGAAGAAGCCTTGCGGCGAATGGAAAAGTTTATGCAAAGGCACGGATAAGAGTAAGAGACAGTGATCGGTGAACAGTAAGTCAGTTGGGGCGGACAAGTAGTCCGCCCCTTTTTGATTCACAATCCTCATTTTAGAGACACAATTGAGGCGGTATACTTAAGCCAATGACGATCCACAGCATTCCCCAAATTGGCAGTGTTTTACGCAGTGCTGTCACTTTCAACTTCAAGAATACTTCTGAGGTCATTATGAGCGCAGACTCTTTGTTAACTCAGGTTGAGCAATTGTTTAACCTGCTTGAATCCCGCAAAGTAGACTATGTCCTTGTTGGTGGCATCGCCTTGCTCACCTACGTGGAGGGACGCAACACACAGGACATTGACCTCATTATGGCATTACCTTCACTCGCAAAACTCCCCGAGATCAAGATCGAAAGTCAGGATATGTATTTTGCGAGGGGAAATTTCGGCGAATTGCAAATCGATATACTTCTTACAAAGAATCCTCTCTTCGCAAAAGTCGAAGAGAGTTACACAACGACCAAGCAATTCATGGATCGAAAGATCCGCTGTGCCACCGTGGAGGGATTGATCCTATTGAAATTGTTTGCACTGCCTTCACTATATCGTCAGGGAAGCTTCGAACGTGTGGGAATTTACGAAAATGATATTGCCACTCTATTGAACGCATTCAATCCCAAAATGGAACCTCTGCTCAGGGAATTGAATGAACATCTAAATCAAACCGATATGACCGAAGCGCGTAGTATCCTTGCGGACATCGAAACGCGTATTCAAAGGTTTCGAAAATCCAATAAATAATGTGATCGGGTTTCAATACTTTTGGTTCTGAAAGAACGGCATCGAAAAGTTCATGAACCGGCATGGTTGATAGTGAAAGAAAAATGCTTGGGCGGCTTGGTAAAGGATATGAAAATGCTAAAACGAATTTTAGGCAAAAGCAAATTGGAAGTGAGCGCGCTGGGCATGGGATGCTGGGCGATCGGCGGTCCGTGGACGTGGGATCAGCCGGGAGGACAACCTTTCCCTGCGGGATGGGGGAACATCGATGATGACGAGTCCATTCGGGCGATCCACGCCGCCATGGATTTAGGAGTCAACTTTTTCGATACAGCTGCCAACTACGGGGCAGGTCACAGTGAAGCGGTTTTGGGTCAAGCGCTCAAAGGCAGACGCGAGGCAGTTGTCATCGCCACGAAGTTTGGTCATATCGTCAATGAAGAAAAGAAAACCGTGTACGGCGACCCAGACCAGATCATCAAGAATGTGCGGACGGATGTGGAGAACAGCCTGCGTCGTTTGCAGACCGATTTCATTGACATCTATCAATTGCATGAGGGAGGTTATGATCCCAAACTGGCTTTGGAATTGCAACCCGTTTTGGAAGAGTTGGTAGCGGCGGGAAAGATCCGCTGGTATGGCTGGAGCACGGACATTGTTGACAGTGCCCGCGAGTTCGCGAGCGGAGCGCATTGCACATCCATTCAGTTTCAGTTGAACGCCATGATCGATAACGCCCCCATGCGCAAAGTGTGCGCGGACTTCGACCTGGCAGGCATCAACAAAGACCCGCTCAACAAAGGTGTGTTGACAGGCAAGTTCAATTCGACATCTACATTCCCCGATAATGACATTCGCTCACGCGCAACTTTTTCTGACCCTGAGATGGTCAAACGATTAAAGGTCGTGGATGAAATCCGCGACATCCTCACCTCGAATGGGCGGACAATGGCACAAGGCGCGTTGGCGTACATTTGGGGATTGGATGAACGCATGGTTCCCATTCCGGGATTCAAATCTGTGAAGCAAGTTCAAGATAACGCGGGCGCGCTGGAGTTTGGTCCGTTGACGGAGGCGCAGGTGAAAGAGGTTCAATCCATTGTTGGGAAGTATGAGTTGAAGGGCTGATCGATCCCCCTCTCCTTGCAGGACGTGTGCCCGAAGGGTAGAGGGGTTAGGGGTGAGGTCGGAATCAGAACGCGGAGAGGTGGTAAGCTAAGAAGGGGAGATAGTAATGTAGGTTTAGCTTGATGTTCAAAAGCGTCCGTAAGGGTGCTTTTTTCTTTCTTTGACTTAAGATATATCATATGATATATTATTTATGTCAATTAAACCAATTGATAACTAAGGAGAAACCATGAGACACATATACCATCTCACCCTTTAGGAGTCCATTGTGGCAACAACAGAAGAAATGGTTTTGAAATTCCTGAAAAGTTTCAAGGACCTAATGACTAATGGCAAACGACCGCTTGACTTTGTTCCTCGTGCAGAAAACAACCAGACTATCATCGACTTAGGATTAACAACAAAAAATGTGGAAGATGAAATTCTGGGATTGACCATGCTGGATTATTGTTCTGGTCCTGAAAAGGATCATTCAAGACCAGGGGTGATTTGGGAATTCGGAAAACGAATTCAAGGTTGTGAAGTGTACATCAAACTTTAAAATAGCTGAGATTGGCAAACTGAAAATTGCAAAATGTATCTCATTTCATAAAGCAAACAAAAAAGTAAATTATCCATTAAGAAAATAGACAATAAAAATAAAAATTTGATAATAAATATAGAAAGTGAGTTTGCAATGATTGGCATTTGTCCAAATTGCGAGAAGGAAACTAACTTAGAGTTCATCAAACGCAACGAAGATATATTAGTACGAAATGAACCAATAAATGTAAATGTAGAGTTCTACAAGTGTTCCGAATGTAATGCTGAATTTAGAGATCCGAAGTCTTCAGACGATCCTCTTGATAAAGCATATAGAGAATATAGACGTATTCATAAGATGAATTTAGCCTGATCAAATAAAGGATTTTAGAGAGAAATACGGCATAACGCAGCAAGAATTATCAAGTCTTTTAGGCTGGGGAGGAGCAACATTAGTCGATATGAAAACGGTGCTTTACAAGATGAAACTCATGATACCGTGTTGAAATTGATTTTGAACCTCGTAATTTTCGAGTGCTACTAGAAAATAAAGCAGAAGCAGTATCTGAAAAGAAAAGAAAAAAAATAATTGACGTTCTAATTAACAATATTAGAGGTTCCGAATCAACTTTTCTGGCTATTTATGAAGAATTATTTGGCACATATAAAGCAGACAAATATAGTGGATATAAGGAATTAGATGTTACAAAAATTCTTAATTCAATCATTTTCTTTTGTAAAGATAGTGATGTTCCAAAAACAAAATTAAAATAAGCTCCTTTCTACGCTGATTTAACACTTTAAAGAGTATTCTATTTCTATTACTGGAGCTCAATACGCTCATTTACCTTTTGGTCCTGCCCTAGATCATTACCTATATTACTTAGCCGCTCTGGACAACGAAGAAAAAAGTGTTCAATTTGAGGGAAAGGATTTTTTCAGACTACATAGGCGAGTATTTGGTTTCCATAGCAGAACCTAATCTATCTGGGTTTTCAACCAGCGAACTCAAAATATTGAGCACAATCAAGGAATATTTTTCCAAATACACAGCAAAGGCAATAAGCGAACTTTCTCATAAAGAGATTGGTTATCAATCTACAAAAGACGGCGAGTTAATTTCTATGAATACGCAGAAAGTTTGCAAATATAACTTTCATCAATCATCAAACACCAATATCATACTTAGTAAGGAAAAACAAAATGAACAATCCGCAAGAACATAAAGAAATTTCAATTATCGTGAACGGTCGACAAAAGATTGTTACAAAAAAGGAATTATCGTTTGCCGAAATTATTGCTTTGGCTTTCGATAACCCACCAACGGGACCAAACATCTTTTTCACAGTAACGTATAGAAAAGGGGAGGGGAATAAACCTGAAGGTACTTTAGTCGATGGCGAAACTATAAAAATAAGGATGGAATGGTTTTTAATGTCACAGCAACAGATAAATCGTAGTCCTGATTTAAAGCAATTACAAGATGATGGTTACGAAGTTGAAATTAAATCAAATTACCTTCTAATCAAAAACATCCCCTATGTAAACTCCCGACAAGAAATCGGTTTTGGAACACTAGTTTCAGAATTAACGTTGGCTGGTGATGTAACAACCACCCCTAACACTCATGTTGCTATGTTTTCTGGAGAATATCCATGTAATAAGGATGGGACAGAGATAGCACAAATCAAAAATTCCAGTAATAAACAAGTTCTTAGTAGCGATCTTACTATTATTACAACGCAAGGTTGAAGCGAAAAAACAGGGTAGCTTGAGGTAAAGAAGGCATGGTATCTTTCTCCATCACTGGCCAGTGAAAAGGAGATGCAGAACACCATGCCGAAAGAAATTGTAACCGAAACAAGTCAAGAGGAGTTGTTGGGTCGAGCCAGAAAGTTGAGTGGTAAAACCAAGATGCAGTCTGGTGGGATTGAAACGTGCGTAGCGCCCGAATGTAACTTGAGCAAGAAAGATGTCAAACTGTTTTTGAACGAATTGAAGAAATATATGAAACTGTTCAAACCTGCCTTTCAGCGAATGGAGCAAAGAAAGAAAAGCCTGACCTATCTGAATGGCTTGCTGGGAAATGCCGCACGCAAGAATGTGGAACAGATGGCGCTTGGCATGAGAGAGAAAGTGCGAAGCCTGCAATACTTTGTCGGGCAGAGCCAGTGGCAGACGGAACCAGTGATCGTGATCCATCAAGGACTGATTGGCGAGACGTTGGGGCAAGAGGACGGAGTCATGTTGATCGATGAATCGAGTTCGGTCAAACAAGGGACTAAATCTGTAGGAGTGGCGGCTCAATATTGTGGCTCGGTCGGAAAGACGGCGAACGGGCAAGTGGGAGTGTATCTGGGATATGCCAGTCGCAAAGGATACGGTCTGATCGAAGGACGATTGTTCATGCCCGAAAAATGGTTCGAAGAGGAACATGCTGAGCAACGAGAAGAGTGTGCAGTGCCAGAAGATCTGGTTTTCAAAACGAAGCCGGAAATCGGGCTGGAATTGTTGAAAAATGCCATCAAACGAGGCAAATTGCCCTTTTTTTGGGTAGCGGCAGACGCCTTGTATGGAGACAGCCCTGCGTTTCGGGACGATGTGGCGGCTACGGGAAAGTCTTACTTCACCGCCATCAAGGACAACACCCTGATCTGGAGTACCCCGCCGAAGGTTCATGTTCCCCAATGGAGTGGTCATGGACGTCATCCTACTCGCTTGCGTCTGAGTGATCCCAGGAAGCATCCCGTTCCAGTCAAACATTTGGTGAAGAAAATTCAAAAGCAAGATTGGGTTCGAGCTGTTATCAAAGAAGGCAGCAAAGGTCCCATCGTTTGTGATTTCGCATTTCTGCGTGTGACTGAATCGCGCGGCGGCTTGCCCGCTGGTGAACTCTGGTTGATCATTCGCCGTAATCTGGATGATCCTTCGGAGATCAAATACTTTTTCAGTAATGCTCCTGTCAGCATTCCACTGGCTGAGTTGGTTAGGGTTTGTGGAATGAGATGGCCGATTGAAACCATTTTCGAAGAAGCCAAAGGTGAAGTCGGAATGGATCATTACGAGATGCGAAGTTGGACAGGATGGCATCATCATATGCTCTTAGTTTCTCTGGCTCATCATTTCCTGGTTCGTTTGAGAATTCAATTTCAAGAACAGGCTCCTGCACTCACCATCTATCAAGTCCGTTTGTTGCTTTGCAGCGTTTTGCCATCATTTGTTCTTGATATTCAATCCGCTTTGGAGCGAGTGCGTTATTACCAACAACGCAATTTCGCCTCTTATCTTTCACACCGCAAGAAAAAGCTTGCTCAATTAGCAGCTTTCTCTCCTAACCTTGCGTTGTAGTACTAGCAAGGAAGTTTTAAGCATTTATGATGCCGATGAGTGCTTCCGGCAATTTGTTCGAGATATTTCCGGACCAGGGAGTAAGGCGTGGAAGAGCAAGTCACTTTATGAGAAGCTGGATGTCGGTTGAGATGACTTGGAATTTCACCAAGTCTCCAGTCAAGGCACACTCGCAAGCACCGATTTTTCTTAAGCGAGTAATACACCAAAACTGTAAATGAGGTTATGGATGAACAAATTTGTAAAAACACTCTTGGCACTCCTTGGGGTTTATCTTATCGTTGAAATCATACTATCCCTTCAATGGCGGATCCAACTTGACTTACCAGTTATGCTTTACATGGCTTTCCTAAGAGCCACGTTGGCTATATCCCATATCGTGACTTCTTTGATATGAACATGCTAGGCTCATATCAGGTCTATGCTCTTATTGGTAACATTTCTGGATTCCAGGATTTTGGTATCAGGCTTGTAGATATTTTCATCCTCAGCATGATTGGTACTATAACCTATTCCTGGATGAGAAGTATAGGACAAGCGGTTGCGCTTAGCGGCTCGATACTTTCGAGAATGCATACCTTCATCTAGGTCCTGATATGTCGTTGGAGAGGGAGTATTTAGCCTTAGTTTTTATAGTCATAGCAGTAGCTATTTCGACAACGAATAAGTTCAAATTTTGGCTAAGAAATGTGATTGTAGGACTTGTTTTTGGTTTATCAGCGACGATCAAACAACTACATACGGCTATTGGATTCCTGCCTATTCTTGATTCTTGAAGTAGTAGATGCTTGGGGGCAAGCGAAGAAAGAACAATGGGGATTGTTGCGCTCTCTTGTGTCTTCTGTTTTACCACTTGTTGCTGGCTTTGCGGTGCCTCTTTTACTAATTTTTGCCTACTTATGGCACGTAAATGCGCTGGGAGATTTCATCGATATTGCCTAAGTTGGCCACTTTATGGTAGCCTAAATGGCTTCGCTCAACCAATTGCTGGGATTAGTCGATTGAAATACCTTGCCAAGTTTTACGGAGCTTGGTGGTTATCAGTTATGGCTAGCGCCATCAGCGCTTGGGGTATTTGTTTCGTTTTTAAATCCAAGCTAGAAAATTCGCAAAAGCGCCAAGTGATTTTGCTTGTACTTTTGACCATGGCTTATAGCATTTACCCTATCTTTAGCGGACAGTTCTGGTTTTATCATTGGATTTTGTTCTTGTATTTTGCAATTCAATTCATACCGTTATCCCCTTCGTTGTACAAGATAAGTCAGCAGCGTTGGGGAGACGATTGTTCCCAATAGCAGTTATCCTAATTCCGATAGTTGCTTTTAGCATGTACCCATCAAGCACTTTCATCGACCAAGTTAGAGGGCGTCCTTTGCCGCCTCCCAAGGATGGGCGTGTAGATGAAATTGCAGCCTTTCTACAGTCTAACTTCAAGCCCGGTGACTTGGTGCAACCATTGGATTGGACAGGTGGTGCTGTTCATGCCATGCTCATTGCAAGGGCACAATTAGCCACTCGCTTTGTGTATGATTTTCATTTTTATCACCACATTTCCAGCCCATACATTCAGGGCTTGAGGGGACAGTTCATTGAAAGCATGAAAGAAACTCGCCCGCGCTTCGTTATCCAGATCACTGCAGATGATAAGCCGTGGGTGTCTGGTCCAGATACAACTCGTGAATTCAGGAAGAGAGTTACAGGAATTGTTGGATAAAGATTACTATGTTGTGCGTGAAAGAGACTAGGATACATTATCTATGAAATCCGTGAGAAAGATTAGCTTCATCTATTGGAAAATTACGTAGGCAAAACTCTCTAAAGTTTAAGGTTGGATCAAATTAGAGGATCCTTACTTATTACCGCAGAGATGGTATAGGAGTTATTGTAATGCGTCAACATCGTATAGATGCCTTTCGTGTATATGCTATATTTATAGTAATTTGCGCTCATATTCAGTTTTTCGGCTGGCTTGATGATGATGGGAGAATAGCAAAATTATTAGAATTTGGATGCATCTTAATAGTACGTTGGGTAATCCCATTTTTTTTTATTGTGTCCGGGTATTTTGTTGGTGGGAAGATGGTTCGGGAACCATCAAAAGCAAAATCTATTGCAATCAAATATACTAGAAAATTGGCAGAGATATTCTTGTTTTGGTGGGTTGTGTATGCAATTGAAAATTCAGAACATTTTTTTCAATTATTGAAGGATGACCCATTAGGGCTCATATTTGATGAAACGCAAGTGCATCTGTGGTTCCTACATTTTCTGATTCTAACAGTTTGGCTGTTTGCACTATGACCCTAAAATGAAAGGAGCCTATTCCTTTTTAGTGTTTGGTGGAGTGCTTTATATCTTGGGATTGCTTGGTGGCTCCTACAGCGCTACTCCTTTAGGTTTCGAAATCGATTTTAATACCAGGGACGGTATCTTTTTCAGCACCTTGTTCTTTGCTGTCGGTGTTTTATTTAGCGGCGGCATACCTCGCATCAGTAAAGCTGTAGCAGTATGCATTGCATTCGTTGGGTTAGTTATTTTCTGCTTGGAAGCATACTATCCTTACAGTGCAATGGTTAGCGCGAACCCTATATACCATGATTATCTTTTGGGGTCAATTCCATTTGGCGTAGGTATGTTTCTGTTTGCAATGCAACATAGAAAGTCTATTGCTGATCAATTCATAAGTCGATTTGCTCCTTACGTACTTGGGATATATGTTAAGTCACATGATCTTTTGGATCTTTTTGGTAGCTTCAGTAAGTTACAACCGCTCGTTTGGCAATTCGTATTTCCGGTTATTGTTTTTAGCACATCACTTTTCTTTACTATTATCGTATCAAAAACGTTTTTGCGACGTTTTGTTATATGATGGATTTGCCCTAGCTCCGCTAACTCCTCTAAAATGGTTTTTGTTGGTGGCATTCCATTCTTGCTAAAGATAGGAGCGATAAAAATAAGGCTATTAACGCTGGCGGGGAAACCTGCCAACAATCCTGCTTGTGTTGCCGATGTTCTTGCTTCCGGCAGACCTTTCTCGGCGGTCATAAATTCTCCTTTTACCATGTATTTTAATGTAACCCTTGAAGGGTTTTCAAGTCAGGTAATATGAGGCTTTTGAAGTTTATGCGCTCGAGATATTTGTCTACATTCATATCTTTCGAGTATAACTTGCAATTAATCAGAAATCCAAGAGGGAGTAAAATGACTAAAGTTGTGCGAATTAAGGAAGTTCTGTATGTTAACTCAACCTACTGATATCCAATCCATTCAAAGGCAGTTTCAGGAAGTTAGGGCGCTTTTAGTGTCCATTACCTCCAGTGTTGCCCGTATGGGAGGTCCCGAAGCCACCAATGTGATACGGGATATGAGTCGGATTACACAGTCTCTTGTTAACCTGGAGCAATCAGTGCTCGATTATTTGAAGGTTAGACAGAGTCAGCTTGGGGCGTTGATGGGGATTGGGAGTGTGATCAACTCATCCCTGGGCAGGAGGCGGGTGCTCGAGGAGGTCATGGATAAATTGATCGAGTTGACGCATGCCGAGCGCGGCTTCCTGATGTCGAAACAACCCGACGGGGAGTTGAAGTTTGAGATCGCACGCGGTTTGTCGCACGTGAACCTGGAGGAGGATGAGTTCAAAGTCAGCATGACCATTGTCCATAAGGTGGAGGAATTGGGGGAGGTGATCCTTACGACGAATGCGCAAGAAGACACGCGTTTCTCGAAGGAGATGAGTATTTTGGCGTACAAACTCCGTTCGATCTTGTGCGTGCCGTTGAAGATCAAGGATGAGTTGACGGGCGTGATCTATGTGGATAATAAGGCGCGCAGCGGGATGTTCCGGGATGATGATAAGGCGCTGCTTTCTGCGTTCGCGGATCAGGCGGCAGTGGCAATTGATAACGCACAATTGATTGAAGATCTTGAAAAAAGCAACGCGGAATTACAAAAAGCTTACGAGGCGACTTTAATGGGATGGGTCAGCGCATTGGACTTGAGGGATAAAGAAACCGAGGGTCACACACAACGCGTTACGATATTGACCGAACGGCTTGCCCGTATGATGGGCGTAGTGGGCGATGACCTGATTAACATTACGCGCGGTGCGTTGTTGCATGATATTGGCAAAATGGCGATCCCCGATGGGATTTTGCTCAAGCCCAGTGCGTTGACAGATGAAGAACGCGATGTGGTTCGGAAGCATCCGGTGTACGCCTATAACATGCTTAAGGAGATCGAGTTTCTTCACCCCGCTATTGATATTCCATATTGTCATCATGAAAAGTGGGATGGTACGGGCTATCCACGCGGCTTGAAGGGAGAAGAGATTCCTTTTGCGGCGCGCATCTTCCCAGTGATCGATGTATATGATGCGTTGGTCTCAAACCGCCCCTATCGTAAGGGAATGCCGGTCGAAGAGGTGAAGGCGATTATCAAAAAGGATTCTGGTACGCACTTCGATCCGCGTGTGGTAGAGGTGTTTTTGCAGATGGAAGATTTGTCGGTGTAGAATCTTTACCACTAAGACGCACAAAGGAACACGAAGGAAAAACAATAAATTAATCCCTTTGTGCACCTTTGTGACCCTTTGTGGTTGAAATGGGTGTGGAAATATTTTCTTCGGGTGGTTTTACGGCACGGAATTCACGGAACAACAACAAATCGTAAACGATCTTCAAGCCGCCACATGCAATGATGGGGACGCTTGATATCCATACGATGGGATTGCCAAAAAAGAGTCCGGCGAGCATGGGGGAAACAGACGCGCCGACAGAACGCGCGATGGCAGTAACGCCCGAAGCGGCGGAACGTTCGTCGGGGGCGACAACAGCCATGGTGTAGGACTGACGCGTAGGCACATCCATTTGTGAGATGCTAAATCGTAAGAGTAAAAGTCCGATGGCGAGAGGCAGGCTCGGCATGAAGGGAATCAGTATCAGCAAAATGTTCGATGGAATGTGCGTGAAGACCATCGTGTTGATCAACCCGAATTTCTTTGCGAGAGGCACAGCCAGCAACGCGGAGATTCCCGCGAGAACGTTGGCGCTGGCAAATATCCCGCCGAGTGTTGCCTCATCTGCGCTGAAGTTTCTCTTAAACCAAAAGACAAGCAGGCTTTGCACGATCAACCCGCCGGCGAAAGCATCCAGCGCGAACAGCGCGCTCAGCTTTAGAATAACCCCGCGTGAACGATGCAAGCCCAGTGTTGTTTTTTGTTGTGCTGCCGGGATGACTTCAATTGCCGATGAAAGATTCAGAAACAGGATGAAGAGCACGCCTCCTCCCACGCTGTAGCCTGTCAGCACCACCCGATACGAATCTAACGCTGACATCCCTCCTGCTTGAAGCGAGTGTGCCAGCCATCCGCCAATGCCTGCGCCCGCGGCTGTGGCAAACGAACCGACCAGGTTGTACCACGCGAAGACCTGTGTCCGCTTTTCATTTGGAATCAGTTGCGATAACCCAGCCTGCTCAATCGATAGAAAGGGACCAATCTCATTTCCGCTGGGACTAATGACGCCGATAATCGCCGCCGCAATCAGAAGGATGATATTTTGTGTAAGCAGAAAAACAATCCCTGCGCCAGCCATTAACAGCGCACCGAGCAGGAGCGTTCGTTTTCTGCCAAAGCGGTCGGCGCGCGTGGTGAGCAGGAGGGTGATGCCTGCGTCACCTGCCAGGGTGAAGGCGAAGATCAAACCCGCCTGTTCCACGGTGAGACCCGTCTCAACGAGATAGAGCGCCAGCACGAGGGATAGGAATCCGTAACAGAAGAGGCGAATGATACGTGTGGTGAAGAGGATGGGAATGTCCATAATAGATTACAGGTTCCTTGAAAAAATATGTAGGATAGTTGGGCGATGCAAATAAAATGCAACGATCATCATTATCAAGCCAACGAATAACAAAAACGGCGGATCGAAAATAAAGCCGGAGATTGTCCCTGCAACCAAAATATACGCGTGAGTTAGGAAGGGAACCCAAAAGACCAGCGAGGGAACAGGAATGAGATAAAACTTTGGTCGAAGTGCAAGGACGGAAATCAAAGCGATGATCAACGTGATTGCAATGACGATTGGTCGGTAATCTGTGGAAATAACGAAAACGATAAAGGCGTTTGTTCCCAGTACGCCTACGAGACCAACGATCAAACCGAGCAATGGCGAAACCCATGTGCTGACCCAATCTTTTCGGCGTGCAAAGAGACGATATCCGAGCGAGAAAAAGAAGATCACCCAAAACCACGCCCAGAAGTTTGCGTACGGCACACCGAAGTATTGGTAGTTCAATCCCTGTCCCCAATTCCAAAACCCAAAACGGATGGCAACCGCGTCGAGCGCAAGGTCAATGTTCAAGGCGAGCAAGCCATCAAGAATGGGGCGTGTCCAATAAGGCAGACTGCTGGCAGTTCGAAAATTCCATCACGCTGTAGATGATACAGCCCCATGCAACGCCGATGCATAGCGGGACATCCAAAACCATGACGATGAATCGTCCGTATTCATAAGCGTGTAATTGACGGATCGTGGCAAGTTCGAGTGAAACGCCGAATAGAATCCCTGCGAACAGCATCAGCAGTTTTGCGGCGCCATGTTTCCACGCATGACGAAGGCAAAGAGCGAGTTGTGCATAAATGATGAGTTCGAAGAGAATGAAGTAGGTATTTGGCATGTGGTTCGATATTTATTGAAGCGAGCTAATGTCGTAGTTATATTTCTCAAGATAGTCCAGCATCATCTGGCGAACTTCTTTTGCTGGACGGTAGAAGGGTCAGGTCGCATTCGGTGGTATGTCCGGTGATGACCCCGCTTTGCCATGAGTTTTCTTGTACGTTCAGCGCATACCATTTTTGACATACGATCACTTGTATGGTCTTGATCTGATAGAACGGAGGCGCAATCTTTTTGGGCGACCCGGCAGTGATGCTGATAATTTTTCGGGTGGGAGATGGCTCATCCTTCAATATGGACGCACCGGTCATCCATTCAGGCTGGGGGAGGTCGAGGGAATCCAAAACCGTGGGAGCAATATCGATGATCTGTGCGTTATTCTGGCGCGTGCCCGCATGTTCATTTTTAGGGAAGTGAATGATGATAGGGATGCGTTGATTGATCGCATATTTGAAACCGTGGTCGGTATAGATGACCAGGATGGTGTTATCCAATTGCCCGGTTTGGGACAGGTGATCGTAAATTTTCTTCACAGTCTCATCGAAGTTGGTGATGGCTTGCTGGTAGCGGTTCACGTCCCAATCGTCACCAGCGCTGGATTCGGTACCTGATGCTTGTATCTTGGATGAGAAGATGGGTCCATGTGTATCCATCATGTGTGTAAAGATAAAGAGTGGACGGTCGGTATGATCGAGCAGATTGATGATTTCATTGACCCGATCCTCGTCGCTCATACGGGCGGCGGGGTTGTTGACCTCTTTCAGCGGGTTTTGCATATCTTTGATAAAGAAGATATGGAGCAGGCGTTCGCTGGCTCTTTCGATAACCGTTTGGATGAAATAGGTGGAGGGTGAGTTGCCCAACACAGCCTGTAATGTGTTCGTGATAGGCAGGTCTTGAGATTCTCCGTTGACGATGTCGAAGCCGTTACGCAGGTTGAGTTTTCCCGCGTCCACATAATAGGAGGTGCCGATCTCTACAGTTTTGTACCCCTGTTGTTTCAAGATGCCGGGTAGATGTTCGAACGAGTCCTTGCCGTTGAGAATGTCGGGATAACGGAATACACCGACTGTCGTAGCTTCTCTTCCGGTCAAGGCAGATGTGGTGGAGGCTGTGGTACTGGAAACATTGGGAAAGGCGTTCTCGGCGACCAGCGAGGTTTTCGCCATCTCCTTCAAGAATGGAGTGGTGTCGTGACTATATCCATACACGGAGAGGTAGCTGTCGCTCAACCCGTCACCGCCCACGATAATCACGTTCGGATGGTTGGCAGATGGCTTCGGTATTTTTGAGTTGAAGTAGCCGGCGTTGTTTTCGCCGGATAAGGCGACAGAGAGTATCCCTGCTGTTGAAAGCGCGAGCAGGCTCAGGGTCAGGTATGAAGCGAACTTCCCGCGTGGGAGAGTTGTCTGTTGTGAGAATCGAATCGTCCACAAGAAGACGATCACGAATCCCAGCGCATAGATGCCGCGCCAAATTCCTTCTGTTGAGATGATCCCGAACTCGAAGACGGTGTAGGTGAAGTTGTCGAACATGATGAGCGCGGTGATGGAAAGGATGAGCGCCGCGGGTATGCAGGCGAGGAGAAAGAGGCGTGCGCGCCATTTGGAATCTTTCACCAGCAGGGCGGGCAGGGAAAGGAGAACCAGCCCAAGGAGAAAGACAAACGTAACGGTTCCGCTGGCAACCGCCAATACTTTTAGATCTTCAAAGAGAGTCAGCAGGGATAGGGAGGACGGCTTGGTGACGAAGAATAGCCATTCCATGAAGGCGTAGAAGCACGCGCTGAGAACCGTCAGGTTGAAGAGGTCGCGCCAGTTATTGGTTTGTTGGGGGGGTGTTTTGGTGGTCATAGAATCGGGTTATTTTACACCCCTTGTTAAAATAATTGACAGCCACCTCAGGGATGACTGTCAATTTCGTTGTCAAAGAAAACCTGGAGATCTCTGAAGTCTCCGAGTTTTTATCTATGCAATTCCATACATATAGCTCAGTGCAACTGTCCCCGGACCAACGTGTGTGCCGATGACGGGACTCAATGGACTGGAAAATGCCTCGATCGGACTCAGTTCAGCCTGCGCGGCTTTCAATAGAATTTCTGCGTCCGCCTCGGCATTTGCATGTGTAATTGCAATGCGGATGGGTGTCTTTCCTGCGACGCGTTCGGACGCCAGTTCAATGACGCGCTGGATCGCTTTCTGTTTGGTGCGGACCTTGTCTGCCGGTTCGATTTGCCCGTCACGTAATCGAAGGATCGGTTTGATATTCAGCATAGTGCCCAGTAAAGCCTGCGCGCCGCCGATGCGTCCGCCACGGCGCAGAAATTCCAGTGTTTCAACGAGAAAGAAAACGCCGCTGTTCCTGCACGCGTTTTCTACGATCTTTCTGGCATTCGGCCAGGCTCTCGCCTGCCTGCGCGGCGCGCGCGGCGGTAAGGACGGGCAGTCCCATTGCCATGGTGGTTAAGAGCGAATCTACAACGACGACCCTCCTGCCTGCCCCATTGAGCATGTCCAACGCCTGCATCGCGGATTGGACCGTGCCGGAGATCTTCGATGAGAGAAAGATGCCGAGCACGTCATAGTCCTGCTTCAACAGGGATTGGAATGTGTCGTGCATCACAGCAGGTGTGACTTGTGACGTAGTGGGCAACACCTTGGAGGTAGATAGACGTTCGTAGAACTCGTGCGGCAAAATGTCCACGCCGTCTCGTTGAACTTCTTCGCCCCAAATGACGCTCAAGGGAGTGATATGGATATTGTATTGTTTGACTTGTTCTTCGGGGAGATAGGCTGTGCTATCGGTGACGATCGCGACTTTGTTTGACATAATGGATGTATTGTACTCAGGGTGGCGAGATGCGGCAACAGGTTGCGCGTCACTTTGATAGGTGATGTGTGTCACTTGTAAACAAAACAGAGAATTGTTTGGGTGGACGAGTATTTCCTCCCTGTTTGCTGATTCTATATTGTGCCGATTGTGTTTGCGCCTCTTAAACAGGATGATACATGATGAGAAGCCGCATCTGCCCGATACGCAATTGTGATCCGCTTGCAAACGGATAAGGCTTATTTGGGACCAATCGTTCGGCATTTAACCATGTACCGTTTGTGCTGGAAAGGTCGACGACTTCAAAGCCGGCTGCTGTCGGTCTGATCATTACATGCTGCCTTGAGACCCCCAATCTGGCAGCGTTCTGGTCTGAGAGATCAAGAATGGTCTCCGGGTTTGCCCAACCTGCCTCGGTGATACGACCGATGACCAACTCCTTGTTAATTTTCACATAAATGGGTTTGAATTCACCCGCTATATGGATGCCCAGCCCTCCCTTAGGTATCGATGCAACATCGATCAGCGTTTCTGCGGGACTTGCTTGCGTATGTTCTTCGTGGTGCTCGGGAACTGACACAACCTTTGTGGAGGTGTCCCCGTCCAACTCTGTGCCGCAGTATACACAGACCGAGACCATGGCTATGTTTTCCTTTCCGCAACTGGGGCAGAGTTTTCTTGAAGCGCTCATTTTCATGACTCCAAAAACAAAATTGACCTCTTGAGCCTCGAATTATTTATGAATATCTTACACCGAATTGTGCAAATTCTCAACAAAGAAACAAGTATGGTTTTTGCAGATATGTTGGGAGCCGGAAAAAGTAGCGTACGATGAATACTATGATATAAGCCAGCAGACTACAACTCCTACAGACTCTTTACGTTATCAAAAGATACGCCGCTGTTTGCTACTTCCTGCTAATGGGTTTTAGGTCGAGAGACATAACATCTAATGAGACTTCACGTTCAATGCGATTTCGAACCGTCTGGAAGCCTCGCTTTAGATATAACCCCTGGGCGTGGGTTGTCTCTAAAACGATTTTCTTACAACCTTCTCCGTGGGCGATCTCGATAAGCCTATCAAGAATAAGTAATCCATAGCCTTTTTTTCGATATTTCATTTTGACTGCCATCCCTGTGATGCAAAATATTTTCCCATCGGGTTGATGGATCGTTGTGGGATTCTCGTCCAAGCCTGGCTCGCGTTCTGTCAACCATTTTTCAGAGCAACCGTAAGCTGCGATTTCATTATCTGCCACTAGAATAATAAAACCGTCTGGAAATGCTCTCAGCCGGAGTTGAAAAGTTTCGGGTGTTTCGGCGGTTCCGTATGAAGCGAAAGCCTCGGTGTCGATTTCTACAACGGCGGGGATATCTTGATCTCTGGCGTTTCTAACGAGTACCTTATTGTTATCGGACATGGACTAACTCCTCTCAATGTCCTTTACTCTACCACATCTCCCCCAGCCCTTTGGGCTTTACCATCATAGTTTACCCTTAAACCCCTTGTCCAGAATTAACGGCATCAACTATCGTTTTGAGCGCTTCTTAACTTTCTTGTTCCGGTTATCAATGTACCGCCATAAGGCAGGAATCCCTATAAGAGTAATAACTATGCCAGCGATCCATTTCCAATCAAATGCCTGCACGCGCTGACCAAGTGTCACCTTTACATCAATATCCGCTTTATAGGTTTCCACTTCACGCCAATAATCCTGCCCTTCATATGTGACTAGCCGATAGATGATGAGCGTTAACTGTTGAGTGCCATCTTTCTTTGCGGTCACCAACCATGCCCATTTCGTTGTGTCTTTGCTGCTGATGAGTTGTTCGGGATTGTCGTGAATTGGCTGAATTGCAAAAGCGGTTGGATCGTTGGCGATGAGTAGTGCTTTCATACGCGGTGTGATTTGGATACTTGTGCTGGCGACCTGTCCTGTTTCGGTAACCTGGGTGCTCAAGGCTTCCGGAGATAGCGAAGGATTCAGAAGAAGTTCGATGGTTGCAGTCTGATCCAAATTCATGGACTCGGGCTTGTTATAGGCAATACTCGCGCTGAGAGTTTGCTTTAAAATGGCATCGATTTGTTCCATTTGCTCGTTCAAGTCTGGGGCTTTAGTTGATACCTCTGTAGAAGATGGAGACGCAGGGGCAGCACCGCAAGCTGGAAGTATGAAGATCAAAGCAATCGAAACGAGAAGTAACCTGATTAGTTTCATTGTAAACTCCTTCTAATACGGATCAGTTTCACCCGTTTCTCGTTGCCTTCCAAACTACACTTCCATGCTCTGGGATACATCAATTAATTATAACGGCTTGCACATCCGGTGCAAACTGAGTACACTGCCTGCATGGATACTCAAGGAATATGAGCAAAATATTGTATTTTGGCAATCTGCCTTTTACCACCACCGCCGCCGACCTGACCAAACTCGTGAAACCGTTTGGCGAGGTGATCAGCGCCCGCATTGGACTTGACAAGAAGACTTACAAGAGCCGCGGCTTTGGTTTTGTGGAAGTGCCTGATGACATTGTTCAGGCGGTCATTACTGCCTTGCACGGGACACAGTTCCAGGGACGCGAACTCAAGGTCAATGAATCAACGCCGCATCCGACCGTGAAAGATCAGTCTTGGAAGGACAAAGACCGGATGGACTACGAGGATATCTTCGACGAGTAAACATCATTTTGCCGCCAACAATTCTTTCAATTCATCCACTGTGTTTTGAACAAAATCACCGTAACCCCAGCCTATATCTGACGTTCTTCTCATCGCCATTAGGCGCGATCTAAACTGCTCGTATAACTCATATTTTGCAGGACTTCGACGTAGTTCCACTGCAAAGCGCTCCAACATGTTGATGAGCTTGTCGTAAAAGGGTTCGTCAATATCACCAAAATCATTTGTGAAGGCATGTCCGCGCTCAACATAAGTGAGCATCAGGTCAAGCGTACCGCGCAAGTCGCTGGTGGATTTTCGGTATTCGCTTATGACCTTCTTTGCGTCACTGAAACGAGGCATATGCGGAATCCCCTTGGTCTCTTTATAAACATAACGAATGATCTTGTTTCGACAACCCTCGAGATATTTTGTGTCTTGAGCAACAGGCAAAAGTTTTGTTCTTAGCCAGGCTTTATTCTGTGGGGACAAGTCATGCAAGCCCTTCATCAACTTGATGACATCATCTGTAGGAAGTTCTCGCAGTTGTTTAACTATTTCAGTCCATGACATGATTATATTTTCCTCGTTTCGGTAGCAGACTGTACCTCCCTCACGAAGTCCCCGAGTGGAGCGAGTGGGAGTGCGTTGACCCTCTCCGAAAAATTATCAGGCTCGATATCATACTTATATCGGAAACCTGCTGCCTGCCTCTCTAATAACGGGACCATGCCCCGGGCAGACGATCTGAGCGCCAAGTGCGGCTTGTTTCCTCACTGAGACCTCTGCCAGGGTTTGATCCCAGTTATTGCGCGAGCGGGAGGCGCGTAGACCTTTATCGTTTGACTTCATCGAGTCACCGCAGAACAACACATGGACAGACGGTGCATAGAACGAAAGATGCCCCGGGGAATGTCCCGGTGTTTCCACCACTTGCAAGCCTCCCAACACAGGCAATATCTGTCCTTCTGTCAGGAACTCATCCACCTGAATGGGAGTAGGCTTTAAATATTTTCCCATCAAGCGGATCATGAAACCTTGAAAGCGACCAATATCTCGGTTAACTGGTCGTGACGACCCACCTCTTGCCATCGCCTCGGCTTCAGGTTGACTGGCATACGTGCGTGCTCCGCTAGCCTCCTTCAAGGCAGCCAGACATCCGTAATGATCCAGATCGGCATGTGTGATGAGAATACGCTTGATCTCGTCGGTAGAACGTCCCAGGCTGGCAATGTATTTCAGGGATTGCTTCTCGCTAAACGGCATCCCAGTATCGATGATCGTCAACCCATCGGGTTCGAGGATGAGGTAGGAGTTGGCTTGTACATTTGGGATGACATGGATATTGGAGATAATCTTCATTTTTCAATTTGATATCAATCCCAACTGAATCAAACTTTTGGCAGTCGCCACGATGCCTTCTTCATTTGTTCTTGGTGACCAACCGAGCAATCGTTTGGCTTTTTCGTTCGATGCTCTGCGGACGATTCCAAGGCTTGGGATCAAGCTACTTAATGCGGGTACAAACAACCCGCCGAATCGAACGATCCAATCTGGTAGTTCGGCAGTTGGAGTTTTGCTTGCAGCCTCACCTAAATTCTTACGAAGTATGCGCGCCACATCCAGGGCGGAGAGGCAGTCTCCTTCTGTAGCCAGAAAACGCTGACCTTTTGCGGCAGGATTTGTCATTGCCCGCAAATGCAGATCGGCAACATCGCGAACATCCACAAAGTTGAAGGAAATGCGCGGCGCGCGCGGGATCCCGCCATTTAGCAATCGGACCATCAATTCAATGGATGATGAAAAGTCCTTGCCCAATACAGGTCCAACCACACCAACCGGATTGACAACCGCCAGTTCAAGCGTACCGCCTTCCTTGGAAATAAAATCCCATGCGGCGCGTTCTGCCAGAGTTTTCGATTTGGCGTATGGGGTTATATCGCCATTAGGATTTGACCAGCTTTCTTCGGTAAAAGGTTGATCGGTGGGCGGATGTCCATAGGCGATGGCGGCAAACGAGGAGGTTAGAACGACACGTTTGACTCCGGCATCCCGTGCAGCACGCAATACACGCAGGACCCCTCACGGGCAGGGATGATCAACTCGTTTTCATCCTTTGGTTGCGCAGTGGGAAACGGTGAAGCGACATGCAGCACATAATCGCAACCTCCAACCGCTTCTGCCCAGCCTGCATCGGACGTGAGATCAGCCGCGAAGAAAGTCAGCGCATCGCCAGGTTCAGCGCCGCCAATTTTCAACATGGCACGGACATCGGCTTCGCGCTTCAACGAACGGACCGTTGTCCGCACACGATAGCCTGCCTCCAGTAATTGGATGATGCAATGCGCGCCGATAAATCCTGATCCGCCAGTGACGAGGACGGTTTGTGATTGGGCGTTGACGTTTGTCATTTTACGAGAATCTCCTTCTATATAAATATCTTGTCGGATTCGAGGATGAGATAGGAGTTGGCTAGTACATTTGGGATGACGTGTGATGTTTTCGGTGATTTTTATTAGTTAGAGCGTGTAGACAAACAATTTAATCATTCATAAGATCGTGTTCTTTACAATACTTAATGATATTTTGTGCGTCTTCCACCGGTAAAGGGATAAAGCTTGGGGTTAACATACCTTTGGTATTATCTTCAGGATGGTCGATAGTTGACAGTATAGGAACAACACTATTATCTTTCTTGTCGTAGTTTAATTTATATATTTGTTCAATTACAAATAAGGCATAACTTAAGCTTGTAGGGATCAAGTCATGCATTAATTGATAGTGTATTCTTGCTAGGGAGTTCATCCATTTTGGAAGATGTTCCATAAGGTCTATCTGATCAGGTTGGTTTACTAATTCTGCCTTTACCTCTTTCTTGAACTTTTTATCATCTAATAACTCCCGACGATTTGTGTAAATCCTCAAGTTATTCTTTACCGTGCGATTGTCTTTTTTATCGAGATGTTTATTAAAATCTACCAAACTTACAACAAGTCCTTTGTGTTGGGCGTAATTTCTAAGTTGATTAATGAATCGGTATGAGAAGTTGGTGTCATATTCATTTGAACAATACTGTTCAAAATTGGCAGGCATTTCTGATTTGTTTCCAAAGTCATCGCGCAGATTTTTGTCAATAAAGTCAGTGTAAAACCGAAACGACGTAAGTACGTTTAATACCTCCTTGTTGATATTTAGAGTTATGTCTCTACTCCCTAAAAAGTTAATGTCTTTTTGGGTAAAAGCCTGTAAATAAGAATTTACTGTGTTGGCTAAGTCATCATAATTCCAGGTTGTTGCGCTGAATATGGCAGTATATCTAAAAGTGTTTTTAACTTTTGAAATTGCATTCCACACTTTGTCGTATTCTTCCTTTGAGAGATCTATAGGAATATTAATGCCAGCTTTAGGCTTCTTTGGATCGCTTTGTGTGCTTCCTGTGTAGACAGTGTAGGTTCCTAGCCCATAGGTAATCATTTGTACCTCATTGAGTTTGCCCTCTACATCCCCAGCCACTTCCCAGCCTCGCGCGCGAGATTTGCCGCGGGACCCTGACGGGCGGTGCAGGGAGGTAGTGACTCCAAGAACAATCTCCCGTATTGCTTCGTCATCACGCGCTTATCGAGAATCCCGACTACGCCTCTATCCGATGCGGTGCGGATGAGGCGACCAAATCCCTGACGGAATTTCAAGATGGCTTCGGGCAGATAGTATTGATTGAACGAGTCTTCGTAAATTTCAGAGCGTGCCGCGATGAGCGGGTCGGTGGGGACATCGAAGGGTAGTTTGGTGATGAAGACAACGGAGAGCGAATCGCCGGGCACGTCCACGCCTTCCCAGAAGGAGCGGGTGCCGAGTAACACGGCGCGGTCAGTGGCTTTGAACGATTCGAGCAAGTGCGTTGGGTGAAGCGCCGTCGCCTTGTTCGTAGACGTAGATCTCGTCACGCGCCAGCGCGCCCGTGATGGCTTGCGATGTCCGCTTCAGCGCCGCATAGGATGTGAACAGCACGAGCATCCGTCCGCCTGTGGCTTTGGCGGTGTTGATGATGGTTCGGTCAAGCACTTGCTGGTAGCCGTTCTGGTTCGGTTCGGGGATGTCACTGGCGATGTAGAACAACGCCGCGCTTTCGTAATCATAGGGTGAGCCGAGTTGCATCTCGTCCGCTTCGTCCGCGCCGAGTGTATTGCGGATGTATTGAAATTCGCCGTGCGTGGTCAATGTGGCGGAGGTCAATATCACGGAGCGTTTCTCGTGCCACAGATGTTTCTCGACCAACTCAGCCACGCTCAACGGCGCGGCGTTCAATGACAAACGATTTTGATTGGGTTGCACTTCGATCCAATAGACCATGCCCGCGATTCGGTTTGCTGATCATGCCGGTGATGTTCGCTTCGGCTTCGGTCAGGCGGCGCACCACGTTGCTGATGTCGCCCATCACGTCTTCGAGATTATCGTGTCCGTCCGCGTATAACTCTGCGGCGGCTTTGTAAATGTCACCGAGTTCGGCGAGCAGGTTGCGTAATGTCTCGCCGGTCGCGTCCCATGCCATTTCCACTTCGTCCCAGTAGGGTATTGTCCGTGTGGCGGGGAGCACGCGCGATTGCCATGCGTAATTCGATTGCGGTTGTCCCTCACGCTGCAGTCGCGCAAACTCAGCTCAGCACGTTGAAGAACTCGCGGTTCATTTGCTCGATGCGGAACGCTTTGTCAGTGGCGCGGCCGACTCTTTGCTGAAGCAGGCCAAAGTCCGCGGGGCGAAGCGTTTCATTCGTCTCGCCGAGCAGTCGTCCGAGCACACCGGCGTTCGATCCGCCGACTTCTTTCATCATGCGATCCATGTCAAATTGACTCAGGCGAAACGACAGCGCGTTGGTCGTTGCCGATTCCAAATGATGACCTTCGTCGATGACGAGGTGCGAATATTCGGGCAGGACCTTGCTCCCCGTGGCGACATCCGAAAGCAGGAGCGCGTGGTTGACGACGAGCACGTGAGCGGATTGCGATGCAGACTTGGCGCGATGGAACGGACATGTGCCACCCTCACGCTTGATACACGTTTCGGTCGTGCACGCATCATCCTCAGCCGACATTCGAGTCCACACCTCACGCTCGGTCGGTCCCGTGAGATTTAACTCGCTTCGATCTCCACTCTGATTGATGAGTTGCCATACCATGACCTTTGCCAGCACCCGCATCTCATCCTTGTTGCGCGGACCGAAATGCTGCATGTTCTCCAAGCGACGCGGGCAAAGATAATTCGAACGACCCTTGAGAACGGAGAAACGAAAATCAAGATTCAATGCCTGACTCAAATTGGGCAGGTCACGTTGAATGAGTTGGTCTTGCAGATTGATCGTGTTCGTCGAAACGACAACACGCGTATTGTTTTGTAATGCAAACAAAGCAGATGGCACAAGATACGCAAACGATTTGCCGACGCCCGTTCCCGCTTCGACCATCAAGTGTTGCCCGTTAGAAAGCGCATCCGTAACGGCGCGGATCATCCCAATCTGTTCGGGTCTCTGCTCGAAGGTCTCGAAGTATTGCGAGAACGGACCGCCATACTCAAGGATGGATGCAACTTCATCCGTGTTGAGCGGGATGGGTTCATCGGGATTATCCAATGGCGGATATTTGGAATCCTCGAACCTCACTGGACTTTGCTTTTTGATCTTCTTTGCCTTAATACCCTCTTTGGCTTTTGTCCTGAGCGTTTCATGGAATATCCAGTTGGCATCCCAGTCCAGCGGCTCGCTCAAGCGGACGATCTCCGCAATCATTTCAAGCGGTAACTCGTTCGCCAATTCGATCAATTTATTCAACGCCGCCATCGTGACACGTGCATCGTCCAAGGCGCGGTGGGTGGCAGGTAATAAGATTCCGAGTTGCTTACCAAGCGCGCCGAGGTTGTATCGGCTGGCGGTTGGCATCAACACGGCGGCTAATTCATAGGTGTCAATGACTTCGTTGTATTGCAGGATTCCGCCCTTTTGCAAAAATCCCAGATCAAAGCGGACATTATGTCCCACCACCGGCGCGTCCCCGACGAAGGCTTCCAGATCTTTTCTGATCTCTTGAAACTTGGGTGCACTGCGAACTTCCACATCGCTGATGCCGGTCAGCCCGGTAATAAATTCTGGAATGTGTCTGCCGGGATTGATTACTGATGTCCACTCCGCTTCCACACGGTGACCTTTGAACTTTACCGCCCCGATCTCGATAATGGCGTCGCGGTCCTGGCTTAATCCGGTTGTTTCTATGTCTACGGCTACGATTGAATTCATATTATGTGTACTTCGCTGGAGTTTTCAATTAAGTACATGTTAAACAATGTAATTCTCATTTCAATTCGAGATGATGTTGCTTGTTTTTAGAAGTAGAACAAGTGTATCATAAACAAAACTATCCGTCATTGCGAGCCCCGATGCTCAAACGCCGAGTGAACGAAGCAATCTCCGTCACATCGAAGGAGATTGCTTATTCTAAAGAGTACTACGATGTTCGGGTTGCTCCCTCCTCGCAACACCGCACATGCGGTGGGTGCAGGTGTGACGGAAATTTTTCCGTTATGGCTTTTCGATCAATCGATAAATTCGCCAATCGCCAAATTTCGCAACTTGTTCATAGTTTTCCCCAAGAGTTTTGACTCCGTTCTTAACGATTTCGGAACGTTTTTGCAACGGCGTATAAAGCTTTTCTGCTAAGCCTTCCCGACCGCGGGTATCAATAATCAAAGTGGGCTTGTCTGCCAGAATTTGATTGAAATATTCCTCGAACATGGGGCGGCTTCCCAAAAGCGCCAACGGATATTGATATACATAGCACGTGGGAGCTTCGCGGCGTGATAGAAAATTCACTACGCTTTCCGCACCGATAATCAATACCTTGTCGTTTTCTTTTGTGTGCTTGATAACGTACTCAATCGTTGGTGCGCGGCTGTTTTTCTGCATGCTCTCCACCTGGTTTGGATAGTCGCTGATTTTCTGAATTTGAAAGAGTAAAATCATTGCCAGCAGAACTGAAGAAATAACATTTGTTTTTAGCGGCAACTTTGGCAGGATTTTTTCGATCAGAAATGGCGCGGCGTAAACCAGGATACCCGTCAGGATTGCCATTACAGGTAGAGGGGTAAGATAGTAATGAAGTATCGAACGTCCTGATACCGTAATCAATAAAACTTCCACTGGCAGATCGATCAGCGCAAGAAGAATTAATGAATTCACTTTATCCAGCAGGTTTTTGCGCCTGATCCAAATAAAGATGAGTCCCATCATCCAGCCGATAATGGGGAGATAGAGAACCCAGCCCTGACGCAGATAAGCGAATCCTTTGATGAAAACAGGGATCAGTCGCCGAATCCCCTCATGCTTCCCGATGTAGACAAAATTGTAGGCAAATGCCTGTCCCCAAAAATCGGCAATCGCGTTCTGGCTTGCGAAATAGAGTGCAACCCCAAGGGATGGAATGATCCAGCCGCCAGCCAAATACAAAATGTCTCGTATGGGCCACTTGCGTTGTAAGAGTCTGGATAGGATGAGTATCAATCCATAAGCCGCTAAAATCCCGACGGTTGTTTGTTTAAAGTTAAACGCCAGTCCACCGCAAAGACCAATCCAGAATGTATCTCGTAGTGGATAGTTTTTCTCTTGCGCACGTATGAAAACCCAGAAACACAATGCCTGAAACAGGAGCGCATACTCTTCTGTGACATTACCGCGGTCAAGGATTGTTAGTAAGCCGGAGACGAATATCACTGCTCCAGCCATGCCTGCCATGATTCCAAACTCTCTTTGCAATACCTTGTAAATAACAAAGATGGTTAGAGCGATAAATAGAAACTGAAGCAGCCATACGCCCCAAAGAGAGCTGGGGGTTAGGGTTAATCCCAAGGCATCCACAAAATAGATCAGCGGCGGTTTATGATCCCATACGTCGCGGTAGGGAATATCTCCACTAATAAACCTCCAGCCGACATATAGGAAGACCCCGGAGTCCCTTGATGGCAGAGGCATATTGTTGGGATTGCTTGGAAATAGAGCGATGAGCGCTCCGATAATAGATACTAAAGTGGGAGTCGCAATCCCTCGTAGTTTCGAACTCATATCTTTATTCAAGCAGGGATTTGATCCTGTTTAGCAAGTCTGTCGAAATTACTTTTTCCTTTGCCTTCTGTCGGAAAAAATCCTTGATCTGTTTCAACTTCATCGCAGGGATGGCTGCGCCTTCCCCGTTGATGGTCACATCGTCGCTGGTGAATACCATCATGCCATTGATCTCTGGAATCTCGGATTCGTCCATTTGCTTTGCGAGACGTTTTCTAAGAGCGTTGATTTCACTATCTATTTCAAGCTCCGGGCGGCCGATGCTTTCCTGCCCGAAAATGCGCATGTAACCTTGAAGGAAGCCGCCGCCGCTATTGCGCCAGCAATTCTTTTTGTACGTGATCTCTCCACGCTGATGATAGGGCATCAGTACCCAAATCCCTGCAGGACCAGCGAGAAGATGCGAGGCAGGAGTGGTGTAGTGATAGATGGAAAATTCATTTGGCAATCCCTTAAGTCCCGCATCCAGTTTTTCATCGGGACGTGGTGAACGCCCGTAACGGTTGCCCATGTACAGTCCGATCTGTGTCATCGTGAAGCCGATGAGTAGGGCGGCAAGTGCAAAGGTAAATAAATCTGTGCGATTGAAGGAGATGAACATCCCAACGCCAAGCACAGCGATTGCGCCTAATTGCATCCAGTTGCCGATGGTTCCATTGCGTTTGATCATTTTTTCGTTTTTTATGATTTTCATTTTTCTACATTTCCGCTGGTTGAGTAGGCGATGTTCGTCCGCCGTATCGAAACCAGCAATTTCAAGTTTATGTATTCTTGTTATTGATGGTTTCGATACGTGGCGCTTACGGCGCCACTACTCAACCACCATGATTACCTTTTACTTCTTCAAACTTTCCTCAATAGCAGACTTGATTCCATCCAACACATTCGACTCCGCCGCACTTTTTGCCACACGTATGGCGTTTTTCATGGCGAACGCGTCGGAACGTCCATGACCGATGAAGACCAGTCCATTCACACCGAGCAAGGGAGCCGCGCCTTCCTCTGCAGGATCGAGCAGTTTCTTTATTTTTCCCATTGCCGGACGGATCAGCGCTCCGCCTAATAATGCCAGCGGACCTCCATCTTTGATGGACTCGCGGATCTTCTCGATAATCAGTTTGGCAACGGCTTCAGTTGACTTCAACAAAACGTTTCCAGTGAAGCCGTCCGTCACTGCAACATCGGCGTAGCTGTTAAAAAGTTCCTTGCCTTCGAGATTTCCAACAAAATTGATGTTTGCCTTTTCCAAAAGCGGATATGCCGCCTTGACCAACTCGCTTCCTTTCCCGGCTTCTTCGCCATTCGATATCAAACCAACTCGCGGACTTTTTATACCACGTACACGCTCTGCATACACACTTCCCATAATTCCAAATTGTAAAAGATTCTCCGGCTTGCAATCGGGGTTTGCGCCGATATCCAGCACAATGCAATATCCTTTTGCAGTAGGGAAGGGAGGCGCCAGCGCGGGACGATCCACGCCGCGGATGCGACCCAACCTAAATAACGCCGTCACCATTGCCGCACCGGTATTGCCCGCTGTAACGAACGCGTCCGCTTCACCGTTCTTCACCAGGTCATATCCCACAGCCATCGAATTCTTTGCATCCTTGTGACGCGCTTTCATCACAAGGTCATCGCCTTTATCGTGCATCGTCAACATCTCCGGCGCGTGGACAATGCGAATGGGCAGACCAGCTCCACCCGCCAAATCAAGGATCGGCTGAATTTTCGAAGCGTCGCCGGTTAAAAGTATTTCCACACCATATTCACGTGCCGCCATCACCGCGCCCTCCACATCCGGTGTTGGGTAGTTGTCACTCCCCATTGCATCCACAACGATTCGAGTCATGTCGTCTCCTGTTTGTCTTTATTCTCCAGCGTAAAGAAAAACGCTGTGCCTTTGCCTAACTCTGATTCTACCCAAATTCTACCGCCATGTACTTCGATAATTCGTTTCACAAGCGCCAGCCCAATGCCTGTGCCTTCCGAGTTTACATCTAATTTATTGAATAAGCCGAAAATTCTTTCAAAGTGTTCGTGCGCTATTCCAATTCCATTATCGCGCACGAAGAACACGGGTTTCCCGGAATCGGTTTGTACCCCGATCTCGATGGTTGGGTTTTCCTGTCCATCCATGAACTTGGCTGCGTTGTCCACCAGGTTTTGGATCACCTCTACCAACCGCGTGCGGTCAACGAATACGGATGGAAGACCCGCCTCTACTTTGACTTGAACCTGCCGCGCCTGCAATCTGCCTTCCACCAACTTCAAAGCTTCGCTCACAATTTCCTCGAATGGAATTTCCTCCGAAAGATTTGCCATTCTTCCAATGCGTGAAAGCTCGAGCAGTTCGGTCAACAGCCTCTGCATTCTTGCGATTCCCTCATTGATGCGGAAAACATCCTTGCTGATCTTTTCCAGATCCCCTTTCTTGACATCCTGTTCCAGATACCCAACAAAGCCGGCGACCGTGATCAAGGGCGCTCTAAGATCGTGGGAGACTGTATATGTGAACCGTTCCAATTCGTCGTTCTTTGCCTTCAAGTCCTGTAATAATTGTTCGATTTTTGAAACATCATAAATCGTATATAGATAACAAGGCTCGTCGCCAAGTGAAATCTTGACCGCCGATATTAAAGCCACCCCTATCTCTCCAGATTTCAGGCGGACCTTTGCTTTGAATTCCGATACGTAGTTCTGCTTTGCGAGCATGTATATGAATTCCTTTTGCTCTTCCATATCCACCCATAAATTCAAACTCTCGCTGGTGCGGCCAGTTACTTCGTCGCGTGTATATCCTATTCCTTCACAAAATGCCTGATTGACATCCAAAAAGACACGATCACTTACGCGGCTGATTGCCATGGGCACGAATGTATGGTGGAATGCAAGCTGGAACTTCTCCTCCGAAATCACGAAGCGCCTCATTCGTCTGCTGGCGTTCTATGGTTGTCCCCAAACTGCTTGCCGCCGCGGTCAGGGCGTCGATTTCTGCCTGCGACCAGGGTTTTTCGTTGACATAATCATCAAAGCCGATAATACCCCACCACTGTCTGTTTACATAAATGGGCACGTCCAATAGTGTTTTCAATCCAATGGGTTTAAAGATTCTTTGCCAATACTCCGAATATTCTTTTTCACTTCCATAAAATGGCTTTTCGTTGCTCAGATTTGTAAACCAATCCTCGATGCCGGGGAGTGGAACCAATTTTGTATTCTGGTAAACAGGATTGTCGAGCTCCGGACTTATTCCAGGCGCTGTCCATTCGTATGCCATTGAAGATAAAATAAATTCATCGGATCCTGAGTGGTGGATAAAAATATAGACGTGGCTTGCGCTCATCGCTTCGCCTAATAGTCCAAGAATGGGCTGGATCTCCTACGCGCCAATCGGCGGCTTTGATCAGTTGCTGGGCGGTTTGTGCAACTGCACTCAAAACCGCTTCCCGTTGTTTGACCCTCTGCTCTGCATTCTTGCGCTCTGTAATGTCAATGAGCACGCCGTGGACAAATAATGGCTTGCCCTCATCATCCTTGATGACAACAGACTCGTCCTGAAGCCACACCCATCGATTATCCTTTGTTCTCATTCGATATTCAATGGTTGTCCTTTTTCCGTTGACGAGATATTCTTTGATGCCTGCTAAGACGCGCGGCAAATCATCGGGATGCGTCAACTCCTTCCATAGATTTTTGGCGTTTTGCCACTCGTATACCGAATAACCAAGCAGTCCCTCAATTTGAGGACTGATGTAAACCGTTCTCCCTTCCTCCTCGGGGGCGTCACGATAAATGATGACGGATGTCTCCTCGACCAATGCTCGATACATTGTCTCCGCTTCGCGTAATGCCTTCTCTGCCTTTTCTCGCTCCCGCAGTTCCTTTTGCGCCGTATTCAAACTACTACGAATAGTGTTCGACAAAACATAAACCGCGGCCATTGTGACAAGCAATATCAATGATGTGACGATAAATTGCCCTATATACGATACCTGGGGATATGTGGGTTGATAGAGTCCGTAAACCGCACCTAGCGTCAACCATGCGTTGCATAGAATAATAAATCCCTGTCAAATAAATGACAGTTCTTCTGTTCAGGACCAGGCTGGCAATGATTAGGATCGAAGGAAAAACCACGGATCCAATGTCGTATGCGCCCTGCCCGATGGTTGCAAGGACCGTGAACATGGCGACCAGTGCAATTGCAATGACCGTTCCTGCCAATTCAATAAAATCATGTCGGGTTAGCCAAAGTGCAAACAAAATGGGAATCATGCCCAGCGCGAAAATCGTGACGCCTTGTATATCCCCGTTTACGATCTGTAAAATAAGGATAAATCCCATGATTAACAGGATCAGTGTGGTTAACCTGAAGAGAACAATTTTTGTTGTTGTCTTGATGGTATTCTGATCGAGAAGATGGGAATCGATATGTGTTGTGCATTTGGAAATCCGTGAATCCGTGTGGATCCGGTAAAAAACATACCCTTGCTTGACAACTCTATGAACACGATTATAATACGCCCTGCTATTTGCGCTGGTGCTGGAATTGGCAGACAGGCACGCTTGAGGTGCGTGTGCCGTAAGGCGTGGAGGTTCAAGTCCTCTCCAGCGCACATGCAATAAAAAGTCCCCGTGAGGGGATTTTTTATTGGGATAAGATTCCGATTCAGACTACATCTGAGGCTGTTTCTACTCAATTTTCGATTACCAAACTGCAGCATGTCACTGCTCCCTCAGCCTTTGCCAACTCATCCACTTCAACATTGACAATTTTAAAGCCGCGTTCTTCAAGCCTTGCCTGTGTCTTTGGGAAAGAGGTTGGATAAATAATCGAGTCCCCAATTGGCAGACAATTTGCCGCATACGGTTCAGATGGGTCAATTTCAATCAATTCATACTTCTCAAAATGATGAGTATCCACCCAATTCTTATTGATTAGTAATGTCTTATCGTCTACACGCGAAACAGCCGATTTCAAATGCAGGCAGTCGTGCAGTTCAACACCTGTAACGATATATCCATATTTGCCAAGTAATTCGTTCAGTTGGCTGATTGCGTCTGTATTACTTCGAGTGGACTGCCCAATAAAAATATTTTTCCCCATAACGAGTACGTCGCCACCATCAACAGTGGCTGGTTCGTGGACGCGGATAAGTTCTTTGTGCGGAGATAATGCTCGGATGATGGATTTAACTTCAGGCTTTCGAGAATCAGCCCCAGGTCGAGTGATGACCGCTACTTCCGGCAAGATAAAAGCCGTATCTTCGACAAAGACTGAATCAGGCAGATCAGCCTCGGCGGGGAGTTCCATCACATCACAACCCAGTTTCTTGAGCGTATTCACATATTCGCGATGTTGCGTGCGTGCGATATCCAAATCAATGGGCGTCCGGTCAATATGCGTGATCTCACATTCGTTGAAGTGTGGACTGATCTCGCGAGTGATAGCGAGTCGCATTTATCCGCCTCCGGTGCGATACCGGTCTATCAACGCCTTTGTGCGCGGGTCTTTGGGATGGCTGAAAAGTTCTATCGGTTTCTCATCCTCGACAATCTCACCGTCAGCCATGACAAGGACTCGATCAGCCACTTCACGTGCAAAACCCATTTCATGCGTAACGACAAGCATGGTCATACCGTCCTTGGCGAGCTTTTGCATTACGCTTAATACTTCTCCGATCAATTCAGGGTCGAGCGCGGATGTGGGCTCATCAAAGAGCATCACTTTGGGTTCCATGGTTAATGCGCGTGCAATTGCAACGCGTTGTTTCTGCCCACCTGATAATCGATTTGGATACTCATCCTTTTTGAAGAGCATGCCGACGTTATCGAGATTCTCTTCTGCGAGAGCAACAGCTTTATCGCGATCCATCCCTTTGACCGTTATCGGTCCTTCGATCACGTTTTCCAACACAGACAGGTGCGGAAATAAATTGAACTCTTGAAAGACCATGCCTGTTTTTAGACGAATTTCATGGATGGATTGTCGGTGCTCCTTGCGAGTCCCATTTTGGATTTCAATTTTTATGCCATCCACTTCGATCTTCCCGCGCGATGGGTCTTCAAGGAAGTTGATACATCGTAGCAATGTGCTTTTACCCGAACCGCTTCGTCCGATCAAACACACCACTTCGCGCGAATGAACTTCTATCGAGACATTCTTTAAAACGTGAAGAAGACTAAAATATTTATCGAGATTGGAGACTTTGACAATTGGGGTCATGTTATCGGTCTCCTTTGGAAAGATTGGTTTCTATGATGCCTTGAACGTAGGTTAGCATGATCGTCATAACCCAGTAAAAGATCGCTGCCATGATAAGCGCTTCCAGGTTGTTGAACTGGGCACGTCCCACTTTTGTAGCACGCCACATCACCTCGTGGACAAATCCGGTTGCAGATACAAGGGCTAAGTCTTTAGTCATGGCAATAAAGTCATTGCCAATGGGTGGAATTGCAAACCTCAATGCTTGTGGAAGAATGACGCGCTTCATAGTCTGCCAGGGTGTCATGCCAAGCGCGATTGCCGCCTCCCGTTGACCTTTGCCCACAGACCCGAGCCCGGCGCGAAATATCTCGCTCATATAAGCGCCATAGTTGAGACCAAGAGCCAAAACACCTGCAAAAAGACCGGTAAGTACGATTCCGAGTTGTGGCAGAGCGAGAAAGAAGAAGAAGATTTGCAGATACAGCGGAGTCCCACGGATGAGGGAGACATAGAATGTGCTGAGTGCATAAAATAGCGAAAATTTAGATAAGCGTCCCAATGCCGCCAATAAAGCAAGGACGATGGCTAAGGTAATCGAAAGAAAGGAGACTTCAACTGTTTGGACCATCCCGCCTGCAATGAAAATAACGTTGTTTCGAATAAATTCAAGATTAAGTTGAATGGTTTTGATGCCGAGAAAACTTTGACCACTGAAAAAATAAACGATTACAAGAAAAAAGAATCCCCACCATAAGGATGTGTTCGTACGGAACCGACGAGCCGCGCGTAATTGCGCCTCGTTAAGAAGCTCAACGTGGGATTTTTCCGAATCCGAAGTAGTAATTGTGCTCATGGGTTTCCGTTCCTTTCACAAAAAGGATATTGAAAGAGGGAAGCGAGTTCTCTCGCTTCCCTCTTTTTTGCCAATTACCTATACTTATTTGGGAGCCTGGGTCAAATCTTCCTTGAACCATTGGTTTGATAGACTTGTTAATCGCCCGTCACTGTGCATGGCAGTAAAGAGCTTGTCCACTTCGGCGCGTAAGCTGTCAGTGGGCAGTGAAGATGTTTTATCAAACGCTGCGGCAAGGTCTTCAGAATAGACTGGTGAACCGAGTTGCTTTACGGGCAGACCGGCGGCGATGTTCGCGTTTACCACGGTTTGTGATGTGACGTATCCAACGAAGTCTGTACGACCGGCTTCGATTGCCTGGGCGCATTCCTGGTCGGTTGAAAGTGTAACAACTTTGATGTTCGCAGGAGGCTTGGCATATATGGACGACTCTGGGAGACCCAGTCCAGCCATGTCATTATTAAGCCAGAACTCATAGGTGGTGGATGTGCCTGCGCACAACGCTTGGCCAGCCAAATCATCCAGGGAAGTGAAAGTGGCATCCTTTCCAACGGCTATAACAGCCGGTGTGTAATAATACGGAACGCTGAAATCCAAAATCTTTTGGCGGTCGACTGTGACAGTCATTGAACCCACGCTGACATCCCATTTGTCCGCCCAACTTCCGGCGGTGATGACGTCCCAATCTGGTGTTGCAAAGCAGGTCTCAACCCCAAGGTCAGCACCAATCGCCTTTGCCACATCCACATCGAAGCCTTGCATTTCAGCAGTAGTAAGGGCATCGGATGGGCATTTGGTGTCAGATGGACGTTTCCCTGCAGTGTTGAGGAACGACTGGGGTTCGTAGTTCGGGTCGGTTGAGACGAGGATATAACCGCGCTGTTTGATGGCATCCAGCAGGTTATCAGCTTTGGCGCCTCCTCCGCCTCCACAGGCTGTCAGCACGAGCGCCGCAACCATCGCTACAACAAGAACGTTATACAATTTTTTCATTTCTCCTCCAAGAGAATAAAATGGATTGAGGCAATACTGGGATTGCCTTGAGATGTTTATACATTCATCTCATTGTGTCTTTAAGCATAGACTATTTTTTTCAATTGTGCAAGTATCCGTATGCCTGATTTCAAATGGTAAAATGAAAACATCAAATTTCTGGAGGCATGTTCCATGACAGCGATCTTTCCTAGTGAAGAGTGGCTAAAGGGATTGGAAGCCAAATTGAATTCCGATGAAAAGTATGCGGATATTGCAAAGACTTGGGAGGGTGACTTGTTCTTTGTTATCGAAGCCGAAGGCAACCTCAAAGAACAACTCACGTTCTATCTGGACCTTTGGCATGGTAAGTGCCGAAAAGTGGAATACCAGCCTCCGGCAGAATCTTATCCAAAACCAACCTTTACGTTGATAGCAAGTTATAACAATATTACTGCTGTCTTGTCTGGTAAATTAAATCCTATGACAGCCATGATGACAAGCAAGCTGAAAGTAAAAGGCAGTATGGGGTATATGATGCGTAACGTACCGACGGTGCTTGATTTTGTCCGCGTGGCGCAGGACGTGACGAAGGAAATAATGTAGAGCAATCGCGCTGAGCGGAGAGTAACGAAGTCGAAGCGCATGTTAGCTGAAAACTTATCCTTCTGCCTGCATTCTGTCGCTCAGGACGTATAACCTTATGCAACCCATCCTCAAAATAAACCTCACCACCGGTAAAACCGAAGAGTACCAAATCCCTGAAGAATGGGAAAAGGATTTTCTGGGCGGCGCCTCACTTGCCGCTCGAATTTTGTATTCATCGTTAACTCCAGAATTGGATGCCCTCTCACCGGACGCACCCCTACTCTTTATGATGGGACCCATGACCGGTACATTTGGTCCAACAACAGGACGCTTCGTCGTTTGTGGAAAGGGACCTGCTACCGGTCTATGGGCAGAATCCAACATTGGAGGCTTTTGGGGACCTGAGTTACGCGCGGCTGGTTACGATGGATTATGGATCACAGGGAAAGCGTCAGAGCCGGTGTATCTTTGGTTAAACGGGAGCAGCCCTTCGACAGGCTCAGGACAGTGTCTTGAGGTCCGAAGTGCGGCGCATTTGTGGGGTCAGGATACGTACGCGACGCAGGATAAGGTCAAAGAGGAAGTCGGAGAAAAATCTGCAAGAGTTTGCGTTATTGGAGAAGCAGGGGAAAGACAAGTCCTGTTCGCTTCCATTATGTGCGACCACGGACGAATGGCAGGGCGCACGGGCATGGGCGCGGTGATGGGATCGAAAAATCTCAAAGCGATTGCGGTGCGCGGCAAAAATAAAATTACCGTCGCACGTGAAGAACGTTATTCGGTTTTGCGATCCGAATCAAATCGCGCGCTCAAGCAGAGCAATGAGACCAGATTTTTTCACGAACTGGGCACGTCAGGAAACGCAAATTTTTTTGAGTATATGGGTTCGATGCCGTCGAAATATTATCATCAAGGCTCGTTTCCCAATGTGGATAATATCTCCGGTGCAAAAATGACCGAGTTAATTTTGGTGGGGACTCATGCCTGTCAGGGATGTGTGATTGCGTGTGGGCGTGTGGTGAAGTTGGATGATGGTGCAAAACGCAAAGGACCGGAGTGGGAAACGATTGTAGGGTTTGGTCCAAATCTGTTGATCGATGATTTGGCTGAAGTGACTCACTTGGGCGAGCTATGCGACCGATATGGCATGGACACGATCAGTACAACCAATACGATTGGACTTGCGTTTCGCCTTTTTGAACTGGGTAAATTAACAAAGCAGGATACCGGTGGGCTTGAGCTCGCGTGGGGAAATTTCGCGGTTGTGCGGGAGCTTGTTCGTATGATCGCGCACAGGGATGGAATTGGCAAATTGCTTTCGCAGGGTTCACGCCAATTTGGTGCGGCATTCGATGCGGAAGATGAAGCTGTTCAAGTTAACGGACTTGAAGTTGCCTACCATGACCCGCGCGGTGTTTCGGGGATGGCTTTATCTTATGCGACCAGTCCGCGTGGCGCATGTCATAACCAATCGGATTATTTCATGGTGGAGTTGGGTCATACCGAAGAGAGTATTGGTATCACCTATTTTGAGCGCCATGCTCAAGCGGAGAAGGCGGCGAATGTTGCAAAACATCAAAATTGGCGCACAATTTCCAATGCGCTTGTCATGTGCATCTTTGCAACGATTGACCCGAATGAACAGGTGAATTTGATCAACGCGGCTTGTGGACTCGATTGGACAGTTGAAGATATGATGAAGGCAGGCGAGCGCGCACTGGAATCTCAAACGAGCCATCAATAATCGCATGGGGCTCACACGCGCGAATGATAAACTGCCTAAAGCCTTATTGATACCGCTTTCAGAGGGCGGCTCAGAAGGATTTGTGCCGGATATAGATGCGATGTTGATTGCTTATTACGAAGTGCGTGGCTGGGATATGAAAACTGGCAAGCCCTCGCGTGAGAAGTTGACTGAGTTGGGGATGGATGATGTGGCGAAGGATTTATGGGGATAACATTAACGCGGTTCTTATTGAACCTTGGACGTTAGATGGTAGAGCGGAATAATTGCTGTCTCTTCCTCGCATAAAATACGCTCTGCCTGGATGTATAACTCCTGCCGTTCCATTGGGTTGGTGGTCCGCATTGCCTGTTCGATTAACCGGTCAAAGCGGGGATTCGAGAAGCCGGTGGAATTGTTCTCTGAGCTGGTGCGAAATAGTTGCATGAAATTTTCCGGGTCATTGATGTCAGCAATCCAACCAAAGCGAAATATGGCGGGAGGATTATTATGAGTTATTTCTATATATTGTTCCCACTCGATGTACTCTACATTGACCTGGATATTCAAGATGTCTGCCCACATTTGGTGCACCTCGTTAAATAAAGCGACATTCGCATCAGTTCCATTTACAAAAATGGTCACCCTTGGGAAGTTGTTTCCATTGGGGTATCCAGCATCTGCCAGCAAGCCACGGGCAAGATCAGGATTAAATGGAATGCCAACCTGCTCGTATAAATAACATCCCAGTGTTTCGGGTGGTAAGAGGCTGCGTGGCAGGTACGAATATTGCCAGCAAGATCACTTTCTTGACGATATTAGCCAAAACCTGACGGTCAAGTGCCGCGGCAAGTGCCTTGCGAATCCAGCGGATTATCGAAGGGCGGCCATTTTCTCTGAAGTTAATCGATGTTGTTCCTGGAGCGGCATCTGGGTCGAGCGGCAACCAGGGAACTTCCCGAGCCATGTTTTCAATGGGAACCACTACTTCGCCGAGAAGTGAAGGTGCCTCTGTCGGCTGCGAAGGTTTGGTGGCGGCTGGTTTTTCAGTAGGTGAGATGACTTCTGGGAGCGGCGAAAGATTCCAAATTGGGAGGCGGCGTCAGTGATGTTTCTTTTGTCCTGCCCAGCGCCATCCACAAACCGGCTGAGACGATTGCCAATGCAATAACGGAGATGAGTGCCCAGCGTCCATATGCAGGTTTTGGTTTTTCGGACGTGATTGCGGTCTCAACCAAGGGTTTTGCTATCTTTGTGGTTGAAACAGTCACCGGTGCGGAGGGAGGCGGTGATTTTTTCTGTGAGGATAGTGGGAGCAATTAACCAGTGTCACGTGTGACATCCTCCAGAGCAACAATTCGCTTACTACTACAGTGGCATTGGGTCCGAGTAGATCTAAAGTTTGACGCAAGGTGTAGCCCATCCCTAGTCCGCCAATGAGTACACGACGGCGCTGTGTAACTTCGACAGATAGTGCACAGTTCCCTGCCAGATCTCGGTTTGACGCAAGGTGCTAGCTCCATTCCCTTTCCACTCGATGACGGCACGTGTGATGCCTATACCAGACAGTGATCGTGCGCAAAGCCTCGCAAGTTCCATTCTCCGACTTTGTGTTGGCGGCTATTCATTAATCCATGACCATTGATCTTGATCGAAAAATCATGGTCATGCTGATAAAGGATCATCTCTCCGCCATCTGGGGTTTTCGTTGTTGCTAATTTTATGATTGGCTTCATAATGTTTCGCTGTTGGTTTGCGTTACTTTCTCCCCTAAAAGGGACTTGTGGCAGTTGTGTCTCGACAAGTTTGACGACCACCATAAACAGATTGTAGCCTTATGAACTAGTCGGGTCAATGTGTTGAAACAATATGATTTTTGTTAGAGCAGGCTAAGCCAATGTAGGTTTTAGGTTCCCTTTGCAGTAAAATTCCCCCAACAAATGGAGAAATAAATTATGAAACTTGTAACCGTATCTCAAATGCAGGCAATTGAAAAAGAAGCTGACGCCAATGGTTTGGCTTATGAACAGATGATGGAAAACGCCGGTCAGGGACTTGCCGACATCGTGCTTGAATTATTTATTGACGAGGTCGAGCCCGAAGTTGTTGGTTTAGTTGGTCCCGGCAACAATGGCGGTGATACGCTGGTCGCGTTGACGGCGCTTGCCATCGAAGGCTGGAAGGCGAGCGCCTATCTCGTCAAGCGCAAGAAGGATGATCTCGTCAAGCGCTTCACCGATGCAGGTGGCGTAGTTATTTCTGGCGAGAAAGCTTTTGAGAAGCTGGCTGAATCCATTGATGTGGCAGATGTCCTTTTGGATGGCGTGCTTGGGACGGGAATCAAACTTCCGCTTAAGAAAGATGCGGCGGAACTTCTCGCAGAGGTCAATGATATTTTGGATAGTCTCGATGAAGCGCCTCTCGTCATCGCTGTGGATTGTCCATCGGGTGTTGATTCTGATTCTGGGCGAAGTTGCGGATGAAACCATCCCTGCCGATATCACCATCACGATGGCGGCGGTCAAACAGGGATTGGTGAAACTGCCCGCGTTTGAATTTGTAGGCGAACTTGAAGTAATCGATATTGGCTTGCCTGATGATCTTGCGTCACTCAAGGATTTATACACAGAAGTTGCGGAAGAGGACACTGTTGCCATGCTTTTGCCTGAGCGTCCACTCGAATCGCACAAAGGGACGTTTGGTACTGCACTTATAGCGGCAGGATCGGTCAATTACACAGGAGCAGCCCTCCTTGCGGGAGAGGCGGCGTATCGCGTCGGTGCAGGGCTTGTCACATTGGCAGTTCCCGCACCATTGCACACTGCGCTCGCAGGTCAATTCCCCGAAGCGACCTGGGCATTGCTTCCACATGATAAAGGTGCGATCTCATCAACGGCAGTAGAAGTGCTTTCAAAGAATTTTGAGCGCGCCACTGCCTTGCTGATCGGTCCTGGTTTTGGAGTGGAAGGTTCTGTAAAAGAATTTGTAGAAAACATCCTTGACAGAAAAGTTGGCGCGAAAAAATCTGCGCAAGGTATCGGTTTTGTGCATAGTGAAAGCGAGAAGAAAGAAGACACGGAAGTAAAGCTTCCGCCCATGATCGTAGATGCGGATGGATTGAGGCTTCTCGCTGAGATTAGGATTGGTACAAGAAACTTCCCGCCCTTTCGATCCTGACACCTCATCCCGGTGAAATGTCTGCATTGACTGGTTTATCGAAAGAAGAAATTCAGGAAGATCAGACAGGCGATTGCCAGTAAATATGCAAAGGAATGGGGACATGTTGTTGTGCTCAAAGGTGCGTTCACTGTGATCGCTTCGCCAGATGGACGCGTCACCTTGATCCCTGTTGCCACACCTGCGCTTGCCCGCGCCGGGACAGGTGACGTTCTCGCGGGACTTATCGTTGGTCTGCGTGCCCAAGGCTTGGATGCATTTGACGCCGCCGTCGCTGGCGCATGGATCCATGCACAGGCGGGCTTATACGCCGCGGACGATCTCGGTACAACGGCCTCTGTGTTGGCTGGCGATGTGTTGAATTCTGTTTCAGGATGTGTTGAGTGATTTGGAGTAACAAGAGCAATCCGGTGGTTGAGCGCAAGCAGTCGAAACCACCACTAACAAAAATGATTCCTATTACTTGGTGGTTTCGATACGCCTTTCGCAACAAACGCTCAAGGCTACTCAACCACCGGACGTAGATAATAAAGAAGAGGTTTTCCACAAACGGAAAGCCTCTTCTTGCTAATTACGCTTTACGTATTACGTTAGCTATTCAAAAACTCTTCCAGTGACTCTTTGCTGATGCGATAAGCATTGCCCATCTTTTTGGCTTTCAAGCTTTTGTCATTGATCGCCGCCATCACATCTTCTTCAGAGACCTTCAAGATCGCCGCCGCCTCGGATGGGGTCATTACATCAGGCATACCAGCGGCTTTTGCTCCGCTGCTGCTTTGTTGTTGTGGCTGTTGCACCGCACCGGAAGTGGCTTGTTGCATCAGGTTGCCGATACCCATGCCTGCGCCGATACCTGCGGTGAGACCTGCGCCGCCGCTCGGGTTGGACGCCGCATCGCGCATCGCGTCCGCGGCTTGGAGTTGAGTATAGGTTGCCATATCGAGCATACCCATATCGCGCAATTCCTGAGCCGACTTGCTCGATGGCTTGAGGTTACTGATGTAGAACGACTTGAGAGTCAAACCGATGGCTTCGAAATCGTCCTGCGCCTTTGCACGTACCGCCGCACCGACTTCTTCAGTCAGACCGATCAGGTCAACGACGCTCTTGGCGGCTGTCGTTTCACCCAATGTGTCCTGAAGTGTCGAAAGCAACATTGCCTTTACGCGTTCTTCAATATCGGTTGTCCGATAAGCGCCCTGGTTGCCGACCAACTGTGTCACAAATTGTTGCGGGTCTTTTACCTGATAGGAAAAAGTGCCAAAGCCCTGGAGCAATGCAACGCCCAAGCCCATGCCCGGGTTACGCACGATGATCGGTTGTGGCGTACCCCATTTCTCATTTGCAAATTCCTTCATCGCAACGAAATACACTTCCGCAGGGAAGGGTGTGCGGTCATTGAACGCCTTGCCGATCAGGTTGATCAACAGCGGAATGTTTGCTGTGGCAATTGTATGCCGTCCGCCCCGGAACACATCCAAAGCCTGACCATCACGGAAAAACACTACAGCCTGCGACTCGCGCACGATCACCTGTGAACCAATGCGGTAATCGCCAATTCCCTCTTCCGGGAAACGATGTACGATCTCTCCCTGCATCTCGTTTGGATATTCAATAACATCAAAAATTCTCGCCATGATTTTCTCCTTTTTGAAGAACGTTGTTTAGATTATAGCCCAATTTTTACGCGCTGAGCGGAGCGTAGCGCAGACGATGCGCCATTATTTATACGGATTTTCTCCCCGAACGTTTCACCGTCCACTGACATCGTCCCCTTGTGGGATGACTGTTTACTGCCAACTGCCTTCTTTTCAACTGGCAAACGCCTCTCCCTACGCCTGAGCCTGCTACGCCTTCATCGACTTTCCCGTCCCCTTATCTTTTATCATCAAAATTTCCGCCATGATACTGACCGCGATCTCTTCTGGCGTTTCCGCATTCAACTCTAACCCTATCGGCGAATGGACTTTTGCGATCTTTTCCTCCGCCACGCCTTGTTCCTTCAGCGCCTTGACCGTTGTCAGCCAGCGTCGCTTTGAGCCGATGACCCCGATGTAAGCCGCGTCCGATTCGAGCAGACTTGGCATTCCTGCCGCGTCAACGTTCGAGCCTCGGCTTGTAATGACAAGATAAGTTTGGTGATTGATCTTGAGCTCTTTTGCCAGTTTACCCATCTCGACGGGATAATACGCATCCCCTCCCGGCACGGACTCGGGAGTACAAAACTCCGCGCGGTCATCACTGACAGCGACTCTAAATCCCAGCCACTTCGCCAAATGGACAACTGCCTTGCCGACATGTCCCGCGCCGATGACGACGATAGTTGCCGGGGGTAGGATCGGTTCCACAAACACCTCCACAGTTCCGCCACACACGCCTGGGTCGCCGCGTGAGGGGTCAGCCATGCTGTACGATAAAGTTTGCGCCTCACCGCTTTTCATCGACTCGAGCGCGGCTTTGATGACGCGATTTTCCAATTCCCCGCCACCGACCGTGCCGATGAACTTCCCATCAGGATATACAAGCAATTTACTCCCCACATGCCGCGGCGTTGACCCTTCGCTTTTGGTCACCGTACACAAAGCGGCGGATTCGTTGTTCTTTTCGAGTTCAGAGAGGGCTTGGTAAATTGACTTTGTCATTTTGTTTATTCAGCTGCTAATAACTCCGAAGGAGTGTGATTTTTCTAGGTAATGTCTGTATTTGTTGTCTGTTCATCAATAACAACTCCGAAGGAGTGTGATTTTTCTAGGTATAGTTGGTGTTTGTTTCGAACCCTGAAAGGGTGATATTGTTTTGTTGAAATTATGACATCCCTTCGGGATTGGATTGCCGTTTTATCCAACTAAAATCATTTCATCCCTTCGGGATTTGTTTATACATTCAACTGTTTTATGCCAAATGCTTTTCAAGATCATCCATGGTGCTCAAAAAAGAATTTTCCAGATCGATACCATGAACATGCGCAAGGGCAATCACTGACCATAAACAATCCTGCCAATTCATGCTCAAGCTTTTCCCTGCTGTTAGCGATATTGCGTTTGCCGTTTTCTGGATAAGAATTTCCTAAATCTGCCATGATGAACATATACAAAGGTAATTATTTTTCCTTGAATCGCTTGCTTTGCTCAATTGCTTTTTCTATATTGCTTAACCATTTCAGCCAGTTTAGTAAATTCGATCACTTTGCCAAGTCGCCAACATCGCCAACAAATCCCAAAGCTATTTCTTCACTTGTCCATGAAGAGCCATAGAGTTGCTTTTCTTTCTCTTCATATTGCTTGCGAATTTCTACGGCCCTCTCAATTATTTTTTGAAATTCCATTACCTCTCCAACAACCCCAATACCACCGGCAACAACTGTTTCTTTCTTGAGACTACGCCTACCGCGTCGCGGGTGCCGTCGTTGAGTGGGGGATAGGGCAGGTCGTCGAGAATGGGCGGCGCGTTGGATGTGATAATGAGTCGGCTTGAGCCCTCGCGCACCACGTCTGTGATGAGGAGCATGGCGAAGTCGAGTCCACGTTTTTCTTTCAAGGCGTCAAGCGCCTGTGTGAGCGATTCCAAATGTTCAGCGAGTTGAAGGATGTCTGTCACTTCAGCCTGTGCCACTGCAAATTTGAATCCGCTTCGACTCGAAGGATTTGATATCTGTGCTGACGGTTTCTTCGGGCTTGCGATTTGAGAGTCCCGCGCCTGCTGATAACAAGCCTTTGCCAAACGATTCGATGGTCTCGCCTTTGAGTGGACTGCCTCCCACGAATGCCCAACGCGATAACCTTTCGGCGGCGACCTTGTCACGCGGCGTGGTGGTGGGAGATGTCAGGATAAGCGTATCAGCCAAAAGTCCCGCGAGAAGCGCACCCGCTAGATCAGGCGGCATGGAGAGTCCAGCTTCGGCAGTCTGTTCGGAGACGAGAGTCGAGGTCGATCCCACAACATCCACGGTGAAGCGGATGGGCTGGTGGGTGTATGGATTGCCGAGGCGGTGATGATCCAGTATTTCGAGCAGTTCGGCTTCCTCGAGTGACGCGATGGACTGGCGAGGCTCGTTGTGATCTACGAGAATGATCTTGATGCGCGGCGGGTTGAGAATATCGCGTTGACGCGCAATGCCGAGATATAAACCGTTTTCATCAACGACCCAGTAATCATCCACTTCATTGCGCAGGATGCGATTGAGCATATCGCGGATGTGTCCGTTGGCGGGGAACTTTGGAACGGTTGTGTCTGCCGCGTCCCTGCACAGCGCGGACATCATCTCGCGCACGGTTGTATCGCCGGGACGTGGTCCGAGCGTCTCCGAGAAATATTTGAAGAGACTATAACCATTGACCAGACCGTATGGTTTGCCGTCTTCATCTACGATCGGTGCGACGCCGCCGGTGCGGCTGGCAAGAGTCCATGCCGCACCGAGTTGCGCTTCGGGGCGAATGCTATCGAATCTCTGCATGACGGACTCAAAACGCGGCGATGCATCGGTCAGCAATATGGGTGCTTCGAGATTGAGTCGTTTCAATACCCATGCCGACTGTGGATTGAGAGCGCCCGCGCGCGCGGCAACAGTATCGGCTCCATCGCGTTCGCGCAAGAAGCCAGGCATAGCCCATGGCTGATGCGATGGAGTCTGTATCAGGGTTGACGTGTCCAATGACGTATATTTTTGATTGCATAGGACAATTTTACTCTTATTTATTCCTTCGCCTTCAATGCTTGCCAAACTTTTTCAGGTGTCGCTGGGATCTCATCCACGTTTACACCAACCGCATCGAGAATGGCATTGCCAACCGCAGGCGCGACACCATCCATTGGAATTTCAGCGACAGCTTTGACACCAAATGGATGGCTCGGCTCGAACGTTTCCACAAAGATGGTTTCGAGCGCGGGCATTTCATCGGCACGGAAGATGTGATAACGATCAAGGTCGCGCTCGATGGCATTGCCTTTTTCATCGTAACGCATCTCTTCGCAGACGGCATAACCGAGGGCTTGAGTCATACCGCCTTCGATCTGACCACTCGCTGTGAGCGGATTCACGATGACGCCCGAATCGACCGCCATAACGAGCCTGTCCACTGTCACCGCGCCTGTTTCCACATCCACACTGACTTCTGCAAACTGTGCCGCAAATGGAGGCGGTGACACCGGCGAGACATAACGAGCCACGCCCATGATCTGTTCCTGCTTATCCTTGTGAAGTGAATGTAATGCGATTTCGGCAAAAGATACGGTTCGTCCATCGGGAGCAATGGCTTGGCGATTTGATAATCGAATATTCGATGATTCGGATTCTGGTAATTCCAACATCATTGTTGCGCGGACTTTAATCCTCTCCGCACATATCTTTGCCGCATTGACCGCCGCTGTGCCAGAGATATACGTTGTTGATGACGCGTAGGCGCCTTTATCGAACGGTGTGAAGTCTGTATCCGATGAATAACAGATCATATCTTCAAGTGGAACGCCCAACACTTCTGCCGCCATCTGCGCAAGAACCGTGTCCGAGCCGGTGCCCAAATCCGTTGCGCCGACGAGGAGATTGAACGAACCATCGTCGTTCATCTTGATGGACGCGCCGCCCATATCGAGATAAGGGATGGCTGTCCCTTGCATGACCATCGCAACGCCGATACCCTTTCGGATTGACGATTGGCGATTGACGATTGACGATTGGGTGCGCCATTCCTCATTCCCATATTTATCATCCCACCCAATCGCGGCACGACCTTGTGCCACGCATTGCTCCAGACCTACCGTGTGGATAATTTCTGGTCGCGGCTCGCGTCCTTCATTCCATGCTGTGGAGAAGGGATGATATTCACCGGGGCGTATGGCGTTCTTCAAACGGAAATCAATCGGGTCGAAGCCCATGGCGCGTGCGATCTTTTCCATGTGACGGTCGAGGGGCCAGTAACCCTGTGGCACGCCATATCCACGGAACGCGCCGGATGGGGGAGTGTTGGTATACACCACGTCCGCGTAAAAACGGATGTTGGGACTCTTGCGATATTCCCCGTCGCCGACATATAACGCCATCGCCTTGTGACCTGTATTGCCTGTGACGGTCAACGCGTGACAACCATATGCTCCCGTATCGGACAGCGCGTACATCTCGTTGGCTGTGATCGTCCCATCCCGCTTCACGCCTGTCTTCATCCTGACTCGCATTGGATGCCTTGATCTTGCCCCGATAAATTCCTCCTCACGCGTGTATTCGTAAATGACGGGTCGCTTCGTGGCAATCGTCAAATGCGCAGGGACATCTTCCATCAACACTTCCTGCTTGCCACCAAAGCCGCCACCGATGCGAGGCTTGATGACGCGGATTCTTTTCACGGGCAAATTCAAAACAGGAGCAAGCATTCTCCGCACATGGAATGGAACCTGTGTGGAAGTACGAATCACCAAACGATCATCTTCGTCCCAATATGTCACACAGACGTGCGGCTCGATGTGTGCTTGTTGCACTTTGGGTACTTCGTATTCGGCTTCGAAGATTTCATCCGCTTCGGCGAATCCTTTTTCGACATCACCGATGTCAATGCGGATCTCGGCGGCGAGATTTTTGTCAGGGTTGGAATCGGCAAAATTGACATACTCAGCCTCATCGTGAATCCGAGGCGCATCTGGAGTTCATTGCTCTCGCGAGAATCGATGATCGCATCCAATATTTCATATTCAACGTCGATCAGGCTCAATGCCTTTTCTGCAATCTCAGATGTCTCTGCCGCGACCATCGCAACGCGGTCTCCGACAAAGCGGACTTTGTTGTCGAGTGAAAACGCATCCAACGGACCCGGTATCGGATCGGATTGTCCCGCCGTTGAATAAACGACGCGTGGAATATCCTGCCAGGTAAGTACCGCCGCAACACCTTTGAGTTCACGGGCTTTGCTTGCGTCGATTTTTTGATGCGTGCATGTGCGTGTGGACTTCGCAAGACACGCGCATGCAACATGCCGCGCATATCCATGTCCGCGGTAAAAGCGGGTTTACCCTGCACCAGTTTGACCGCGTCCACTTTCTTTTCAGGTTTGCCGACGGTTTGATAAGTTTGCGTTTGTGAGGTGACAACGACTTTTGGGCGCGTCATTGTATTGGCGAGTTGTTCGCTTGGGAGATTGCTGGGGTCATCCCCGGTTGGTTGCCCACTCCAGTTTCCCAAATCCCAGTTGACCGAATCCCAATTCACAGGTTCGTCGCCGCGCATGACTGCCGCGGCTTTCAATACAGCTTGCACCGGTTTGAGATAGCCCGTGCAGCGACACAGTACGCCAGAGATTGCCTCGCGCACCTGCTCTTCACTTGGATTTGGATTTGCATCGAGCAATGCCTTTGCCGCAAGGATTTGGGCAGGCGTGCAATATCCACATTGGATCGCGCCTGACTCGACGAAAGCCTGTTGCAATGGATGCAAACCTTCCGTCTTCTTCCAGCCTTGATCGGGATGTTCGCCAAGTCCCTCGATGGTGACGATGTTGTGACCTTCAGCTTGTGCCGCGAGCATCGACCCCGCGTTGACAGGTTTGCCGTCCAGCAGAACTGTGTCCGCGCCGGAGAGTCCCTGCTCGTCGCCGAACTTGATTCCGTAATAGCCAAGTCGGCGTATGGCGGATAACAAGGTTTCGGAGGGATGGCAGTCAAGCTCGTGCTTGTTTGCATTGATGGTGAGATTCATAGTTACTCCAATCCCCTCTCCCTGAAAGGGAGAGAGTTCATAAAACCTTTGTCACTTTCAACCCAACATTTGCCTCTTCAAGCGCGGACTGTGAACCGATCACAGCCACGGCTTCGGATTGAGCAAACTTTTCCAGCGCTTCGCCGAATGCGATGAAATCTTCGCCATTGGTTGAGAGTACCTGTTCACGTGTCTTTTGGCGCATTTCATTGGTTCGACCGGTGAGATAACGCATCATGGATGTGTAGCCTTTGGCATCCGGGAGTTGATATGAGTTCAAGCTCGCCGACGGCAGCAATGATGGCTTTGGTCAATTCATTATCGCTCAAGCGTGAAGCGTTGAGTCCTTTCAGGAACGCCGCGGCGTTGTTGTAGTTTTCAATTGTCCCGGCAATGTTCGGGTCACGATAAGATAGCAATGTAAACACGCCAGACGCATCGTCAAAAGCAACGAATGCGCCATACGCTCCACCTTGTACACGGATCTTATCCCACAGGTAGGTCATTTGCAGATAGCCAGTGACAACATTGGAAGAGCCATCGTATTCATAGCCCATGTCGTATAAGTTCACCCCTTTACCAACATAATTGACCTGTGCGGGGATGGTCAAACCTTCTTTCATGGGCATTGGTTGAATATTGAAAGATGAAAGTTTCACGTCCTTTGATGGCAACGCCGCAAGGAACGAATCAAGTTGTGGCTTGAATGTGTCCCAATTTGCCGTGTCCAGCGTGACGTTGACCAGCATCGCCTTGCGGTTGATCAACGCGTCACGCATCGCTTCCAGCTTTTGCAAAACGGTATCCCATTTCTTGTCGATTGCTTTGCCAGGTCTCGCAACGCAAACAAATAGCCGATGCCGCTCATCTGGTCTTTTGCCCAGCCTGATTCGCCGAACTGCGCCCGCAATCGTTGATTGACGTATGCATGCCCGCTGGGTACAAGCCCGGACTCAACATCCGACTTTTCCTCCATGACGATCTGCTTGAGTCTTTCCTTGTTGTCAAAGTTTGCGGTGAGCAAGACATCCTTCAGGATGTTCAGTAATTCGGATGACTGCGCCACTGTGGCTTTGCCGCGCATAAATAACTTTGCAACGCTCTCTCTCGACCCGATCACTGTGGACGTGACCGCCGAGCCGTGGATTCCGCCTGTGCTTTTTCCGATCCGCTGCGAGAGTTTGACGTAGTCTTCAGTCTTGGTTCCCATTTCTAGCAGGGCGCGGGCAAAGATTTCTGTGAGAGGTAATAAATCTTTGGGAAGCGCGTGCAAATCAAAACCCAGGTCGAGATAGACAATACCATTGGTAAACAGATCGTGATGCAAAACTTTTGTGTCCTGTACTTCCGTCACATCGATTGGAATGGTCTTGCTTTCCTTTTCCAGGTCTTGCAGTTTAAGAACGGGAAGCGTTGCAAGCATCTGCTCCGAGTCCGGCGTTTCCTGCAATTCCTTGAGTTTCTTTGTTTTCTCGATGATCTCTTTGAGTTGATCTTCTGAAAGCGACTCACGGATGGCGGCTAATCGGGTTTTCTCCTCTTCCTCGAAACGGCGACCAAGTTCCGGGTCGGGTTTGAGGCGGAGCGTTGTCCGATGTTGATTTTCCAGCAGGTGAGTCTGAATCAGCTTTTCGAAGTAGCGTTTGTCATTATCCAATCTGGCTTTGATGGCGCTGAGGTGCGCTTCGAAGGTGAGTAGTTTGAACGGGTCGTCATCGTAGAGCCAGGTGTTCAGCGAGCGAAGCATCAACGAAATGCCACGCGGGAACGAGCCTGTGTTGTTCTCGCGCAGGCGGAATTCGGTTGTGTTCATTGCGGATGCGATCGTGTCCGGGTCAATGCCGTCGCGGACAAGCGACTCGAGTGTGTCAAAAATAAGCTGTTCAATTTTCTTTGCATGGCTGGCGCGTGTGCCTTTGAGTCCGGTCGAGAATATGACCTGCCGTATATCAGCTTCAAGACCGATGCCTGCCATATCTTCGCCGAGACCTGAATCAAGCAAGGCTTTTCTGAGTGGGGAGGCGGGTGTGCCAATGAGAATATTAGCGAGGATGCGCAGACTGAAATTCTCTACCGGGTCGGATGTATCAGGCAGGACCCAGTTGACCGTGAGATAGTGCTTCTTCTTGATGTCGGATTCGTTACCGGCGTCATACGCATATTGCACTTTCTTGGCACGCTTGAATGGTTTCTTCAACGGGATACTTGACTTGACCTTGAACTTTTTATATGGCTTGAGATAATCTTCCATGAGTTCGAGACGTTTGTCGGGGTCGTCGTTGCCATAGAAGAAGATAAACGAATTGGATGGATGATAATATTTTGCGTGAAAGTCTTTGAAGGCTTCGTATGTGAGATTTGGGATGTCGCGCGGGTCGCCGCCTGGGTCAACGCCATAGAGATGCTTGGGGAAGAGTGAGTTGAGCACTCTTGTTTCAAGGACATTTTCGGGCGATGAGTAGGCACCCTTCATCTCGTTGAACACCACACCTTTATAAGTAAGCGGCTCGGATGGATCGCTGAGCTCGTAATGCCAACCTTCCTGCATCAGTGTTTGTTCGGCGAGCAATGGATGAAGCACCGCATCCATGTACACGTCTATTAAGTTGTAAAAGTCCTGCAAATTTTGGCTTGCCACTGGGTAACAGGTCTTATCAGGGTATGTCATTGCATTGACAAATGTCGCCAGTGAGCCCTTGAGCAGTTCCACGAAGGGTTCCTTGACGCGATATTTTTCAGAACCACCCAGCACCGAATGTTCAAGAATGTGCGCGACGCCTGTCGAATCCTTGGGCGGCGTGCGGAAGTTGATCGAGAAGACCTTGTTTTCGTCGTCGTTGATAACTGAGAGCAGGCGGGCACCTGTCCGTTTGTGGATGTAATAGCGAACTGTGGAGTTAAGTTCGGGAATGGTTTGTTCTTGTTGAAGCGTAAATTTTTTAGACATCATAGTCTCCTGTACGTAGAAAATGTTTGTAGTGAGAAAAGGTCAATTAATCGGAATCAACTTCCGGGTCGGGTTGAGGCGGGGTAAGTTGCCAGAGGTCCTTATCCATATCCGTAACACTGTCCCAGGCGATCTCGGAAGAGTCAAGCTGGTTATCGATCCGGCTGGAAAGCTCATTGAATATGTCTTCTGTAATGCCGCGGTTGGTGAGGAGTTCGCTTAGCGCCAGTCGTTGGTATTGCAGGAATTCGCGCCATGCCGAATCAAGCTCCTCGGTTTCGACATCAGGGTGTTCCTTCAAAACATCGTGCATGGATTCTGTAAGTTCTTTTGTATATGGGTCGATTGTTTTGGTAATAATATTCCATACGTGTTTGGAGATCATGCCATCGTTGTGAATCTTTTTCAGACGATCGTATGCGACATGGGTCGTGGACACTCGTGCACGGCGGAGATCGTATTCGTCACGTTCTTCGCGCCGTTCGATGATCCCGATGCGCTTCACAAGCCAGTTCATGGTTGTGCCTTGAATAAGCAGGGAGAAGATGACCAAGCCAAACACCATCGCCTGGAGTTGTCCGCTGACGGCGATGCCAAGTTTACTGGTCAAGCCGAGAACAAGCGCCAATGAAATCGCACCGCGCAAGCCGCCCCAATAGAGGATATGTTTCCATTTTTAACGGTATTGTTTTGGAGCGTGGAAATAAACCATAGATTACGATCAGGCGGGAGAGCAGGGCGGCGAGAATGCCCCAAATGATCGCATGCCAATTTGCCATAAGCAACGGCAGGTCAACCACGAGACCGATCAGTAGAAAAACAAATGAGTTTGCCAGAAAGGACATGAACTCCCAAAAGCTGAATACCACAATGCGTGTGGTGGAGGACATGCCGCGCGGTCCTATATTTCCGCTGACCATCCCGGCTGCCACCACTGCCAACACGCCGCTCACATGGAAAGTTTCTGCAAGTAGGAATGCTCCATATGCCAATACGAACGTGATGGCGGTCTCGATTAAATGATCGTCCACTTTCGAGATGATGTATGAAGCCAGCAGTCCCAGCACGAGACCGATCCCTAAGCCAACACCTGCACTCGATATAAAACTGGCAATCCCGTCGATCGTGTTGAATTTACCGGTCAAAGCAGAAGCGACTGCGATATTGAAAACGACGATGGCGGTACCATCGTTTAAGAGGCTTTCGCCTTCGAGTAAGACTTGTAATCGTTTAGGCACGCCCATCGAACGGAATAATGCAATAACAGCGACCGGGTCTGTCGCAGCGATAATGGAACCGAACACGATTGCGGGCGCGAGCGCCATCCCTGCGCCCAAATGGACAATGCCTCCAACAAGAATTGTTGTGAGCAAAACGCCAACAATGGCGAGGGTAAGGACGGGAATGATGTTTCGGCGTAATTCCCCCACGGGTAAATGGAATGCAGCCTCGAAGATCAGAGGGGGAATAAAGATTCCCAGGATCAAATCCGGTTCCACTTCGATCTGAAACTGCCTAAAAAAGATCGTTAACGAAGCGCCGACAATTACGAGCCCCACCGTATATGGCATGCGTAGCCGCCGCGCGGCAATCCCAACCAGTGCGGCGATCACCAGTAAAGCAACTGCATATTCTTCAATGACAAATATTTCAGGCATCTCGATACATATCCTGTCTTCTCTAACGTAGTATACACAAAAGTGAGAAAAACGATAAAGCAAATGATGAAGTTGGATCATCCGGGATAAAAAGCATTTTTTGTTTGGGCTGGACAAGTATGATTTGAAATATTACTTTGGTTTTAAGCCCACATTCCACTTTCGGCTTTTAGAGCCCCCATTTATGTACTGTAGAGAATTGTTGAATTAAGTTCTTTTGTCTTTCTTCACGCTGAAAGGAAGAAAGACAAAAGATGAATTTTTCATGTTGAATTATACACGTACAAAACTCCCCCTTTCGTGTTGATTGGTGTGATTTACATTCCAGCCATGAAAGCGAGCCCAACGGTACCTGGTCCAGCATGGGTGCCGACTGTTGGGCTAACTTCTGTGAAGACACTTTCAATGGGATTTAGTTCCTTCTCTGCTCTTGCAAGTAAAGTCTTGGCTTCGTCTGCGGCATTGGCATGTAGGGTGGCGATTCGAATGGGTGACTTTCCTTGAGTTTTTTCGGTGACCATTTCCAATACGCGGTCGAGCGCTTTTGATTTTGTGCGAATGCGCTCAACACCTTCAACGCGTCCATCCTGGATGGCAAGGATGGGCTTCATGTTAAGCATGGTGCCGAGGAAGCGTTGCGCTCCACCAATACGACCGCCACGATGTAAGAATTCGAGTGTGTCAACAGCAAAGAATACGCCAGTATATTCATGGGATTTCTCGGCAAGCGCTTTGGCTTCATTTATACTCGCACCTGCTTCTATGGCGCGGGCAACTGCGGTTGCTTGAAAGCCAAGCGCCATCGCAACAGATTGACTGTCTACAACGTGAACTTTCTCTCTAGCATTTCCCATCAAATCCCTTGCTTGAATTGCAGATTGGACTGTACCGGAAAGTTTGGAAGAGACCAGAATGGCAAGTACTTCATTTCCCTTATTCACCAGGTCTTGAAACATCTCCTGGAAAGTGATAACGGCAACCTGGGATGTTGTTGGCATTACTTTTGTGGTTTTTAATCTTGTAAAAAATTCCTGCGATCGAATATCTACACCGTCTTTATAGGCTTGTTCACCCCAAATCAATACCTGTGGTGCAATGGAAATATTATATTTTTCGACGAGATTGGAAGGAAGGTAAGTTGTGCTATCTGTTACAACTGCGATTTTCGACATGACGCCTCCTTAAAGTTGGGTGAAAGTCTGTAATTCCGTGGTTGTTTTAACCCATTGCGAGACACGGGGTTGCGAATTGTTAGGTATAATACCTCAGTAAGTTTTGTTTTGATATCATCGTCGAGGAGCCTGATTTGGCGTTCAACCCGATTAATTGGCTATTGGGCCTTTTTTCACTGGATATTGCAATTGACCTGGGGACCGCGAACACATTGGTTAATGTACGCGGCAAGGGGATCGTCATTAATGAACCGTCCTGGGTGACGATTGATAAGCGACTGCGACAGCCGCTGGCTATTGGTCTTGAAGCCAAGGAAATGGTTGGGCGTACTCCCTCCAATGTTGCGGTCGTTCGTCCGTTGCGTGATGGAGTGATCTCTGACTTTGATATTACACAGGTGATGTTGGAATACTTTATCGGTCGTGTGCATGAACAAAGTGTGGTTCCATTACCTCGTCCAAGAGTGGTGGTGGGCATTCCCACCGGTGTGACGGAGGTGGAAAAGCGTGCGGTCTATGACGCGGTCATGGGTTCAGGGGCGCGGGCAGCTTATTTGATCGAGGAGCCGATTGCGGCGGCGTTGGGAGCCGGACTCCCCGTCGCAGATATAAAGGGGAGCATGGTAGTGGATATCGGCGGCGGCACGACCGAAGTTGCCGTGTTATCCATGAGCGGCGTGGTGGCTTCACGATCACTGCGCGTCGCTGGCGATGAAATGGATCAGGATATCGTTGCGTATTTGCGAAACAAATACAACCTGCTGGTGGGCGAGGGGATTGCAGAAAATGTCAAATGGAAGATTGGTTCAGCATATCCTCTTCAACCTGAAAAGACCATGGAAGTGCGCGGACGGAATCTTGTCACTGGTTTGCCGGAGAGCATAGAAGTATCTTCTGTTGAGATGCGCGAGGCGTTGGCTGGTTCGGTGCAGGTTATTGTGGATACAATCCGTGACGCGTTGGATGAGATCCCGCCAGAGATTGTTTCGGATTTGATGGATATTGGAATTTGTCTTGCGGGCGGTGGCGGTCTGTTGCAAGGACTTGCCGACCGATTAACAGATGAGCTCAAATTACGTGTGTGGGTTGCGGAAGATCCGTTGACTTGTGTCGCACGCGGCGCGGGAATGGTGTTCGATGACTTCGATGTTTTGAGCCGTTATTTAGTCGGCTTGGAACGCGGTAGTACACGTCATAGCGTGTAATGTTCATTTCGCCGTCCGGCGATTTTAGTACACTCCCATGAAAAAATTATTTTCACGCACGATTCAAACAACGATCATCTTTTTGGTCGTGGGGGGAATCATGGCGCTTGCATTGGGCGGATATTTTAGTTCAGCCTCCAATTCGTTTACGGGTTCATTGATCGGAATGCAAACCTGGTTTTCGTCCCGATTTGTCGCCTTGCAGGATTTTTTCACTGCGCCGCGTGACATTGCTTCCCTACGCCAGCGGAATTCGGAATTGGAAGCAGAAGTCTCCAGTTTGCAGGCGCAGGTCATTCAGTTGCAACAGGATGTCGGTGAGACGAATATATTGGCGGGGCTTGTGGATTTCTCGCGGGCGAGACCTGAGAATAAGGTTCGAGCCGCCGCAGTGATCGGACGCGATCCAAGCCCATTTCTTCATTACGTTATTATTAATCGCGGCTCCAATGATGGCATTCTGCGCGGTATGCCGGTTGTAACGGATCAGGGACTTATCGGACGCGTTGACGCTGTTATCGCGGATGCGGCTCGTGTCCAGCTGATTACTGATGCTGCTTCGAGTGTTAATGTCCGTCTGCAGAACGCTCAAACGGAAGCATCGCTTGTTGGCTCTGTAACAGGCGATGTGTTACTTGAACTGATCCCGCCGGATGTCGTTATTGAGCCCGGGGACCTCGTGCTTACTTCCGGTTTGGGCGGCGGTTATCCGCCTGATTTGATTGTCGGGCAGGTGGTCAATGTTCGTTCACGCGATTTTGATCTTTTTCAGCAGGCGACTGTTCAGCCTGTAGTTGATTTCAACCGCCTGCAAATCGTCCTCGTTATCGTAAACTTTAAACCTGTGGACATTTCTCCTTTAATTCCTGCGCCCCAATAAATGCGAAACTTAATTGCTGCTCCTGTGATTGTTCTAGTAGTCATATTGCAATCTGCTGTGATTAGCCGAATAACACTTTTATCAGGCTATGCCGATCTGGCGCTGGTTATGCTTGCGGCATGGGCATTGCAGGAAGACGTCAAATCTGCATGGCATTGGGCGGTGGCGACTGGCTTGTTGGTTGGGTTTGTCTCCGGTATTTTGTGGATCGTTCCTGTGATAAGCTATCTCGTTGTCGTGGCTTTGGCGAATATCTTGCAGGGCCGCATGTGGCAGGCTCCGTTACTTGCCATGTTCAGTATTACTTTTCTTGGAACGATTATTTCGAATCTTTTATCGTTGATTGTTTTGCGTTTTCTGGGTGTCCCGCTTGTGATCGGTGATACGCTTGGTCTGCTGGTTTTACCAAGTGTCTTACTTAACATGCTCATCGCAATTCCCGTCTATGCGGTGATGCGAGACCTTGCAAGATGGACGTATCCCAGTGTGGAGGTCGAATGAATCAAGGAACGGTGAGCAAATTTCAAGTCCCGGTCTGGCGCGTGCTTGTCATCTACGGTGTGATTATCGCGGTCATCACTGCGATTGCATTTCGTCTGGTGAATTTACAGGTCTTTCAAGAACAGTCGTATCTCAACAAGGCGGTTGATAATTACACAGTCGATATAAGCGATCCTGCGGCGCGCGGCATTATTTATGACCGTAATGGGTATGTGCTTGCGCGCAATATCCCTTCCTATAATGTTGTAATAACGCCTGCCGCGTTGCCGGATGACGAGGCTGATATTCAGCAGATCTATCGCGATGTTTCCGAACTGACAGGTGTGCCTACTGGTGGACCCGTTACCACTGAATTGCTTGACAATGCCAAGTTGTTTTCTGCTTGTGTGCCAGGTCCCGGAATTGCGGATATGGTAGCTCTTGGCGAGTCGCTCGCACCTTATACACCGGTTAAGATCGCTTGTAATATCAGCGAAGAACTCGCGCGTATCGTTCGTGAAAAAGCCGTGGATTGGCCCGGGGTGGCTGTGGAAATTGAACCCATACGAGATTATCCAACCGGATCTTTGACTGCCGACATAGTTGGATTCTTGGCCCGATTCCTGCCTCACAAGAAGCTGCTTATCGCGCGCGAGGCTTTATCCCCAATCGTGACAAGATCGGTTACGCGGGCGTCGAAACATCCCTTGATGACGTATTAACAGGTCAAAACGGATTGCGCGTCGTGCAGGTCGATGTTGCAGGTCAGGAACTTCGCAACTTACAACCACCTGTATCTTCTGTTGCCGGGAATAATGTTGTTCTGACGATTGATACTCGCCTGCAAAAAGCGGCAGAATCTGCTCTTACGGACGAGATCAATTATTGGAATACCGATTTTAATAATACGGTCCGTATCTCCAGCGGCGTTGTAATCGCAATGAACCCAAAGACAGGCGAGATCCTTGCAATGGTCTCTTATCCTTCGTTCGAGAATAACCGCATGGAACGTTTTATCCCTGGTTATTACTATCAACAACTAAGTGAAGATCCCCGCAAGCCATTGGTGAATAATGCGATCTCTGCTGAATTTCCTCCGGGATCTACATTTAAGCTTTCAACGGCTACGGGTGCATTCAATGAAGGCGTCATCGCACCCGGAAAGATCGTCAAGACTCCCGGCAAACTTGTATTGTGTGAACGATTTCGCCCTACAGACCCCTGTACCGACGCGAACTCACGTCCTTTCGTGGATTGGATTTATGACCGCAATGGCGTTATTAACGAAGCAGGCTTTGGCGCATTGGATTTCTTCCATTGTATTGCCTATTCAAGTAACGTTTGTTTCTATAAACTTGGCGGCGGTTATGGAGATGAAATTCCTGAAGGTTTAGGTATTTTCCGTCTTGGTGAATATGCGCGTGCGTTGGGGTATGGAGCTAAATCGGGCATCCAGCTCCCCGGTGAAGAGAATGGATTGATCCCTTCACCGCAATGGAAGCGTATTAATACAGGCGAGAACTGGTCTACTGGGGATACGTATATTGCAAGCGTAGGACAGGGATATGTACTTGCCACGCCTTTGCAGGTTCTTATGTCTGGAGCAACGGTTGCCAACCATGGCAAATTGATGCAGCCTACTGTTGTCCGTGAAGTGCTGGATAGTGAAGGACGCGTCGTTCCAGCTTGGTTTGACCCAAATGACTTTTCTGTCTACGAATCTCAAACCGTTGTTGACTCAGAAAATAGGACGCGAACGGTATGGGTCAATCCCATCAAACCTGATGAACTTCTTTCTGCACCGCCTCAGGGAAGCTACCAGATATCGCCTTTCGTCCCCAATATGAAATGGGATATTACTACGACGCCGTTGATCAAAGAATTTAGCTGTGCGCAGGGATATTGTGATGAAACAGGAAAGACCAAGATAGTTCAACCCTCCACGGTAGACGCGGTACGCACCGGGACGCGGCTGGCTGTTACAGAGAATCCACTGGGTACCCTTTACAAAAGATTTAATGTGATCTATCCATTGCCGATCGCTGTTGCAGGCAAAACTGGCACAGCTGAATATTGTGATGATGTGGCTAATAAGGCAAACCGTTGCCGCTTTGGTGCATGGCCCACACACGCATGGACTTTGGCGTACGCACCTTTCGATGACCCTGAAATCGCCATCCTTGCATTTGCATACAATGGCGGTGAAGGCGGAACGGTTGCCGCTCCCATTGTGGCGCGTGTGATGAAAGCCTATTTTGAACTTAAATCCATTGATATTGCAAACGGCGCGGGTGAATAAAAGTAGAAAGGGACTTCATGCTATAATTTGCCAACCTGACACGGCTTTTCCTCAATGAATGAGATAAATTCACTAATTCAGATCAAAGGATTACGCGACGGACTGCTTGTCTCATTGGACGATGCTCCGTGGGAGGAACAGCGCGCTGCCTTGATGACTTGGGTAGATGCTCAGCCGGCTTTTTTTCAAGGTGCCAGGCTGGCATTGGATGTAACAAGTCAGATACTACACGTCAACGAGATGGTAGAGCTTCGCGACAGGCTTTCAGAGCGCGGTATCTTCCTGTGGGCAGTCATCAGCGAATCTCCCACTACGGAGCAAACCGCTCAACTGCTTGGATTGGCGACCCGTATATCGAAACAGCGTCCTGAAGAGACACGTCAATTTTCCGTGGAAGATTTGGGAGAAGAGACAGCTTTGTTTCTAAGTCGCACGCTTCGCTCGGGAACAAGAATTGAATTTGCCGGTCATGTCGTTGTTCTGGGCGATGTCAACCCTGGCGCTGAGATCGTTGCAGAAGGAAACGTTATCATCTGGGGACGCTTGCGCGGGATGGTTCATGCAGGAGCCAAAGGGAATAAAAGTGCCGTCATTTGTGCCCTCGATCTCTCACCTACCCAATTGCGCATTGCGGATGAAGTCTCTACGGCGTTGAAACCACGTGAAAACCCGAAGCCGGAGATCGCACGAATTAATGAAGAAGGAACTCTTCAGGCTGAATTCTGGACGACCGGCTAACATCTTTAGCATAGGAAAAATACATGCCCGCACAAGTCATTACGATCACATCAGGAAAAGGTGGAGTAGGCAAGACCACTGCCGTTGCGAACCTTGCTGTTGCTCTTGCAATGGAAGGTTCCAAGGTTGTTTGTATTGATGGTGATATTGGTCTCCGCAACCTGGATGTGATCCTTGGGCTTGAAAATCGTATTGTGTACGACATTGTGGATGTGATCGAGGGACGTTGTCGTTTGAAACAGGCGATGATACGCGACAAGAAATTACCCGAGCTATATCTCATCCCAGCGGCGCAGACGCGCGACAAGAATGCTGTTTCACCCAGTGATATGAATCGCCTGATCAAAGAGTTGCGCCCCGAATGTGATTTTGTGTTGATCGATTTGCCCGCCGGTATCGAACGCGGTTTCAAAAATGCCATCGCCGCCGCAGATCGTGTATTTGTGATCACCAATCCAGAAGTCAGTGCGGTGCGTGATGCAGATCGGGTCATCGGCATTCTTGAGGCGGAGGAAAAGGGCCCGGCTTCGCTTGTCATCAATCGCCTAAATCCAACACTTGTCAGAAATCATGATATGCTTTCCGCCGAGGATGTTCTTGATTTGCTTGCAATTGAATTGATTGGTATTGTCCCTGAAGATCAAAATGTGATCATTGGTTCCAATCGTGGCGCACCCGTTGCTTCTGACCCTAAGAGTAAAGCCGGGCAGGCGTTCCGTAATATCGCGAAACGTGTGCGCGGTGAGACTGTCCCATTTATGGACCTGGATAGTGGAAGTGGTTTGTGGCAGCGTATTCAGAAATTAACGGGGAGGAATTGACATGACTTTCTTTGACAGACTTCTCGGAAAAAAGAAAAGTGCGGATAACGCCAAGGAGCGCCTTCAACTGGTTCTGATTTATGACCGTACGGATCTGACTCCGGCGGAGCTTGATTCGCTTCGAGATGATCTGGTTGCAACGATCAGCCGTCACGTTGAGATCGACGCGGCATCCATGCGATTTGGCGTGGAGCATGATGGGCGTTCACAACGCCTCGTGGCGGATATTCCACTGAAGGCTGCGCGTCGCCGAAAAAGCAAGACACGTAAGTAAGAATGCTTCGCGACGTTTCGTGGCGTTATTTTGATTTCTGGTTGTTGGGTGCGGTGGTGCTTGCCACTGCTTTTGGTACAACCATGATCCGTTCGGCGGTGGCGGGGAATGAAATATTACTGCCTCTCATCAATCGCCAGATCTATTTTGCCCTTATCGGGTTGGTAGTTATTTTCGTGTTTGCGGCGATAGACTATCGCTTTTGGATTGCGTTATATCGTCCCATCTTGATCGTAACGAGTATTCTGTTGATTTCCTTATACTTGAGCGCACAGGCAGTGTTTGGCGCGGCGCGCTGGTTTCAGGTGGGTGTGTTGTTCCTACAGCCAACAGAATTTACGAAGATCGCCGCGATCCTTTTGCTGGCGCGTTACTTTGATAAGACCCAGGACCGACCTCGTGATTTACGCTGGATCATAGTCGCTTTCCTTTGGGTGATGTCACTTGGCATTTGGATCCTTCTGCAACCCAACTTGAGCAATGTCGTTGTGCTGATGGTGATCCTTGCATCGCTGTTGTGGTTCAATGGAATCCAACTTAAGCATATTGCAATATTTGGTGGTGTTGCCATCCTGGCGGTCGGAAGTGTCGTGGTCCTTTCTGCCGCGGGTATCAAAATTCCAGGCTTGCAGGATTATCAACAACAACGTATTGTGAACTTCATTTTACCTGACCCGAATGCCACCTTCGGCGCGACATATAACGTACAACAGGCGCTTGTTGCCATTGGATCAGGTGGTTTATTTGGCAAAGGCTATGGACACGGCACGCAGACACAATTACGTTTTTTGAAGGTACGCCATACCGATTTTATCTTCTCAGCCATTTCAGAGGAATTTGGTTTAGTGGGTGCGTTTCTTGTTATTGTCATTATTGCGTTGGTGGTTTGGAGATGTTTGCGTGCTGCACAAAAGGCGCGCGATGTGGCTGGCATGACCATTGCCTATGGCGTGGCAACCCTGATCTTCTTTCAAGGCATGGTCAATATCGGCGTAAATTTGAACATCGTGCCAGTGTCGGGTTTGCCATTGCCGTTCATTAGTTACGGTGGCAGCGGTCTCACCGCCCTGATGCTTGGCATTGGATTGGTCGAAAGTGTCGCCATGCGGAACAGACAATTGGATTTTTAGGAATATCATTATCGCGTCGAGCGGAGGCTTTCGTGCTTGTCGAAAGCCGTAGACGAGACGCAGAGTTACCTGCAAAACTGCGCTTCGTCTGCGCTCGGCTCAGCTCGAAGTATAAATAAATTGGGAGAATTAACTTGACGATCAAACCTGCACGAACACGCGTTGCACCCTCACCGACCGGGCACATGCACATCGCTACCGCCCGCGTTGCGCTTGTATTGTTACCTGCTCGCCAAAAAGACGGGCGGACAATTCATCCTGCGCATCGAAGACACGGATGTTCAGCGAACCGTCCCCGGCTCGGAGCAGGAGCTTATAGATGGTCTTCATTGGCTGGGATTGGATTATGACGAAGGTCCTGATGTTGGTGGACCTCATGGTCCCTATCGCCAGACGGATCGCCGCGAGATCTATCAAAAGCATATTCAAACGCTAATCAATAGTGGACATGCCTTTCCGTGTTTCTGCACCCCCGAACGATTGGAGAGTGTGCGACAGGAACAGCAAAAGCGAAAAGAGAATCCGCATTACGATGGGACTTGTCGCACAATCGCTCCCGATGAAGCCGCAAAACGCATTGCCAGCGGTGAGAAGTATGTTGTCCGTTTCAAGATGCCGCGTGAGGGAACCACGGTTGCTCACGATCATTTACGTGGTGACATCCTCACTGAGAACAAGCAACTCAACGATTATGTCTTGTTGAAATCGGATGGTTTGCCCACGTATCATCTCGCGGCGGTGGTGGACGATCACGAGATGGGCATCACGCATGTCCTGCGCGGTTCCGAGTGGCTGGGCACGTTCCCTTTGCATGTGCAGATCTATCGTGCCTTCGGTTGGGATGAGCCGGTTTGGGTTCATCTCTCCGTTTTTCTCAAGCCGAGCGGCAAGGGCAAGCTCAGCAAGCGTGATACGTCCATTGCGATGAAGGACGGTCATTCGGTCTTCATCAAGGATATGAACGAACTGGGATATACGCCCGAAGGCGTCTTGAATTGGATCGCCCTGATGGGTTGGGGTGTGGCGGAAGATGATGTGATGTCTTTGGATGAGATGGTGGAGCGATTTAGCATCGACTCGTTGACTGCGTCACCTGCCGCGATCAATTTCCAGAAGTTGGATCATTTTAACGGGACACACATCCGCCTCATGCCGACCGAGGAGTTGTCAGCCAGGATCAAGCCTTATCTCACCGGAGCAGGCTTACCCGTAGACGATGACACGTTGCTCAAAGTCACGCCTTTGATCCGCGAGCGACTTGTCACGCTGGATGATTGTCTAGCGTTCGCAAGTTTCTTCTTCCAAGGAGAATGTGGAGCCGAACCCAGATGAGTTGATCGCCAAGGGACTCGATGCGAAGCAGTCCGCTGAGATCGCGAGGAAGGCGCATGAGATTTTGTCGTCATTACCGGGGCTGTCGCACGAGACTGCTGAGCCGCCGATGCGTGAGTATGTGGAAGGGTCGGGGTGGAGTGCTGGTCAGGTCTTTGGGATCGTGCGTGTGGCGGTGACGGGACAGAAGGTGAGCCCGCCGTTATTCGAGTCGATGGAGATCATTGGGCGGGAGAAGGTGCTGGAGAGGTTGCAGAAGGCGATTGAGTTGTTGGAGAGTATGTAAGGTCACTGCCTAACTCTGGTGGTTGAGCGCAAGCAGTTCGAAACCACTTGTAAATAGAGCAACACTCGTTAGTATGAAAAATCCCTACTCAAAACGAGCGGGGATTTTTGCATTACAGTGATTTGCGAGTCTTGCGTTGTACCCGCCTGCCTTTGCGAGGGACTGGGCGGCGTTTGGGCTTGGGTTTTGGTTTTGGCTTGGGTTGGGAGATTGTCCAGTGTTCGTATTTACGCCAGAAACGGCGGGCGATTTCGCCGGTCATTGTGGCGATGCGTTCCTCGTTTTGCTCAGTCATCTTCATGCCTTTGCGGGTGAGCACCCAGTCGAAGATCAGGTGCTGGACTTCGTGTGCGACCAGTTCATGCGCCATGGGGGAGAGGTTCAATTCGCTCAAGTAGATGTACCCAAAAAGTCCCTCCCGTTGTTTGCGGGTTTCTGCCGCGATATAGTACGCGTGGCATTGATTCTTGCGCTTGAACCAGGCGGGGCTATTGGCAACATACACGTTGACCCACTGCTTGCTGTCGTTGAAGTAGACACGAAAAGCTGGTTTGGACATTAATTGCGCCTCTTTGTGGTATTGAATTCCGGCACATTATAAAACCAATAGTCGTGTGTGCAAGAGTTTTTATGTTAAAGTTTTGAGAATTAACCCGAAAGTGTTCGGTTGATAATTTTTTCAGAGAAGGGTGGCTTCAGGAATTGCGCGTAAGCATTGTGTGCTGCTTTGAGTAATTCGCTTAAGGGATTATTTCCCTCGATACTCAATCGAAAAAGCGGGGATGTCAATTCCCGATATCGAAACATTCATCTCGTGTGCCTTGATCCCTGCTTCTTTGGGGATCATTCCCATGGCATCTCTTGTGATGAGAATTTCACCTCCCGCGGCAATATCCTCTCCCATTTTGGAGGCGCGGTTGACCGGGTCTCCAAAGCAATCTTCGTTCCCGATAATTAACAGTTTGCCATAATCAATTCCAATGGCAATGTAAATATCGAGGTCGTCCGACGTCAGCAGGTTGGACGCTTCGAAGGCATGTTGCATGGCGATTGCCGCGTTGACCGCCGAAAGCGGGCCGGGGAAGACTGCGAAACAGTTATCCGCGTCGTATTTGATCATGCTTCCGCCATACGACTTGACGATGGGTTCGGTTGTCAGTTGCATCCGCTTGACCATCGAAAGATAATGGACGATCCCGTACTTGCGTGTCAGCAATGAAAAGCCAGACATATCCAACACAAAGACGGCGTACTCTGCACCGAACTCGCGCCAAATTTCAGATTCGACTTGTTGCCTGACCTCCGCTTCTTCGGCTTGTGAGAAACGGAGGAGCAGATCTTGAAACTTTTGGGAGGGGTTGTCTGGCATGGATATTATTTGCTTTTCTTCTGTATCTTCGACCACGTATCTCTCAGGTTTACGGTTAGATTGAAAACAAGTTTGCCGGAGCGTGAATCGGGATCGATGCAGAAATACCCAGTACGTTCGAATTGGATAGTGTCGCCTACTTTAGCGTCTGCCAAGGCAGATTCCACCCAGGTGTTTTCCAAAGCTTCCACCGAATTGGGATTTAATATGGTTTCCAATTCGCCGTCATCGGGGCGTTCCACGGTGAATAGCGGATCGTACATCCGCACCTCTGCCTGTACAGCGTGCTCTGCGGAAACCCAATGAATGGTGGATTTGACCCTGCGTCCATCTGGCGCTTCGCCGCCGTGTGAAGCCGGATCATACGTGCAATGGACTTCGATCACTTCGCCTGCATCATTCTTGACAACATGTGTGCATTTGATCAGATAGGCGTAGCGCAACCGTACCTCGTTGCCGGGGTAAAGACGGAAATACTTGGGCGGTGGCGTCTCGCGGAAATCATTTTGCTCGATATAAAGTATCTTCGAAAAGGGGACTTTGCGCGTCCCCGCGGACGTGTCTTCGGGGTTGTTGACCGCGTCCATTTCTTCGGTTTGTCCGTCAGGATAATTATCAATGACAAGTTTGAGCGGATGTAATACCGCCATACGACGTTGTGCGCGCTTGTTCAGTTCATCGCGAATGATAGCGTCGAACTGCGCCATTTCCACCCAGCTATCGTTTTTGGTTTCACCCATGCCAGTTATAAAGTTGACGATGGCTTCAGGGGGCACGCCGCGGCGGCGCAATCCACGCAGGGTGGTCAGGCGCGGATCGTCCCAGCCGCTCACAACACCAGTCTCAACCAGCTTGCGAAGTTTGCGCTTGCTCATCATTGCATAAGTCAGATTCAAGCGCGTAAACTCGATCTGGCGGCTGGGGAAGGCGCCTAATTTTTCCAGAAACCACTCATACAGCGGACGGTGAATAATATATTCATTGGAGCACAACGAATGTGTGACACCTTCCATCGAGTCGTTCTGTCCATGCGACCAATCGTACATCGGATAGATATGCCACTTATCGCCAGTGCGGTGATGATGTACGTGCATAATGCGATACATTACCGGATCGCGTAGGAGCAGGTTGGAGTGCGCCATATCGATTTTTGCTCGCAACACCCGGCTCCCCTCGGGAAATTCACCATTCTTCATGCGTTCGAGCAGGTCAAGGTTTTCTTCGACAGAACGATCTCTATAAGGCGAATCAACCCCAGGCTTAATGGCTGATTCGGTCTCGCTCCACTTCGTTCCTTTGGGCAGGGTGCCGCGATTAGCGCTCATTTCCTCCTTCGTCTGGTCGTCCACGTAAGCCAGTCCCATCTTGACCAGTCGTACAGCCCACTCGTAAAGCGTATCAAAGTAGTCAGAGGCAAATGTCACCTTTGCCCACTTGATTCCCAGCCAGGAGGCATCGTCTTCAATGGCATCAACGAACTCGGTCTCTTCTTTGGATGGGTTGGTATCATCGAAACGCAAAATCAACTCACCGCCAAACTCTTTGGCAGTGAAATAGTCGATCAAAAAAGCTTTGACATGTCCGATGTGCAGATACCCGTTTGGCTCAGGTGGCAGGCGCGTGCGGACGTAGTTGAAGCGTCCATTTTTCAAATCTTCTTCCACGGCTTCACGGATGAATGTGGGGATTCTGCTGATTGTCTCTTCTGGATTCATTCTTAATCTCTTCTCTTGGATGTGATCTCACCTGCACTCCCCGACACTTGCGCTCGGGGCAAGTGTGCGTCAGGTGCGAGTGTCGTTTCGCTCTTAACCTCAGCCTGCCCTCTGTTTCGGGAACTTTTTCGTGGCTGACGGAGTTTCTCAATTATAACAAACACAACATGTAATATATCCCGGTTACAAATTGCTCTTTCCAGTATATCGAAAGGGCAAATTTATGACTGTATGGGTATAATCCACATGGAGGCTTATATGAGCGAATCAAACGAAAAACAGGAAAGATTTTTAGGCACGTACTTTGACCGGGACAGTGTTCTGCGCATCACTCGTGCGGCGGAGATTGTCTCGTGGGTGATACTGACCATCTACTTGCTGAGTTGGGCGTTTTCTCTGTTACTTTTCCTTTCGCAGGTTTTCAATGGCTTGTTTTTTGCCAAAGGCAGCGAGAATTTCCTTTCTGTTTTTAGCATGTTCTCCCCATATCTTCAACAGCCGCTTCCCGGTGTTTTCTATTTCTTCGGGTTGCAGGGCTTCTCAAAAGCTCTCTTGATTCTGCTCGATATGGAGGATAACACACGCCGTGCTGCACGGAAGTAAGTCACTTGCTTGCTCCTATAACGCATGTTACAATACCGCCCGCTGGATTATTGGGGATTGGTGCAACGGCAGCACGCCACGCTCTGGACGTGGAAATCGGGGTTCGAATCCCTGATCCCCAGCTAAACAAAAGAGACTCTCGTACGAGAGTCTCTTTTGTTTAGGTTAACCGATAATTTTCAAAAACAAACTATACAATTGTGGGTCAAAGTGTTTTCCAGACTGTTCCTGGATATAAGATAAAGCCTTCTCTTTTGTCCACGCGGGGCGGTAGGGGCGATCCGACGTGAGCGCATCCCATACATCAACGATTGCAAAAATGCGCGCAGATATGGGGATTTCCTCGCCTTTCAAGCCGCGAGGGTAACCCGTCCCATCCCATTTTTCATGATGGCAGTAAGGAATGTCCAATGAGGAGCGAAGGTATTCAATGGGATAGAGCATTTCGTAAGCAAATTGGGGATGTTTCCGCATGACGGTCCACTCTTCATCTGTTAAGCTGGCTGGTTTATGTAAAATCGAATCGGGAACGCCAAGTTTTCCCATATCATGTAAGAGCGATCCCCGGCGAATATGGAGCAATTCTTCCTCACTCATTCCAAATGCTTTTGCCAGTTTCAAGGTTAGTTCAGTTACGCGGCGGCTGTGTCCCTCGGTTTCCTTATCCCGCAAGTCCATGGCGTGTGACCAGCCTTCGATGGTCGCCTCATAGGCGGTCAACAGTTGCCTGTTGAGTTCCATAAGGTTGGAACGCTCCTTGACGAGTTTTTGATAACGGTTGAGACGTGTAATTCCAAATAACCGCGCGCGCAATTCAAAGCGATCAAAGGGTTTTGAAATGAAGTCATCCGCCCCGGCTTTCAGCGCATTCAAAAGGGAATCGCGATCGTCAAGGGCAGTGAGAATAATAATGGGAATCTCCGCAACGGCAGGATCGTTGCGAATATGCTGGCACACTTCAAACCCCGTCATGCCCGGCATCATTACATCCAACAGGATGACATCAGGTAATAGCTGTTTCGCCATTTCAATTGCCTGGATGCCGTTTTCCGCCATTTCGATGTTGTAGCCTTCCCCTTCCAACACAAACTCGAGTGTTTGTCTCCCCGAGGATTCATCGTCAACGATTAAGACAGTACTGCTCATTTAACGCTCCTTGATTCATCAAGTAAATTGTCTGTTGATTACCCTAATCATACACACATGAAAAAAAGTGCCTATACGGGAATTCCCTTATTCATTGGGACGACGGTCAAGTATCGCGGTCCACAAGCCGATATTTGACCGCCAGACGGACCAGCCCGGCGACATTGTGGACGTTCAACTTTTCCATCAATTTGGCGCGGTGCTTTTCGACCGTTTTCTCGCTGATAAAGAGCAACTGCGCAATCTCCGCGCTGGTATGTTCCTCGGCAATCAACTGAAGGATCTCTTTTTCGCGCGGTGACAGATTGGATAATGGATCGTCCTTCTGCCTGGAAGTGTTCGCATGTATGGCACTTTCCAGGACGATCTCTGAAATGGAAGCGCTCAAGTACGTCTGTCCGGTGGCAATTGCACGCACTGCCCGTATCAACTCGTCGCTGACAGACGACTTCAGGACATAACCCTTGACACCATATTGCAAAGCCTGGTGTACAAGCCCCTCATCTGCATACATGGATAAGATGAGGATGTGTGTAGAAAGTTTTAGATTGCGAATATTTTCCGCGGCTTGAATACCGTTCATGCGCGGCATCATGATGTCCATAACCAAAACATCCGGTTTGAGTTCCTGGGTCATTTCCACGGCTTCCTGTCCGTTGGACGCCTCTCCTGTTACATGGATGTCAACCTCCCTCTCCAGTAATGCGCGGATGCCAGCTCGAACCATGAGATGATCTTCAGCGATGAGTACTTGTATCATAATGCCTCATGTATTGTATGCCCTTCAGGTAGGGTGAACTGTGCCATAACAATAGTGCCCCGTACCGGACTGGAACTGATGCTGAAATTTCCACCCGCCAGGAGCATTCTTTCACGCAAGCCCTTCAGCCCGATCCCGTTTGACTGCACATCTCCCACTACGAATCCATGACCATCATCTTGAACCGTTAATGTAATCGTCCGATCTTCGATGGTTAAATCAACCCAGACTTGGCTGGCTTCTGCATGTTTAATGATGTTGGTAAGCGTTTCCTGTAAAACACGATAAAGTGTAATGTTGAACATATCAGGGAGCGTAGGAAGGTTTTCGTCCGCCTCAAATGTGACTGGAGTGTGTGCGCGGCGGGCAAATTCATTGCAATACGTTTGCATGGCAACTTTCAATCCCAATGTGTCTAAAACCGGTGGGCGCAAGTTATGTGCAAGCGTGCGTATTTTTACAGATATTTCAGCGCCCTGTGTGTACAGTGCCTGTAATTTCTCTGATATGGTTTCGACTGGAATGGTAAGGTCACTTTGAAGGTCGCGCAAAGTTAACAGGTGCGTTGTAAGCGCCTGCCCCAGGTCATCATGCAGTTCGCGCGAGATGTGTTGTCGTTCCTGTTCCTGTGCGGTGATAACACGTTCTGCCATCTCAAGCATTTCTTTGCGTTGTTCCATCAAAGTGTGATATCGATTTAAGCGCGTGATCGTGCGTACGCGCGCTCTTAATTCATTGCGATCTATCGGTTTGGAGAGAAAATCATCGGCGCCAGATTCAAGCCCGCGCAGGAGGGAGCCGCGATCATCCAGGGCAGTGAGAAGGATGATCGGCACCTCAGCAAGTTTGGGCATGGAACGGATGCGGCGGCATACCTCAAATCCGTCCATGCCGGGCATCATCACATCCAGCAGGATCAAATCCGGCTCGAGCTGTTCAAGCGACTTAAGTGCCTCAAAGCCATCCCTGGTTAATTCAAGTTGATACTTCTCTCCTTCGAGCATGGCAACCAGAGTCTCGCGAGCGCTTGCATCGTCATCCACAATTAGTATTGTACTCATTGAGATTTGGGCTTCTCCTCTCTCGCAGAGAGTAAATTATCAATAATCTTGACCAGGGCTTTGAGGTGGACCGGCTTGCTAATATATTCGTTCATGCCAGCCGCCAGACATTGTTCCCGGTCACCTGACATGGCAAGGGCTGTCAGGGCAACGATGGGGGTGTCTTTAAACTCCGACTCGGCTCTAAGTTTTTGGGTGGCTTCCAGCCCATTCATGCGAGGCATTTGAATATCCATCAAGATCAGATCGGGGTGGGTTAATTTTGCCTGGGCGATACCTTCAATGCCATCCTGTGCGGTGACTGTTTTAAATCCCATCAAATCCAGATAATCCTTGATCATCATGGTGACCTCGTTGGTGTCTTCCACCAACAGGATGGTGTATTTGTTGGTTTCGTCGGGATCTATATGGCGAAGTTCTCCGGTATTTTTCAGCTTGGTTTCAACATCAGTCACTGTGCCGGGTTCCCAAGGCAGGGTGATGGTGAATTGGCTTCCTTTTCCCGGCTCACTGAATGTGGTCACACTGCCTCCGTGAAGACGTGCCATTTGTGCAACCAGTACCAGTCCCAAGCCGGTGCCTGTTGATTCGCGGGCAAGTCCTAAATCCAATTGAACAAAGGGATGGAACAATTGGGATAAATCACCCTGGCTGATGCCGATTCCATTATCCCACACGATAAAGGAGACTTTGTTATTTTCCTGATCCCCCTGGATTTTCAAGCCAAGCTTTCCGCTCTCCGGTGTGAATTTGACCGCGTTGCTCAATAGGTTGACCAACATCTGTTTCAGACGTCGTTCGTCAGCCCAGATCATCCTCGTCTTTGGATCGATCTCCAGGTGCACATCCTGCTTCTTCTTTTGTGCCATTTGCTTAATCATTCGCAGGCTTGCCTCAGCGACCGAGTGAACATCCACTTTGTTGATATCGAGAGTAATCTGCCCCGCCTCGACTTTGGCGAGATCAAGAATATCATTGATCAATGAAAGAAGATGGTGCCCGCTTTCACTGATCGTTCCTATATAACGAGCTTGTTTCTCATTGAGTGGTCCGGCTGTTTGCTCTCCAGAACTCTCTGAAAGCCCCAAAATGGCATTCAGGGGTGTGCGCAATTCATAACTCATGTTGGCAAGGAATTCATCCTTCACGCGCAGGGCGCGCGCCAGATTTGAGTTGGCGCGGCTGAGGTCGGCTGTACGTTCGTTGACGCGCTTTGCCAGTTGGTTGCGGTCCTCCTCAAGCGTGATTTCCATTTGCTTTCGTTCCATGATATCCCAGGCGTAATCGGCGAACCGCTCTGTGGTCTCAATATCGTGGTTTATATACTCGTGAGGCTTGTTCCCGACCCCGATCACAGCCACTACCTTTTCTCTGCGAACGATGGGTACGATCAGCTCACGCATTAATGGAACATTACCCTCAGGCAGGTCTTTCTTATTCGATGTGGATTGGTAATCGTTTTGGATGATTGCGCGCCTTTGACTGATCGCCTCAGACCACGCTCGAGCCTGGTCCGTCGGCATATGCAGGGTCTCCCTTTCAGCGCCGTGGAGCTGCTGGGACGCATTCTTAGACCAGATTTGCATCTTCGGGTTAACCTGATCTTCTTCAATAAACTGGAAGAGACCGATGGTGCTTTAAGTCCAAGCACAGACCTCGTCCAGTGTTTTTTGTATCAACTCTTGCAGTGAGTGACTGTTGGAGAATTCGATCAGTTCGAAACGTTTTTGAATGACAAATTCTGCCCGCTTGCGGTCGGATAGCTCCTGTTGAATCTCCTGGTAGAGACGCGCGTTTTCAAATGCAATGGCAGCCTGGCTTGCCAGTGTTGCCAGCAGACGTTCATCTTGAATGCTGAACGCATCAGGTTTTTCACTTTCCACACTAATTACGCCGATGACACGCTCGCCGACGGTGAGCGGCATATATAACCCCGATTGAATCCCCTTATATATATCCACATATTGAGGGTGATCGTGGACATTGCCGGTGCGGATGGGTTTGCCAGTTTGAACAACCCAACCGCTCATACCTTGTCCTACTTTATTAATAAGAGTGGAAAAATTTTGCTCTGCTTGATTTCTTTCATTCTCTTTTATATGAGGCAGGCTATAAGCGACGAGTTCAAGTTCGTCACCGCCTTCCTTGATAGTGCGAATGGTAACGTGATGCCAGGAAAGGTATTGTGTAAATGTGCCTATCAGCCGCTCCCCGATCTCGCGTGGTTTTAATAGACGACCGACTGCCAGTCCATTCTCGTATAACGCTTCCAACTCTGTGAGTTGACGTCTGATCTCTTGTTCGGCGCGTTTACGTTCGGTAATATCCTGTATGACCACCTGCACCGCTGGTTTATCCATGTATGTAAGAGGGGTGGCAATGACTTCCACGTTAATGATCGAGCCATCCAGGCGGATAAACCGTTCCTCCCGCGGGTAGAGATCTTGTTCACCTTTCAACATCCGGTGAAGGATCTCTATGGTTTCTTCCCTTTCATCAGGGTGTACAATATCCATAACCGGAGTACCAATCATTTCCTTGATAGAATTGGCTCCTACAATATGAGCAGCGGTTTCATTCGCAAAAACCAGTTTTCCCTCAATGTGGACAGCAACACCAATCGGCGCCACATTGAGGAGTTGTCTGTAACGTTCCTCACTTTGAAGGAGTGCCTGTTCCACCTCCTTACGTTCAGTGATGTCCTGAATTGTGCCGATCAATCGGACTGGGTTGTTGTTGTCATTGAATTCCAGCCTGCCTAAACCATGAACCCATCTTTCCTGTTGGTCATTCTTTCTTACGATCCGATATTCCCGATCAAATGGATTATGTTCACTTAAAACATTTTTAGTGAGATAGTTATGTATCTCTTCCTGCTGGGAAGGATGTATGAAACTTACCCAGCCTTCGACGTCCTTGACATAGTTTTTTTCGTCAATGCCGAAAATATCATCCAGTGTTTCTGAATTTTTCCAGGTGCCGGTTGTAACGTTTAAATCGTAATGCCCAAGGCGCGAAATTCTTTGTGCTTCACGCAATAGTTCATCGCGGGCGTGCAACGCCTCCTCTGCCTGTTTGCGTTCGGTAATATCCCGTAGGATGATCGTATAAAGATGTTCGTCTCCCGCTGTAGTATGTGAGACGGATGCTTCGATGGCAAATTCTGTTCCATCCACCCGTAAGGCTGTTACTGGTGACCTTGAATGTCCCATGATATGGCTGCTCGTGCCCGTTTGTCCAAGGGTGGTGATGTTTTTTTTGTGCACGTCCCTGTATCGGTCTGGAATGAAGCGGTCAATTGGCTGCCCTAGAGCCTCGCTGGCTTTGCATCCAAATATTCGTTCCGCAGCCGGGTTGAATAATACGACACGCTGTTCGGAATCCACACTGATGACAGCGTCCATGGCGGTGTTGACAATGCCTGCAAAACGGATTTCACTTTCGTGCAGTCTTTCCTCTGCCAGCTTACGCTCGGTGATATCGCGGAAGCTCCAAACGCGGCCCACGATGGTGTCGTCTAATCGTTGTGGTTGGGAATAATGCTCGTACACACGCCCATCGATGAACTCCAACTCATCGAAAGAAGTATCTTCAGGTGAAAGATGAAGTTGTTCCACTTTAGAAGCAAAAGCGGATGGGTCTTTCAATTGGTCCAGCATAAATTCCAGAACGGCATGTTCGTCTTTTTTGGCTGCAATTCTGTAGGGAATTCGCCAAAGCTCCAGGAATTTACGATTGAAACTGGATATCTTATGATCCAATGTAACCACCAGGATACCGTCCGTTGTGGATTCAAACGTTGCCGTCAGCATGGAATAAGAACGTTTCAACTGCTGGTCTGCCTGCTTACGTTCTGTAATATCGATAGTTGTCACAATGACCTTGGAAAAATCATGCTCGTACCCCGGAACCACAGACCAACTCAGACCGACCTCGATGGGCTTGCCCGTCAATGTTTCATCAGAGCCTTCCCATGCGTGTTTGGTTCTACCCTCCGCGATGGCAATGAGATTATCGAGCATATTTTCCTGCTCTCCCAGAGACAATGAATGCATAGTTTCCTTGATCAAGTCTTCTTTACTATCCGCTTCAAACACTTGTAGTGCTGTGCTATTCACGTCCAGAACTTTGATCAATTTTAGACATTGAAGTGCTATCTCAGGGTTGGACGCGAAATAGGTGCGAAAATCGGTGACCCCTGTTTGTTTCAAGGAATCCAGACGTTTTTTAACTTCGGAGAAATCCTCCTCCCAGATCGCAATAGGCACATCTTCAAACAGGGAACGATATTTTTCCTCGCTTGCCCGCAATGCTGTTTCCGCCTGCTTACGTTCGGTAATATCCCGGTTAATGCCAACAATGCCCGTAACCTCTCCCTGAGAATTGCGTAGGGGTACTTTCGTTGTGAGGAGCCATGTTCGCCCCCTGCTACTATGGATAGTAGGTTCTTCCTTATTAATCATCGATTGACCGGATTTTATGATATTCTGCTCGTCGGTAAAATATGTTGAAGCCAATTCCTTGGGGAAGAAATCAAAATCTGTCGTGCCTACAACCTCCTCCAGAGTGGTTATCCCGAGTTGGGCTCGATGCTCCGCGTTATCTATGACTATCCGACTATTTACATCTTTGACAAAAATATTGTCTGGTATGTTTTCGATCAATGTACTCAATAAATTACGCTCGGTTACCAGCTTTTCTTCTGCCTGCTTGTGCTCAGTAATATCCCGATCAATACCTAATACCACTTCGCGCCCGCCCAATGTAATGAGGGATGTTGATGTTTCGATTGGGAATACGGTCCCATTCTTGTGCCGATGCAAGATCTCTTGATGCAGAACGCCTGCCTCTTGAACATTTTTGAGATACTCTGCCCGCTCTTCCGGCGTCCCATCTGTCAAGTTGAGTATGTCGATGGATTGACCAATTAACTCATCTCGTGTGTACCCGTTCATTGAACAGGCGGTTGCGTTGCAGTCCAGAATGGGCCAATTGCCCTTTGGATCGATCAGTATGATTGCTTCCGGTGAGGCTTCAAACAAGGTACGGAATTGTTCACTTGTTTCTTTGAGCGTATCTTCTGTCTGTTTGCGCTCGGTGATGTTTTCATGCGCCATTACTGCCCAGGTTTGAGCTCTGTCTTCAAACCTAGTGATGCGTAACATGAACCATCGCTTTTCCCCGGGGGTGTGGCAGGGATATTCGATCAGGGCTTCTCTTCTTCGCCCGGCAATTACATCTCGAATGGCGTGAGCCACTACAGGCGCCTCCTCTGCGTAGGGTCCTGTTGCTAAATCGCAAATATCAAGGTAGTTCAAACCAATGCCTGCATTAGGATGTTTTAGTCCATTCAGCTCACTAAATTTGCGCCAGGCTGAGTTGACTTGTACAATGGTTCCCTGTTCATCCAAAATGGCGATGGTTGCTGAAAGTGCATTTTGTATGCTTTGAAGGAATTCTTCAGACTTTTGTATTTTCTCGTTTGCTTGCTGACGTTGAATTGCCGATGTCAACTGTTTGCCAATATTTTCGATGCGTTTTAAATCGTCTTCGGAGAACATATTGGAACTGGTTACAGTCAAAAGCCCAATCGGTTTTTGATCTGAGGCCAGAGGAATGGAAATAACGGATTGAATATTAAGGAGATCATGAATCTGTGAAGCAAGATCGTGTGTCATTCCCCGGTTCGCATCTTGTAGGAAGGGAGCTGTAGCAATTTCATCTATTCCCTTCCTGATCGTTTCGATATCTTTTATGATGATGCCGTGATCTGAAGTCAATGCTGTTTGAAATGTAATGCGTCCTTCAATGGGTATCTGAACCAGCGGAATGGTGCCGCCAATCAACTGTTCAATCTGTCGGTTGATCGCAGGGGAGATATCATACTGTTGCATTGTGAGGAATTTGCCGTCCGGGCTGAGCATGAAGATAATGCACTCTTCACTGTGAAAAATACGCCTTAGCTCATTCCCGAGCAGTTTTACGATTGTGTCCATCCCATCGCCGCGAATAACCGCTTCGTTGAGCGCATTAAACAATCCAAGATCATTATTTCTTTGTTCTATTTCAAGTTTCGCTCGTTCTTTCTCTGTAACATCGCGATAATTAATGACGATTGCGCCAACGCTTGGCTCATTCAATAAATTTGCGGCTATTGCCTCGGTCCAGTGCCATGTGCCATCTTGGTGTCTGAGCCGGAAAGTTCCTCGTTCATATCCTCTGGGATCTTTGAGTAGTTTTGTAAAGGTGTTTGTAGCCCAATTGATATCGTCGGGATGCATTAATTCAAAGATATTCCGACCGACGAACTCATCTTGCTCATACCCCAAAGTGCGCATGACCGCCGGATTTTCCCATAATAAGGTGCCATCCTCAGCCAACAGGGAAATGTTATCCAGGCTGTTTTCGATCAGTGCGCGGAAACGTTTCTCACTCTTTTGTAGTTTCTCATTTGCCTGCGCACGTTCTGATAATAAACGCCCCTCCTCTAGTGCATGAGCTACTGTGGGTCCCAGCCGTTTGATATTCTCCTTGAGAATGTAATTATTGGCGCCTGCCTTCATACATTCCACGGCAACATCTTCGCTGATGGAACCGGTCCAAACAATGAAAGGGATTAAGGGCGCATGTTCAAGCGCCAGTTTCAAAGCCGTCATGCCATCGAAGCGCGGCATGCTGTAATCGGATAGGATAACATCTGGCTGAAAGGATTCGAGCGCGTTTAGAAAATCCTTACGTGTGTCCACCTTCTGGAATACACAATCTTCCACAGACTTGAGGATCTCGTATTGTGCCAGGTCGAAGTCTGTTTGTAGGTCTTCAACAATCAAAATATGGACAGGCTTACCCATAATCAAATACCTCTCGTTTTCTTTCCTTCAGTACTTGCAATTGACCTCTTGTACAAGGTTGTCATTATAGGAAGTTTTTATCTTCCCGTTTCGATGGGTGATTTACACGAATCCAGTATAGGCCCAGTCGACTCATTGCGTCGAGGAATGCATTAAACTCCACCGGCTTGACCACATAGCTGTTTGCGCCCAGTTCATAAGCGGTTTTTATATCAGGGTCTTCTGAGGAGGATGTCACGATCACTACCGGGATCACACACAAATTCTCATCTTGTTTGATAATACGCAAAACATCAAGACCGTTCATTTTGGGCAATTTCATGTCCAGGAGTATCACCTTTGGGATATGCTTGATGTTTCGGCCTTCGTACTTTCCGCGCGCGAACAGATAGTCCAACGCTTCAGCCCCGTCCTTCACATGAAAAAGAAGGTTCTCAAGATTATGTTTTTTTAAAGCGCGGACAGTCAACTCGGCATCCCGTGGGTTATCTTCAACAAATAAAATTTCGACTGTATTCGAATTTATCATGTGTCGTTTCCTTTTCTCGGCAGGGAAAAATGGAATACGGCACCCTCATCCATTTTGCCTTCCGCCCAAACCCGTCCGCCGTGGCGATGAATCACTCTCTTTACGATAGCCAGACCCACCCCCGTCCCTTCAAATTCGCCCTCACTATGTAATCGCTGGAAGACACCGAACAACTTGTCCGCATATTCCATATCGAATCCTGCGCCGTTGTCGCGTACGTAATAAATAATCTCATCCTCGCCTCGCGTGCTTCCCACCTCGATGACAGCCCGCTCCTTCTGTGACGTGAACTTGATCGCGTTGGAAAGAAGGTTGGTCCACACCTGACGGATCAATGCGGGGTCTCCGATGGTGGGTTGAAGTTTTTCAATGTGAAACTCAATGCGTTCCTTTGCCGCATCCCTGGTCATCTCATCGAAGATGGATGTTACAAGTGAGGTCATGTCAATCTTTGAAGAGCGCAATTCTTTGCGTCCCAATCTTGAGAAGGCGAGCAGGTCATTGATCAACTGTCCCATTCGCTGTGATTCTTTACTGATGATGTTGCAGAGGCGCTTGCCTTCCTCGTCCAGCTTTGACTCATACTCGCTGATAAGGATGCCCGTGAACCCGTCAATGGCGCGAAGCGGTGCGCGCAAGTCATGTGAAACAGAATAGGAGAAAGCTTCCAACTCCTTGTTGGCGGCTTCCAGTTGTGAGGTCCGCTCGATGACGCGTTGTTCCAATTCTTCATTTAGCTTGCGGATTTTTTCCTCTGCCACTCTCCGCTCAGTGACGACCTCGAACACCGCTACAAAAAATCCCTTTTCTGGGCTGTAAACCGATACGGAAAACCAAGTGCCCGAGTTCAACCCTGGCACGAATGTTTCAAACTTCTCTGGCTCCCTGGTTAACGCAACCCTCCCATAGATTTCGAATATTTCGGGGTTCGATTCGCGGATGCCCGGAATCGCCTCAGTAACGCGCTTGCCAAGCACATTCTCCAATCCCGTGAGGCTGCTGAATACTTTATTGACATCGAGATAAATGAAATCATACGGTACACCGATTTCATCGTATAACATCTGACAGCGTGCGATTCCACTCGTTGTATTTTCAAAGAGAGAACGATAGCGCTTTTCACTTCTGACCAGCGCCTCCTCTGATACTTTACTCTCTGTGATGTCCTGCACTGTGACAACTCGATAAATAGTAACTCCATCCTCGCCTCGGATGCTTACCGCGTCGACCAATGCGTTAAATACCGAATTGTCTTTCCGAAGTCTATTAACCTCGAAGCGAGCGTGCCCGATCCGATCCGCTTTTTCATTTTGACCGCGTACGAGCTTGTGATCGGGAGACGCATAAAGTTCCATGGATGAGATGCCAACTATATCTTCCACCAGACATTTATGTATGTTTGCAAAAGCAGGGTTACAGGCGAGTATACGGTTGGTGATCGGATCGTTAATCGAAATCCCGTGTGCACAACCTTCAAATGCATTTGCCCACAAGCGAAGTTCCTCCTCGATTTTCTTGTGCTCGGTCATATCATGGGCGAGTACAAAGAGACCTTTCACTTTTCCATTTGTATCTATATCTGGAATGTATGTAGCGTTTACGTAACGTTCTCCACCGTCTTTATAGGGTATGACTGTCTCGTAATTCACCGTTTCGCCAGAGAGAGCCTTGTCGACGCGCTGGGAAATGGTCTGATAAGCCTTTGCGCCCAGCACTTTTTCAATGTGCATTCCGGTTGCTTTGTTTCCAAACCAATCTTTATATGCCTTGTTGTTGAAACGGTAATATTTATTCGAATTGACATATGAGATTAGTGCTGGAAGCGCGTCAGCGATCAGATGTAGGTGCTTTTCGTTATCGAGCAGGGCAATGGTATGACGGCGGATTAGCAGATAGAGGAGTAATGCCGTTACGGTGACATATCCCCACCCCTTGTATGTACTGATTTGGGTGAGCGTTGCCTGGTCGGGCGCAATATTTGCGGCAATTTGATCGGAGAACACTATCCACGCCGCGCCGATTACCAGATATATCCCTGCGATCTATGGCAGGTCCCCAGATAAGAGGAAGTGATGGGAAGTATGGATTCCTTTTCATTTCTTAACTCCGTTTTTCAAGAAACCTGCGGGTTTACGGGTAAATATATGGGAGAATAAACGAATTTCAATGATAGAGTATTTTCGTTTGCCTTTGTAGACTTGAAAATGGGGGATTTCCCTACCTTTAAAATAAAACGGAATATATCTGGACAATCGCGTCCAGCGCCTTTTAGCCATGCTTCTTCTTCCGATGAAACTATTCTTACTCTGTGTCTGGATACGATTGCCCCTGCATCCCGCTTGCACCAGAACGGATTTGAGTCTATACTTTGTGCATCGTATCCCAGATGCATCGAAAGGAGGCTGGTATGGCTACTGTTCGTGACATCATTCGCAAAAAGGGTGGGGAAGTGGTTTCGATTTCACCTGATGCAAACGTGTTTGAGGCGCTCAAGCTGATGTCTGACCATAATATGGGGGCTGTATTAGCGATTACTGAAGGAAAGGTAGAAGGCATTCTTTCGGAGCGGGATTGTGCCCGTAGATTGGATTTGCATGGGCGCGCTGCCAAGGATACGAAGGTCAAAGATATTATGACCTCCAAGGTGCTGTATGCGCAGGGGACCCAGACCATTGAAGAGTGTGTCGCCATTATGATCGACAAGAATATCCGCCACCTGCCTGTATTCGAGGACGACGAATTGATCGGGGTGGTCTCGTCGCGCGATGCGCTGAAGGCGATGGTCGATGAGCAGAAATTTGTAATTACCCAACTGGAACATTACATTACTGGCGGGGGAAGATGATCCTGCTCGCAACATCTACGATTCTAAAGGAGCGAGCGGGATGATTCTGCCGGAGTGGACAATCTCAGAACTTCAAGAAAAAATGGAATCTGGGGAATTGACCTCACGCCAAATTGCTGAGTTGTATTTCCAGCGTATCGATGCCGTGGACAAGGAAGGTCCCTATGTCAACTCAATCATGGAGTTGAATCCGGATGCGCTTGAAATTGCAGATGGTTTGGATGCAGAACGGAAAGCGGGAAAAGTACGCGGGGCAATGCACGGTATCCCTGTTTTGCTAAAAGATAACATTAATACCCACGACAAAATGCAGACTACAGCAGGTTCGCTTGCTCTGGAAGGCAATATTGCATCTAAAGATGCCTTTATCGTAAAGCAGTTGCGCAAGGCGGGGGCATTGATCTTGGGTAAGACCAATTTGAGCGAATGGGCAAATTTCCGTGGGAAACCTTCGATCAGCGGATGGTCGTCGCGCGGCGGGTTGACGCGTAATCCGTATGCGCTGGATCGTTCCGCGTGCGGATCGTCGTCCGGTTCGGGCGCGGGGATCGCGGCGAATCTGGCAACCGTTGCAGTAGGTACGGAGACGGATGGTTCGATCATATGTCCCGCGCAGACGAATGGCATCGTTGGTATCAAGCCAACATTGGGGTTGTTGAGCCGGAGTGGCATTATCCCAATTGCACACAGTCAGGATACACCTGGTCCCATGGCGCGGACGGTTGCAGACGCGGCGATCCTGCTTGGGGCGATGACGGGAATTGATAAACAGGATTCAGCTACCGGGTCCAGTAAGAAGCGGGCTGTGTCCAATTATGCAAAATTTCTTGATCTGGATGGACTCAAGGGAGCGCGTATCGGGGTCGCAAGGAATATGGCGGGAACGAATCCGCGCATCCTCAAGATATTCGAGCTTTGTATCGAGGTGATGAAGCAGTTGGGCGCGGTCATTATTGACCCGGTTGCTGTTCCCAATTTCGACAAATTTAGCGCGACCGAATTGGAAGTATTGCATTACGAATTCAAGGCAGACCTGAATAAATATCTCAAGTCGTTGGGTAAGGATGCGCGTGTCCATTCGATGGAAGAGATCATCAAATTCAATGAAGAGAATGAAGATCGGGTGATGCCGTATTTTGGGCAGGAACATATGATCACTGCCTTGGAGAAGGGTCCGCTAAGTGACAAGAAATATAAGGATGCACTGGCGAAGAATTTTCGACTGACTCGCAAAGACGGAATTGATGCGGTGATGCGTAAACATAAACTGGACGCAATCGTTGTTCCCTCTGGCGGACCCGCATGGATGATCGACCTTGCTAATGGCGACGCAATCAATTGGGATATGGAAAGCACGTCCCCCGCGGCGGTGGCGGGGTATCCGCATATCACCGTCCCTGCGGGATATGTTTTCGGTTTACCGGTTGGCATTTCATTCTTTGCAAAAGCATGGCAGGAACCGACGCTGATCAAATTTGCATATGCCTTTGAACAGGCAACGCAATACCGCAGACAGCCGCGTTATTTGCCGACCGCGACCTTGAGTGTTTGAACGTGTTAGGTTCATGATGTGTTCATTCGGCGATGGCGAACGCGGCAGTGGCGGGGCAGAAAAATTAAGCTATACTCCTTGTAGGAGAATCCATGAACGAAACCAATCAGACTTCTCTCGCCACTGTCATTAAATCGTATATTCCATTGGGCCGCTCGGGGCTGTTGCCAGCCTTGCATGCGGCTCAACAACTTTATGGCTGGATCTCTGAGCCTGTTGCAACTGAGATCGCCAAAACCCTTCACGTTCCACTTGCGGATGTGCATGGCGTCATCGAATTCTATTCCCTCTTCTACAATGAACCAACCAGCAAACATGTCATTCGCGTCTGTACGGATGTGGCATGTGCGCTCAAAGATGGGGATGAGATTCTGAAATCATTTATGTTCACATCATGGACTTAAACCCGGTCAGACGACCGATGACCTGTCTCTGACCATTGAAGCGAGTCCATGCCTTGGGCTTTGTGAACATGCACCCGTTGCACTGGTCGATGACGATGCTGAAACAAACATCGATCTTGAAAAGAACTCGTATGAATTGGGCCGTCCACCATCGAAGGTGCATGGCTCAATTCGTTTATTGACCGGAAACTGCGGGAACGGTGGTGCCACACCGCTTTCCGTCTATGGAAAATACATTGCCTTTACGAAAGCATTGAAAATGCAGCCGCAGGAGATCATCAACGAGATCAATGCCTCGGGCTTGTTTGGACGCGGCGGTGCGGCGTTCCCGACCCGCATCAAATGGGAGAGTGTCGCCGCAGAACAGGCGGAACAGAAATACGTCGTCTGTAACGCGGACGAGTCCGAACCTGGCACATTCAAAGACCGAGTCCTTTTGCTGGACGATCCGCACCGCATCATCGAGGGAATGTTGATCACTGCTTTCGCCGTTGGAGCAAACAAAGGATATATTTATGTGCGCGGCGAATATCCTTATATTGTCCCTGTTATTGAGAATGCCTTGCGGGAAACGCGCGAAGCGGGTCTGGTTGGGAGAGAACATTCTTGGCTCAGGCTTCTCATTCGATATTGAAATTCGGGTAGGCGCCGGAGCTTATATCTGTGGCGAAGAGACTGCGCTGTTTGAATCCATCGAAGGTAAGCGCGGTTTTCCACGTGTGAAGCCGCCTTTCCCAACAACACATGGATTGTTCAATAAACCAACAGTGATCAACAACGTTGAGACGTTGTGTAATATCCCATTGATCATCTCGATTGGCTCAGCGGCATACACCAAATTTGGGACTGAGAAATCACCGGGACCAAAACTTTTCTGCGTATCGGGGGATGTGGTCCGACCGGGATTGTATGAGATCCCATTCGGAGAGACATTGCGGGAACTGATCGAAATGGCGGGTGGAGTCCCCAATAAGAAAAAACTGCAAGCTGTTCTATTAGGCGGTGCGGCAGGTGCGTTTGCTGGTCCTGAACATTTGGATACACCATTGACCTTTGAAGATCTGCGAGCAGCTGGTTTTCCGTTGGGTTCCGGCGTGGTCATGGTATTTGACGAGACGCGCGACCTGCGCGATACGCTCCGGCGGCTGGGACACTTCTTTGCGCATGAATCGTGTGGAAAATGTTATCCCTGCCAGATGGGGACTCAACGCCAGATGGAAATATTGAACCGCATAGCCGCGGGAAAAACTCTGCCTGATGACTTGGTCCGCCTGCAGGATGTCGGTTGGACGATGACGGACGCGAGTCTGTGCGGTTTGGGTCAAACTGCGGCAAGCGCGGTATTGTCTGCGATGAAGTTGTGGCCAGAGTTGTTCAGACGTTTGAAACGTTGAAACGTTTTGCAAAGGTTACGCTTATGGAAATACAAAATTACTTCTTGGATGGAAAAGAAGTCTCTGTCGAACAAGGCAAAACGCTTCTTGATGCCGCACGTGAAAACGGAATCGACATTCCCACCATCTGCTTTCACGAAGCGACCACGGCAAACGGACTTTGCCGCATGTGTGTTGTTGAAGTTGAAGGTCAACGACTGCTTCAGCCTTCATGTGTTGTCCAGGCGGCGAAGAATATGAAAGTTCAGACGCGCAATGAAAGAGTTGACCGTGCGCGCAAGACGATTTTTGAAATGCTCGCCTCCACCATGGACTTGTCCGATGCGCCTGAAATTTTGACGATGATGGATGAATATGGTGCGAGCGCAGAACGCTTCCCTGATGCAGAACGGCGTGAATCGGAAGTGATTGACGACAACCCGATGTATATCCGCGATTACTCGAAGTGTTTGTTGTGCTGGCGGTGTGTGCAGGTCTGTGCGGACGATGCGCAGTACACGTACGCGATCAACTTCGAGGGGCGTGGATATGAAACACAGATCGGTACATTCTTTGACAAATCCATTCCTGAAACAACATGTGTGTTGTGCGGTCAATGTGTGGGAGTTTGTCCCACGGGCGCATTGAAACCGAAGCGACAGTATTTGTTGGAACAGGGTGATAGCCCGAAGAAATCAGTGTGTTGAATACGGGAAAAAAACGAAGAAAAAAGAAAAAGTAAAGTTATATCCGCTGCTTGAGTACCGAAGCGCGAAGCAGCGTATCGAAACCAGCAATAAGCAGAGTATTTTTCGTTGTTTGAATTTTGTAACGGTGGTTTCGATATGCGACGTCGAAAAGCACTCATCCTACTCAGCTCACCGAGTTGGATTGCTTTTGGAGGTCGTTATGGTACTGAATTAAAACTAAATCCAAGTCGGGTTGTTGAAGACAAAGTAGTTACAACCACCTGTCCCTATTGTGGAGTGGGGTGTAGTTTAGAGTTGCACGTCAAGGACGATTTTATTTACAAAGTTACATCGCCATTTGATTTGCCTGTCAATCATGGGAATTTGTGCGTGAAGGGACGGTTTGGGTATGATTTTATTTATCATCCAAAACGAGTTACTACTCCTTTGGTTAGAAGATATTTGTTGGAAGGAAACCCAAACCCGAAGGTCGTGAACAAGTTTTCGCTATTAGTAAAGATGGAAAACCGATTGCCGATTCCCAAATCTCCAATGATTGGGATTGGGTGGAAACCGATTGGGAGACGGCGCTGAATATTACTGCGGATAAACTAATCGAAATCTACAAACGCGATGGCTCGGATGCGATGTCGGTGTATTGCTGTGCGAAGGCGACGAACGAAGATAATTATTTATTGCAGAAGATCTTCCGTGCGTTGTTCCGCACGAACAACGTGGATCACTGCACACGCTTATGTCATGCGGGGTCGGTGGTGGCGTTGCAGAAGGCAGTGGGTTCTTCGGCGATGAGCAACACGGCTTCG
>CAVSRF010000037.1:0-88148 GCA_963730175.1 uncultured Chloroflexia bacterium | reverse complement strand
CGGTGGGATCGGCGTCCAGATTGCTGAAGCGGATCTGGGAGTTGAGGGGAGCCCAAATGTTGTTGTAGGAGGGGAAGTAATACTTGTAGGATAGTAATCCGCTGGGCACACCCATGGTTTCTGCAAAGCTGTAGAGTGTATTGTTGGCGTACGACTGCAGGCGGGTCGCAGTCACGATCTTTTTGGACAGATCCGAACTTTCCACCTTCACGGGTCCCCCGCTGACATTGTAATACTCACGCCTTTCTTCCCCGCTCCCCAAGGTGTAATTCCCCTGTGAATCCCCACCGATGGAGACATTCACATCCGCACAACTGGCACAGACTTGTGCCGTGTAATCTTGAGCCGTTTGGTTGCTCTGCACGTTCGTGTAGGATCGGTTGACGGGCGTGAAGGTATAACCACTCTTATACGGTGTGACTGCTCCACTCCAACCCGATGGAACAATGAAGGAGTAATCTCCGCTTCCATCAGCGGTAACGGTCTTGGGTGTGCCATCCGTATAGCTTAATGTCGTTCCTCCCACCCCGGCGTTGCCGGAAATGGTGACTGTGGTCACAACTGGTTGAGTTGCACCAGAATTAGGATCAACTATTAGACCAGATACATCGACAGCTTCGAAATCATTACCAGTCAAATCGTCAAGCAAATGTAACATGTCGTTGTCCCAACGTTCGTCTGGAGAGCCGGAAATGTACCAATTGGAACCATTATCAGCCAGGATAATCCCGTATTCTTTCATAGCCTGCAAAAGGATCTGCATTTCAGCAGGATAACCAGTAATATCAAAGGATGCTTTCAGGCGAAAACGCGCACCCATGGGAGGAATTTGAGGAGTGCTGGGGTTGTCTGATGTCAAATGGCGGGCCGGCCAGATATATCCGTTGGTCTGAGACACAGTAAAACGAATTGCATGATTGATTTCACCGCTCGAGATTTCGTCATAACGTACCAGCCCAGGCAGGATTGGCAGCCCGGCTGCATCTGCTGATGTCCAGCCTGCAGGACGCAGAGCATTCGAATTCAAGTTCCAGATCGCCCCAGAACCTCCGTACCATGTACCGCCAGAGTAATGGGCATTAAAGATTTCGTAGAGAGTACAGGTACTATATTCCAACATCAAAAGGTGATGGTCACTTCCGTATTCGATCAATGGGATAGATGGGATGGGATAAGGACCAGAATTCGAACTCGCCGGGGTAGGAAAACGTAACCGGTATTTTGGTAACACTCTCGCTCACCAGGTTATATGGAATACCGATTGGACCACCTTCCCAAGTTCCCGAGCCAAAATCCATATGAAAACCGGTATTTCGACCGATAGAGTCAATCCATTGACTGGAACGCGCGTGGATCGGCAAGCTGTCCACGCGTACATTCCAAATATTGTCTGTGGGGAAAATAGTACAACCTTGAATTGTGGGGGCGGTGAGACTACTTTTCCAGCGATGATAAAAAATATTAAGCAAGCTAACAAATTCATTTGTAGATTTAATGTTACCCACCTGAGATGGATGATCATCTCCAGATGGATAATACAGGGTATTTACTCCCTCAGTAAAAACATGCTGGACCTGTCCGTTATAGTAACGATGATGGTTGTCAGGTCCAGTTAGAACGTTATAAAAATCAAAAACAGCCACATTTTTCAGAGTGTAGTTGTTTTCTACCAACCAGTCATTCATCAGCCACTGATTGAAGGCACGCGCATTAGCAGCGTAAGTAGGATCGGAAAGCGGCGGGGCCGTGATAACTACAAATAATTTATTGGGGTGATCTTTAAAGTACAGCAACAATTGGTTGTAAACATACTTGGCATGTCCTACAGTTAACCATCCACTGGGGGATGGAGGGTCGTTGGGGTTTCCACTCAAGGCTGAATTGGGGAAGCAGGATTTAAACATGATGATCTCATTCTCTCCACCAGGATCAGCCAATGTACGAGTGTAGGAAGAATGCTGTTCACTTTCATTGTATAGTGCAGCCATATAAGTGGGCGTATTGGAACTGCGAAACCAATCCAACCAATTAGGAATATCAGTGTTGTTTCCAATGCCGTCTGGTCCCCAACCATAATTAGTGTCACTGACAAAATAATTATTTTGCCCGAGGGCAATTCCTAATCCTCCGTTGTCATCAGCAAACCAATTTTGTCCCGTAGAATGATGGATAAAGATGAGTTTGACGACTGAAGATGGTGGATTAGGATTGTCGCTCTGTAGTGGCACCTGTGCTTGATCGGCATGGACAAGAGTGACGGATGCAACCTGATATAAAAAACAAGCAATTACAAACATGTATATCTGGCATGTTCGTACGAACGAAAAGAAAACCTTTCAATTTCATGAAGCCCTCCCAAAAAAACAAAAAACTGAATTAATCAGTAACCAAAGAACATTTTTGTTTTATACTAACACCTCTGTACCATAAATCGAAATCCCACATTTGTATGAAGTACATTAATGAAAATTTATTACAGTGGTATCATCCTCCCATGACCACATCCACCGCCCAAGCCCATCCAAACATCGCCTTCATCAAATACTGGGGCAACCGCGACAACACCCTGCGCCTGCCCATGAATGGATCCATCTCGATGAACCTCGATGGACTGACCACGCGCACGACGGTCAGTTTTCAGCCGTCATTATCTTTTGACCAACTCATCATTAATGGACATGAAGTTATGGGACAGGGATTGGATCGCGTCTCGTATATTCTCGATATAGTGCGTGGGATGGCGAATATCACTGAGCGTGCGGAGGTGATGACGGAGAATAACTTCCCCTCCGGCGCTGGGATCGCTTCGTCCGCATCCGCGTTTGCGGCGTTGGCATTGGCGGGAAGCAAAGCGGCGGGGCTGAATCTCAGCGAGCCGGAACTCTCGCGTCTGGCGCGGCGTGGGTCTGGTTCGGCTTCGAGATCCATTCCCAGCGGATTTGTTGAATGGCAGGTGGGAACAACCGACGAAGACTTATATGCCTTCTCCATTGCTGAACCCGATCATTGGAAATTAGTGGATTGCATCGCCGTGGTCAGTGCGTCACACAAGAAGACCGGCTCCACGGAGGGACATTCCATTGCGCCAACCAGTCCATTGCAAGCTGCACGTGTGGCAGATACGCCGCGTCGACTTGAGATTTGTCGCAATGCCATTCTCAACAAGGATTTCAATTCGTTTGCATCCATCGTTGAACTTGACTCGGACATGATGCATTCCGTGATGATGACTTCCACGCCCGCGTTGCATTATTGGAAACCTACCTCGATGAAAGTAATGGAGTCCGTTCGTCAATGGAGGGGAGATGGGCTGCAAGCTTGTTATACCGTGGACGCGGGACCGAATGTCCATGTGCTGTGCCTTGAGGAAGAAGCACATACGATTGATAAACGTTTACGTGAGATCGAGGGAGTGAAAGACGTGCTTGTCGCACGCCCCGGTGGCGCGGCGAAAATCGTCAACGGGGATTAAAGTTTCCTCGCGCTGAGCGGAGTGAAACGCAGACGAAGCGCACGTTTACATGAAACATGTGCTTCGTCTACATTCCTCGCTTCGCTCGTCTTTCCGCTCAGCGCGAGAGCTTTTATTCCACTGAAATAATAAACTGATAGTGCGGTTGTCCGCCCTCTTGCACTTCCACTTCCTGACCAGAATATTTTCCCCGCACCACATCTGCAATTCGATTGGCTTCCGAGCGCGGCATGTTCTCACCATAATAGAGTGTGATGAGTTCCAGTTCGCTCGCGTTCGCCTTCTCAAGTAAACCCAACACCCCTTCTTCAACCGAACCTGCTGAAACGACCAGCTTGCCATCGAGCAGGGCAATGACCTGTCCTTCTTTTACATTGACACCGTCTATCTCAACGTTCCGCACAGCGACGGTGATCTCGCCGGTCTTAACCAGGCTCAGGGCTTTGATCATTTTCTCGGCGACCGAATCAACATCCCCGTCGGGTTGAAGCGAGAGCATCGCGGCGAGTCCCTGTGGAACAGTTTTACTCGGCACGACCGCGACCTGTTTCACAGTCACTTCTTTGGCTTGGTTAGCCGTCATGACGATGTTCTTGTTGTTGGGGAGAATAATAATCTTATCCGTTGGAAGATTTTCGAACGCGGTCAAAATATCTTGCGTGGATGGGTTCATGGTCTGCCCGCCAGCCACAACTGCCGCCGCACCCAAACTTGCAAAGATGCGCGTGAGCCCCATGCCTGGCGAAACGACCACTACCCCGATCTGTCCCGTTTCCACATCCGAAAACTTGATCGGCTGTTGTGTACCTTTTTGAATATCATCCATCTGTGCCATCAGGTTTTCCATCGCGACCTTCGTGATGGTGCCCAGCCCCATGATGTAATCAATGGGCTCATAACGTTTCTCGAGCGGCACATGGATATGCATACGATACATGCCTTCGCCTTCACCCACTTGAATGGATGTTCCCATCTCCTCCAGCCTGCCATAAAATGACTGCAGTTCAAAATCACCGCCCGGGAAAAAATCCACGATCACTTCATAATCCTGCCCCTCTTCCACTTCCTGCATGGCATTTTCAAAGTTCATCGACGAAAGCGATTGCACGTTCATCATCGGCGTGTCCAATGGCTCACCATATGCATGACGCAACATGCCTTCGATGATAAAGAACAAACCCTTGCCGCCCGAATCTACAACCCCCGCTTGCTTTAGGACGGGGAGCAACTCGGGAGTCAACTTGACGGATTCATCTGCCGATTTCACCGCCGCTTCAAGGATGTCCATCGCGTCTCTTGCGGACCCGAGTTCTGCTTCTGTTCCTGCTGCAATTCCTTTGGCGACAGTTAAGATCGTCCCTTCCACCGGCTTGACAACTCCCTTATAAGCCGTATCCCTCATTTCAGCAAAAGCCTTGACTAGCGTTTTCGCATCAAGCGTCTCATGGTCTTGCACGCCGCGCGCAAAGCCGCGCCACAACTGTGAAAGGATCACGCCTGAATTGCCGCGTGCACCCATCAACGCGCCTTTTGCCACAAGCCCAGCCATCTTACCGAGATGTTTCTCGCCCGAATCTTTTATTTCGTTATAAGCAGATGTGAGTGTAAGGAGCATGTTCGTGCCGGTATCCCCATCGGGCACGGGAAATACGTTTAATGAATTTACGATCTGTTGATTTGTACGAAGCCACGTTAGCCCCGCTTCCACCAATCGTTTCAGCGCCTGACCATCTATTTGTCTCTTGCGGAGCTTCTCTACGCGTGCAATGTCTACAGCCATCGGGTTATCTCTTACTCCTAATCGGTATCGCTGATCCGTAGACCAGCCACATGGACATTGACGCTGTTGACCTTGAGTCCCAGCGCCTTCTCCACGTGATAGCGGACTGTATTGACCACACTCTCAGCCACACTGTTGATGCGTGTGCCATACTCGACGATGACATTCACGTCGATGTCAATGTCCTCCCCGTTGTAATGCACAAACACACCCTTTGACGGCTCGCGTGTAATGGATTTCACGATGCCATCTGCCATGTTCTTTGGCGCCAATCCCACCACGCCATACGATTCGAGCACCGCATGATAGGCTATCGTTGCCACCGCATTCGGGGATATGTGGATCCCGCCCAAAGTTGTCGTTTCTTCGCCCATATGTTCCTCTCGTTGCATGTTCAAATAGTTCAAAATTCCATCGGCTTGCCGATGGAGCCCATAATCGTGCCCTGATTATATCCAGTTAACATCTTGCCCGCCATTCAGTCGCGTGGTAAAATGCCGTGCTCTTAAGAAGAGCACTTGTACTGGAATTATAGCAAGAAAGGAAGTTATCCAATGGCTAAATGCGCAAACTGTGGAAAATCCACAACCTTCGGACATTCCCGCTCCTTCTCCCAGCGAGCCACCAATCGCACGTTCAAGCCGAACCTGCAGAAGACTCTGGTGATGGAAAAGGGACGCAAGATCCATAAGGTGCTCTGCACTAAATGCATCAAAGCGATGGCTAAATCCGCCGCATAAGAATAATCGCTTAAACAAGGATCACGGCATAACGCCGTGATTTTTGTTTTAACTATCCATCGCGCTGAGCGGAGGGGGAGCGGTTGTTGCTCCGCCTGCAGACGAAGCGCACCTAACTAGCGGGAGATTGCTTTGGGCTACGCCCTCACAATGATATTTCGAAGAGCCTTCACCCCTGCCTCAATTCCCTCTGGATGCCTGAACACGGATGTCCCTGCGACAAAGGCAGTTGCGCCAGCATCCTTCAATTGTGAAATAGTTTCCACACTGACGCCACCATCTACCTCCAGCCATGCGGAGGAACCCAACGCGTCCAGCTTTTTGCGGATTTCAGTAATCCTGCCAAGGGACTCTGGAATAAACTCCTGCCCACCGAAACCGGGATTCACGCTCATCACCAACACCAAATCTGCGAGGTGAAGAACAGGTTCTATCGTCCCGACAGCTGTCCCTGGATTCAACACCACGCCTGCCCTGCATCCCAGTGACTTGATATATTGCAACGTCCGATGCAAATGCGGACAAGTCTCCACGTGGACGGTCAACCCGGTCGCGCCGGCTTTGGCAAACGCTTCGAGTATCTGCTCCGGTTTCTCGATCATCAAATGCACATCCAGCGGAAGTTTTGTCACGCGCCGACATGCCTCGACGATGAACGGTCCCATCGTGATGTTCGGGACGAAATGACCATCCATCACATCCACGTGAATCCAGTCCGCGCCCGCGGATTCAGCGGTGGCAATTTGATTACCAAGCTGGGTCATATCGGAGGCGAGGATGGAGGGGGCGATAATGTATTTAGTCATTATATTTGCTCTCGGTGGCGTCCTCGCCGCCGAGGACGGCGGCAAGAGCAAGCTTGCTTAACGCGGATTATAAAGAATATAGACATAAATCCAGAACGGGATTAGACCCAGAACAGCGATGAGGGTCATCAAACCAAGCCCAATGGATATCCAATCAACTTCGGGGAGGTAGACTTCAGGGAGATGAACGTCAGGCAAAGTAATTTCTGGGATGGAGATGGCAGGCTGAGGTCTGGATGGTTGCGAGACCGGTTCCCGATAGGTAGAAGATACTTCAGGAGTCAAACTCAAGGCGGGAGAAGGAGGCACATCACGTTGAGTCCCAAATCGTAAAAGGACGCGTCCAAGTTGGTCGGCAGTGCGATAGCGTGCCGAAGGTTCCTTGGCGAGAACTTTCATAATGATCTCTTCCAGCGCAGTGGGGATGTCTGGAATATATTCGCTGGGAGGAATGGGATTCCCCTCGAGATGCAAGCGCGCAAGTTCTTCACTGGAGGGAGCCGTGAATGGGAGCGCGCCTGTAACAACTTCATAAAGGACGACGCCTAGCGAATACACATCGGATGCGGGGGAGGGTGCTTCGCCCAATGCTTGTTCAGGCGAGAAGTATTGCGGTGAGCCCCAAACGACATCAGCACGCTCATCAGGCATGATGGTGGAAAGGGCGCGTGCGATACCAAAATCAGTGACCTTGAGGCGGCTGTCTGGAGTGACAATCATATTGTGAGGTTTGATATCACAATGGACAAGCCCGGCGCGATGGGCATATCCAATGCCCGCGCAAGCCTGCACCATAAGGGGAATAGCTTCGTCAACAGAATACCGTCCGCGTTGACGGAGGAGGGTCTTCAGGTCTTTGCCAGGGATGTGTTCCATGACGATGAACAATTGACCGTGGTCAAAGCCAAAGTCATGGACGGTGACGATATTGGGATGAGAAAGGTTCGCCGCAGCGCGCGCTTCCTGTTTGAAGCGTTCCTGAAGAGCTTTATCGTCTGAATAGGTTTCGTGGAGAATTTTGATGGCAACGGAACGTTCGAGCATCAGGTCACGCGCACGGAACACATCTGCCATACCGCCTGTGCCGATGCGTTCAAGTAACTGGTAGCGATTGTTGAGGAGCGTTCCTTCTTCCATGTCGGATGGATTATATCATTTTGCTACCTGCTATCGTTATTGCAATCCCCGATGCTCAAACGCCGAGTGGGCGAAGCAATCTCCTTGCTTCGACAGGTTATATCTTATAATCCCGCCCATGCGAAGCGCCATCATTGTTTACAACCCCGCGGCGGGACGATTCTCTCGTTAAGCCATTTATCAAATCCACTGTCAAAGAGTTGAAATCCGCCGGGTGGAAGGTGGATGTAGCAGAAACTCGAAGCGGCGCACACACCATCGAGTTGGCGAAGCAGGCTTCGGCTGAGAAAAAGGAGGCGGTATTTGCCGTCGGTGGAGATGGGACGATTGGCAATGTCGTCAATGGCTTGATCGGTTCGGATACGGCATTGGGCGTCCTTCCAGCTGGCACTGCAAACGTTTGGAGCACGGAGTTGGGTTTGCGTCCCTTTTCATGGATGAATCCATGGGCGCTAAAAAAGAGTGCCTCCACCCTTGCGAATGCGCCGTGTTATGCAGTGGATGTGGGCATATGCAATCAATATTCGTTTATGATGTGGGCGGGCATTGGCTTGGACGCGTTGACCATTCATTCGATGGAGCCGCGCATACGGCTTGAAAAATTTTTTACCATGCCCGAATATACCGCAAGGACAATCTGGCAGGCGGCTCAATGGAACGGCATCAAACTGCGTTTGTGGGCAGACGATCAAGAGATCGAAGGTCAGTATATTGTCGCCGTATCCACAAACATTCGGCACTATCTCGGCGGTCATTCCGTGCTTTCGCCAAACGCCTATCTCGATGACGGTTTGCTCGATATCTGGCTTTTTAGCGGGAGCAATTTGGGCGACGCGTTGCGTCATGCCTATGATATGTGGCGCGGCAATCACATCACCTCCGATACAGCTCGAAAGATCACGTTCAGTAATTTACGTATCGAGGGCGAAGCGGAGTTTTGGATACAGACCGATGGCGAGCCGCGCGGTTCATCACAAACAGCCGAGATCAAAGTTCAATCCCGCGCTTTGAAAATGTTGATGCCGCCGCGTGGTTTGGAGTTGTTGAAATACAGTAACGGATGTGCACACGGATACACGGATGTAAAACGGATGATTCAAAATAAAGGGTTACTATGAACGCTCGTCAACTTTTCAATCGCTGGGTAATTCTTGGCGCGATTATTTTCGCCGGACTCCTGTTCATCATCACTATTCTTTCCATTGGATGGACAAAGCCGCCTCGATCCGCGGACGTTGGGTTTGCCCCGGCCGACCTGACCATTATCCCCGCTGCGACTGCCACTTCCAACGTGCCAGCCACGCCGACCATTGATCCCTTCGCTCCGACGGCTGTGCCGACAGGTATCGCACCTGGAAGCTATGTGCAGATCACAGGGACAAACGGTGAAGGCTTGCATATCCGTGTCGAACCAAGTTTGAACGGTGACCCCGTTTTTCTTGGCTATGATTCGGAGGTCTTTGTTGTGAAAGATGGTCCTCGTGAGGCAGATGGATACGTTTGGTGGTATCTCGTTGCACCCTATGATGACACACGCGCTGGCTGGGCTGCGGCAGACTTTTTGAGTTATATTCCTGCACCATAAATCATTATGTATGGGCACAGCGAATTTATAAAGGATTTACGCCTTAATTGTCTCGCTGTGCCCATACGGGAGAAACCATGAACGAAAAACCAACTGGTATTACAGCTAATAAAAAGATGAAGGAATTCACCGTCACATGGAGCGACGATCACACGAGCGTGTATCCATTTGAGTTGTTGCGCGCGGCTTGCCCATGTGCATCCTGCCGCGGCGGACATGAAAACATGAAGTCCGAGCCGGACGCGGATGTGTTTGATAGAGAACTTGGCGATTCTCCAGCGACGAGAATCGCAAACGTTGTTGCCGTAGGCTCCTATGCGTTAACTATCGTTTGGGAGGATGGTCACGATTACGGCATCTACAACTGGCATTACCTGCGTGCGTTGTGTCCATGTGAGGAGGATCGGAAGAAGTATGGGAAGGGATGACAAAAAAAGCGACTGATCTCTCAGTCGCTTTTTTTGTTTACTTCGTTGGTGTCGGTGTCCGTGTTGGACTTGGTGTCCGCGTTGGAGACGGTGTCTTTGTCGGGGTGGAGGTGATCGTCTTCGTAGGCGTGGCAGTGCTCGTCTTGGTGGGAGTCGGAGTTCGTGTTGGTTTCCCTTTTGTTGGCGTACGCGTTGGTGTGCGAAGGTCAATAAGATGTTGCGTTGCCACTTTCCGCATTTCGGACGTCACCACTTTTTCGGGCAAGTCGAGTAAAAGAGACCAATACTTTACGGCATCTTTTGGTAGGTCACGTTTCTCGTAGGTAATGGCGCTCCAATAATAAGCCAGCGCTTTTTGCTCATCCGTTTCAGCGAGAGACAGGGTTTTATCCAAAGACAACAACGCGCTTCCGTTGCGTTTCTGAATCAGGTGCACGCGTATGAGCGCAATGTTGGCTTCGAATGAATTGGGGTAATAAGACAGGGCGCGGACACGGTCTTCATCAGCCGCATCGCCTTTCCCAAGTTCTACATTCGAAAGGAAGCGATAAAGATACGGCTCGTGGCGGTTTCGATCTCCCGCAATGACCTTGTTCATGGCTTGAACGGATGCTTCGTAATTCTTGCTGTCGTATTCGATTTTTCCCAATAGAACATATGCCGAGAGATCGTTCGGTTGATATTTGAGATAGGTACTCAACTCGTTTATCGCTTCTTCATTGTTTCCCATTGCGGCGTAGATCTGCCCAAGTAAAAGATAATTGGGCAACATCGTCACGTCCAGTTCGTTGGCGCGCTTGGCAGAGGCGAGCGCAAGATCCAATTCGTTGGTTTGGAGGCGTGCCTGTGCGAGATAGTAGTATATGAACGGTGAATCTCCCATCCGTTTATTGGCTTCGCCCAAATCAACCAGAGCGCCCGTAATATCGCCATCCCTGACTTTGATCCCGCCGCGTAAGAGATAGGCTTCACCGAAGTTCGGGTCGAGTGTAATGGCTTGATCCAATAGCGGAAGGACATTCGCGTTTGGATCGCCGAGCAATCTTGCGCGCGCCAACCCTACATATGCGGCTCCGAAGGTGGGGTCCTTATCGATGGCTCCGCTATAATAATTTTGCGCATTTCCCGGGTCGAACTTAAAGCGATACGCTTCACCGATATAGTAATATGCGTAGACGGTATCAGGTTCGAGCTTTAAGACTTCCTGCAGGGCGGCGATGGCTTTATCCCAGTCGCCTGCTTGATATGCGGCAATGAACTGACGATAGTAATCATCCGTGACTGGCGAACGTTTTGGTTCCACATATAAAGGAGTGGGTGTGTAGGGAACTTCCAATAAATCAGAAAGCGAACTGTTCGGCGTACCGACAACTGCTGTGGACGGTTTGCCTCCAACGGCGGTAACAGTCAATGTATAGGTTGGTGAAACGCCGGCAGTCCATGCAACTAGTTTTGTGGTCTGATTTGCGTTCGGAATGATATACCCAAAGACAACGCCGCTGGCGATTCCGACGAATAGGAGGAGAACGAGTCCCAGGCGGAAAACCGGGCTGGCTTTGACCGCCGCCCATCCCTTTGGCTTGGGCTTTTCGTGCGCGAGCAGAAGTTTCTCTTCCCAGGCGCGCGGTCTGTTGATGGGGAACGGCTGGATGGTATCGTCCGCAGGCAAAGCCCCGAGCAGGATCAAGCCTCGTTTGGCGGTGGCATTGTCAGGGTCCAGTTTGAACGCTGTTTGCAGGCAATAGATACGCTCTTTGGTCGTATCCATCGAGGCGCTCAACCAGATCCAATAGGTTACATTATTCTGATCGGTCTTAAGCAAACCCGTGAGCAATTCACGAGCGCGGACTTTCTCCCCATCACGCAGGGCATCTACTGCTTCCTGGAATACTGCATCGTCAGCCATATGCTGATTTTACCCTACGTTGGTACCTCGTGAAATTCCTCTACTTGATATGTAAGCACATTGAGATGTTTGATTCGCCAAAGGTTTTCGCTCGCTCCCATTTTGTAGCAAAGATTATTCATGAACTGCACGGGGTCGGGAATCTTCTCCCATACCTGGGGGAGGAATGTTGCGCGGCGGTAATTGTCTTTTAAGATGACGCCATCTATATGCGGTCTTAACTTCGATAAGAGGTCTTCGGCATCTTTATATTCAAGCGGGATGGGACGCGTCAACCGCGAGACCTCGATCTGAATCCTGCTTAATTCAGCTTCCCTCACCGGAGGAAAACGCGGGTCTTCCAGCGCGGCAGCGATAGCATGTTCACGCACGTCCTCCACCAGCGGTTGGTACGCTTCGAGCGCGCCGATGCAACCGCGCAGTTCGCCGCGTATCGTCAGTGTGACAAACGTTGCGCCCTTTTCGCGCAGGTGTGATGATAATATTTCCTTGTTGAGCGGCGGTAACTTTTCCCCTCTCACGCCGTGTTCCATTGCCTCACGCGCCATGCGGAGCAAAGTCTGTTGTTCTTCGAGAGTGAGCTTGTCTTCCATAGTTCATCCATTTGGAAGGGAATTTCCTCTCCTGCGGGAGAAGAGGGTTAAGGTGAAGGGGAAACCAGCTTCCACAACACGCGGTTATGATACGCCAGCGGTTCGCCTTCGGTTTGTTTAGCCGCCGCGATGACCTCCGCGATAAACATCGTATTTTCACCAAAAGGCATCGAGTTCACCACGCGGCAGTTGAAGTAAGACAAACCTCCTTTGATCAAAGGCGCATCGATGATAAGTTTTTCCGTGGTTAATCCTTCAAACCGATCTTTTATATTGCTCAGTTTTCCGGCGAAACGGTCTGAAAGTTCACTTTGATCGGAGGCTAGGATCGTAATTGAAAACTCACCTGATTTTTCGACCAGATCATGAGTATGGGTTAGGCGCTTCAATGTCACCGAAATCAACGGTGGCTCCAACGAAATGGAAGTAAATGAATTAACGGTCATGCCGGATCGTTGACCATGTATGGGCGGCTGTGAGAACGGTTACGCCAGTGGTCCATGCGCGCATGGCTTGGCGAAGTTGTTCGGAATCAGAGGTCATATTTTCTCCAATGAAAATTTATCATAACGGGGAGGCAGGGGTGAGTCAAGACAAAAAACTCTCAACGGATGGGGAACGGATACCTGCAGTGGGGCAGGTGTCCGTTCCCCATCCGTTTCAATCTGTTGACAAGTCCGCTTACAAACCTTGCATGTTCATATCTTAAACGGTACTATTTAAGAATTCTGCCATGGATTCGCCCTCACTCCCGCCCCGTTCAACGTCCGCGCTCGGTTCGCGCACTGCCAGCCACCATCGGCATTGGTATTTTATTGGCAACTCTCTTCACCGCCTTTCCCTCGCGTGGACTGGCGTCTGGCAATTTCTATGAACGTTTGAGTCTCATCCTCACACCACATCCTGTTGAGGGCGCACCGCTTATATCACAGCCCCAGTTGCGTATTGGCATTGTTGCAGGGCATTCAGGCAATGACTCAGGCGCGGTCTGTGTGGATGGCAACGGGCAGGTTACCCTCACCGAGGCAGATGTGAACCTCGAGATTGCCGCCCTCGTTCAACAGCAGTTAACCCAAAAAGGCTTTCAAGTTGACCTCCTGCGCGAATTCGATAGCCGCCTAAACGGGTATCGCGCGCTTGCCATTATTTCCATCCATAACGACTCTTGCGAATATATCAATAATGAAGCCACCGGTTTCAAGGTCGCCGCGGCGTTGACCACGAACGACATCAACCGCGCCAACCGTCTTACCGCCTGCCTCGTGGATCGTTATCATGCCGACACTGGTCTCGCTTTCCACGCGGGAAGCATCACTGCCGATATGCGCGAATACCATGCCTTCCGCGAAATCGATCCCAGCACGGTTGCCGCCATCATTGAAACAGGCTTCCTCAACCTTGACCGCGAAATACTCACCAAACATACTGACCGCGTTGCGGCGGGCGTTGTGGATGGCGTTCTTTGTTTCGCCAATAACGAGAATATCGAACCAACTTTAGTCCCGAGCTTAATCCCATGAAATCTTTTTTCTCAAACGGACGCATTCGCCCCCTTCCTCTCTTTATCCTGCTTCTGGCATGCGGAGGTCATTGAACTTCACCGCGTTCGTTTTCACGGTTTCACCGGTGGGTGCGTCTCTTTTTGCAACACCCGTTCCTACTCATGAAAACATGTGGGCATATGCAAACATTGCAAAGCCCACCTATACCGCAATCCCTGAAATCATTCCGATTGGAACCCCAACGAGTCAGCCAGCGTCTACAATGGAAGAACCATCTGTTGTTGCATCCACTATCGATAAATCTGTTACAGAGTCTTGCGAACTTTTCCACAGAAGAATCCGTTTCTCCGCTTCCATCCGTTGAGCCACCTGTTGCAGAACCCACCGAAACGCCAGGCACAATGACAATGGAGATCGTAGAAAATCCGTCGGTTTATCAACAACCACAACAACCTGACCCAACCTCATTGTTTTCATACAGTGGGTCAAAATATATCCTTGTGGATATTTCAGAGCAACACATGTACGTCTATGATGGCGACGCGCTTGTTTATAGTTTTGTCGCATCCACAGGTTTGAACAATGCCACACGTGTAGGTAATTTTGCGGTGCAGAGCAAGATACCCAACGCCTATGGCTCAACATGGAATATCTGGATGCCGGACTGGCTCGGTATTTACTGGTCTGGTAGTTTGGAAAACGGCATCCATGCCCTGCCCATCCTCCCCAATGGAGCCACATTATGGGCGGGCTTTTTGGGCAGACCCATCTCGTATGGATGTGTGGTTCTTGGCACATATGATGCACAATTGTTGTATGATTGGGCTGAGATCGGTACGCCTGTAGAAATTCAATGGTAGCCGTCGTCTTGTTATTGTTCCAACGACTCAACTCGTCGCCTCCGAAAGCATATTATAGGTAAACGCATGAACACAAAATTCATCGAAGCTCGGGAACACCTAACCAATGCACGCGAAGCTCTGCGCCGGGGGGATAAAGAGTCTGCGCGGCAACTCGGTGAAAAAGCCGCCCTCCTTGCCCCTGAAATGGAGGACGCGTGGCTGGTGCTTGCCGCCTCGGACCCAAACCCGGAGGAAGCGCTTGCGTATGCCCAAAAGGCATTGGAGGTCAACCCTGAAAGCGTCCGTGCCCGCCGGGGCGTGGAATGGGCTAAGGGGCAATTGAAGCAGGTGCCGGTTAAGTCTGAACCGTTGCGGGGAGCTGAGAGAGAATCCGTTTTCGATAGTCCGGTTATTAAACCGGTTCCGCAAGAAATAAATCCAACTGTAAAAACAAAATCCAATAAACGGATTTGGATCTATGCCGGCGTGTTGGGCTTGCTTATCTGCGCGGTGGTCGGTGTGGCTGCGTGGTCGGCAGTGAACAGCCCGGCGTTTGCATCCATTATCGGCGCGCCCGCACCCACACAGGAAATTCTTTGGGCGCAGGTTGATATCGTAAAACCGCAGGTCGCTCCAATTGATGTTCGTGCATTCGCTCCGCAAGCTGTGGATGCCGCCGCGACACCCGTGCCTGCTGACGAGCCAACAACAATACCCACTGAACCCACTGAAGCGCCAACCTTGGCGCCAACTGATTTGCCGACATCTGTTTCCGAACCGACTTCAACAGCTACTCTCGCCGAAGCGCTGCCAGCCACGCCAGAGATCACTGAAACACCCGGCACGCTGGCTATGGAGATCGTGGCAGATACGCCTACAAGCGAATACATCCCGCCGCCCACATCCTCCGCACCCAACCCTGCGTCCAAGCCAAGCGTTGCCAAAGGGAATGGCACGCGCTGGATCGATGTGAACCTTTCCACACAAAGTGTATATGCCTACGAAGGCGATACCCTTGTGAACTCTTTCCTCGTTTCCACAGGCACATGGCAGACACCCACCGTGACCGGACAATATAATATTTATGTCAAGTATCGCTATGCAAACATGTCTGGTCCTGGATATTTCCTCCCCGATGTTCCCTACGTGATGTATTTCTATAAAGGCTATGGACTGCACGGCACATACTGGCATCACAATTTTGGCACACCCATGAGTCATGGATGTGTCAATTTGGAAACCGGCAATGCAGGCTGGCTGTTCAATTGGGCGTCGGTTGGCACTCTGGTGAATGTGCATTATTAATCAAGTAAGGTGACAGTCACTTCTGAAGTGACTGTCACCTAATTGTCAAATGAGCAAGGCTAATTTTTCCCGTCGTGATTTTCTAAAGTTAAGTGGTTATGGTTTGATGGGGATGTTTCTGCCAAACCTATCCTTGAATCTTCCTTCACAAGACAGTTTTACCGATCTGCAGGGACGCGTGATAGACCGCATTCTCTGGTCGTTCGATGAACCTAATTCCAAATCCAAACGCAAAAAATTATATTGGCGTGACCTGGTTGTTCCCATCACGAACACCACGATCGGCGACGACGAGAAAGCCTATAACCGCGTATGGTATGAACTTGAAGACATTGGATATGTTTATTCCGGGAGCGTCCAGCCTGTGCGCACACTGTTGAATGAGCCGCAAAACATTTCCCTCAAAGGTGCGCTGGGCGAGGTGAGTGTACCTTTCACAGATGCCTATCTGGAAGCCGACCCCAACTCGGAGTCTGTTTATCGTTTATATTACGAGACCGTCCATTGGATCATAGCCAGTGCCATCAACCCTTTGGATGGAAGCATATGGTATTACCTCCTGGATGATAAATTCGAGCAATACTATTATGTTCCGGGGAAGCACATCCGCCTCATCTCGGACGGGGAGCTTGCTCCGTTATCCCCAAACATTTCCAACGCTGACAAACGAGTTGAAGTCCGTTTGAACGATCAGCTTGTTCTCGCATACGAAAACGAAAAACTGGTCTTCGCTACGCGCGCCTCCACAGGCGGACGGTTGCGAAGCGGAACCTACACGACCCCGGTCGGCGATTACATCACCTTCCATAAACGTCCTACGCGTCACATGGCGGCAGGTGATCTCGCTTCCAACGGTTTCGACCTGCCCGGTGTTCCCTGGGTGATCTACATCAAGGAAAATGGGACGTCATTTCATGGAACCTATTGGCATAATGATTATGGACATCCTCATAGCCACGGTTGCATCAACCTGACGCCGCAAGCCGCCAAATGGCTCTTCCGTTGGACGACTCCTCCTGTTCCGCCAGATAAACACCTTGTCTATGGGTATGTGGGGACGAGGGTGGATATCAAAGTATAAGAAAAAAGTAATAATCGAAAAGATTCCACCCGTTCGCTGTTACACTTATCCCATGCTTAACCCTCAACTAACTCGGCGCGATTTCCTCAAACTTGTCAGTGCTGGCACGCTTGCCTACGCATTGAGTGACCTGCGTTTGGAGCGCGCACTCGCTTCGTCTCCCATTACTCAAGGATTGATGACCATCAGTGGTATTCCGCTGTATGATGCTCCTGCCTATACTGCGAACAAAATAGATAACTTCGGCAAGGACGAAGTCGTGAAGATCACATCCATCGAGGAAAACGGAGATGAAGGGAATCCGTTCAACAGCGTATGGTACCAGATCAATAACGAAGGCTATACCTATTCAGGCTGGGTGCTTCCTGTGGAAACCAATTATCAAAAGCCGCACTTCGATATTCCAAAAGCGGGACAGATTGGGGAAATCACCGTCCCGTTCAGCGACACCAAGAAGGACCCTTACGTCTATGCCAAACGCGGGTATCGTGTGTATTACGGAAGCACGCACTGGGTCAAGAGAGTTGTCGTCACGCGTGATGAGAAGAGCATCTGGTATGAGATCTACGATACGGAAATCAAAAAATATTTATACGTTCCATCGCACGATATGAGACTTGTGCCGAATGAGGAACTCGCTCCTTTATCGCCTGATGTACCGGATGGAGATAAACTCATCGTCGTGGATTTGAAGACGCAAATGGTAACCGCTTTTGAAGGCGAGAAGATGGTCTTCTCACAACGCTGTTCAAGCGGTTCAAAAGGGACTGAAACCCCGACGGGAAATTTCACCACCTATCATAAGGGTCCCTCCGTTCATATGACCAACCAGGGCGATGCGCTTGAACATATTTATGACCTGCCTGGTGTGCCCTGGTGCTCATTCTTCACGGGCATCGGTAATGCCTTTCATGGGACGTATTGGCATAATGATTATGGTCGTCCGCGCAGTCATGGATGTGTGAACCTGCCGTCAGATGCGGCAAAGTTCTTGTATCGCTGGACCAGACCCACCGTCCCGCCGGATGCGGATTATGTCCATAAGCCAGGCGAAGGCACGAGAGTCCAGATCGCTTGATAACAAAGGAGAATAAATAACCAATGCCGCGCCAACCTCTATTTGCCGGTCTTGTAATTGATGAGTTCAGGCAATCTTGCTGAATTTGCGTTCGTAGGCGATGAGCCTTGCTATGTGGTGGATGATGCTGGTTTTCGCCGCCATATCCCTGCAGAACAGGTGGATAAACAAGTGTTGGGACAAATCGCTGAACTGATGAAGGGCAGTGAAGATTTGATCTCCGAGCAGACGGCGAAGATGCTGGGGCAGGAGGATGTGTTCACCAAAGCCGCCATCGAGCAACAACTGAAGAATATCGACAAGCAATTCGATCAGTTGATGCAGGCAGGTATCCCCGAAGATATGCGGGCGTATTTGGGGATGATGGGATTCAAGGTGATCATCAATGTGCATGGGGAAGTTGTCAGTGTTGACCAGCCGGGAACTGCATCTGGCGATGATGGAGAATAAGAGGAGCGGACAAACGTCCGCTCTTTTTGTATGAACTATTTACTGAGATCGTAAAGATACAAATAGACAGATGTCCCCGGTTGGCGGAACTCGCGCTTTTTGCTTCCGATGTTATTCAGATCATTCAGCAGAAAATCCTTCTCGTTGAAATCCCCTCTTTCATACACATGCGACATCAAAATCCATACACGGGATTTGCCTTGTAAAGAATCAAGCTGTTCTAAGATGACATTGGGGTTTTCGTAATCATTCCGCTGGCTTGATGTATAAGATACATTCTTCCAAGCCATATATCGGAGCGTAATATTCAAAGGCAGGGACAGCTCCATTCGTGATAAACATGGAATCGCCCTGCTTCCAGTTTTCTTTCAGGTATTCCATGGATGGGCGGATATGTTCAAAATATTTGGGAGAAGCGAATTGCTCATAAGGTGCGCGGGATTGCGCCATAAAAGAAATATCCGCTGATGAGTATTATGCCGAGAGCGCCAAAAATCGGGCGGGCGCGCAGACTTTGATCTGAGGAACATCAGAAGGGCGCCAATCAACAAAAGCCAAATGGGGATAAGGAACAGAACCATTCTTTCCAACGATGGATACAACTGAAGAAAGGACGCGAGCAGGATAACTGAAAATATCCATGCGAGGGCAATGGCAAATAAGCGTTTGGTCTTGAATAGAACGATCCAGCCTGCCAGCATAAGGATGAGTACGATCCATGCGGCGTATGTAATGGCAAAATGCGTATCCATATTCTTTTGGAAGCTGGTCAGATACCATTTCCAGTCTGACCAGGGTGGCATGGGAGCGAAAGCGCCCTGCCAGTATTTGCGCATGTAGGAATTTTGGCTCAGATCACTGAGCGTGAGTGAATATAACAACCCCATATTTGCCAGCCATAACACACCCATTCCAGCGACCAGCCCAAGATTTGCATAGTCCCGTTTTTGAAGGTATGAAAAGAACAGCGTTATGCCAATCCCTGCGAGAACGAATAAGGATGGATGTGAGAACCACAACGCCAGAAGACCCGCGAGTGTAAGTACTGCCAATCCCTTTCGGGAAGGCTTCTCGAAAAATTGGATCGCTAATAGAAGCAGAAGGATCGTTACAACGACATCCACTATATATTGCTTTAATTCCGATGAGTAATAGATCAAACGAGGGTTGATTGCGAAAAGCGCAAATACAACGATCAGACTTGTCCCACTTATGACTCGTTTGAGCAGAAGATAGAACAGCCATAACGAGAGCAAGTCCCAAAAGGAGGGGAAAGAGTCGCAGGGAATATTCATTCCTGCCCAATAGTAGATTGAAGACTTTTTCAACAAGTAAAAAGCCAATGGGCGCGCCTTGGTCAAGGTCAAGCGGCTTCAATAGACCGGCAAAGTTTCGGTTGACGATGTTCAATGCCAACATGGCTTCATCCACCCAGAGAGAGCGTCCTATGAAATACTGTCTGAGGCGTAAAAGGATGCCCAGTAAAAATATTATGAGCACCGAAATATTTTCAAAGGACCACTTTAGAGTATGTCCGAATATTCTGCTTGAGGCGGCGTCCTCGCCGCCGGGGACGGCGACGAGAGCAATTTGAGGATAGGTACTTATTTTTGAGGAAAATAACGATGGGGACTTCATACTGGGCAATTATAGAGCAAATGCCGTTCTGGGTTGATGCGAATGCTTGAGATGTGGATTCAAACGTCCCTTAAGAAAGAAGCGGTTCTTCAATCCTGAGAGGATGACTGTTGTAGAATCCATTCAATCAGCGTACAATTCCAGCACAAGGAATAGTGATGTATACGACCGAGAGTGATTCAGGAAATAGCGAAAGCCAGCCGCCCAGTACAAGTCATTGGGTGGTAAACCAATGACATCACACAGATGAGCCATGCCTCCTGTGTGATGATCTCACGTAAGGAGGCATTTTATGCTCACCATCTACAAAACAACGGAGCAGGGGCTTGAACAACTCGATTCGATGACGAATGGCACGTGGGTAAAAGCCATTGACCCAACACCCGATGAAATTCAAAAACTTGTGACCTTGGGGGTGGATGTCGATTATATAAATTATTCGCTTGATAATGATGAAACGCCGCGCATAGAGCGGGAGGATGAATTCACCTTTATCCTGATCCGTATACCCCACCGCCAGCCTGAAAGCGATATTCCCTACATTACCATTCCGCTGGGCATTATGATCCGGGGCAATACCATTATCACCATTTGTCGTTATGATAAGGAAATGTTCGGTGTGCTCGCCAATGGAAAATATCGTTTACTCAAAACAGGCAAACGTTATCGTTTTGCTTTGTATATCTTTCTTGAAACTGCCACTCGCTATCTTACTCACTTGCGCGAGATCAACCGCGCCACCGAGGCGATCGAAGATCAATTGCAAAAAGCCACACGCAATCGAGAACTGCTGGAGTTGCTCAAATACCAAAAGAGCCTTACTTATTTTTCGACCGCACTGAAAGCCAATGAAGTAATGATGGAACGCGTCCAGCGTACACAGATCTTCAATCATTATGAAGAAGATCAGGATTTGCTCGAAGATGTATTTACTGAAAACCAGCAAGCCATTCAAATGACCAATATCTACACCCAGATCATCCTGAGCATGATGGATGCTTTCGCTTCGATCATCTCAAATAACCTGAACGGCGTGATGAAGGCGCTCGCCGCGCTGACCATCATCCTCAACCTGCCAACCATCCTGGCATCGTTCTATGGCATGAACGTCACGTTGCCCGGTGAAGGTCATCCGTTTGCGTTTGTAGCTGTGGTCGGCGCGGCGATTGCCCTGACGTTCCTTGCGACATTTATCTTCTATAAAAGGGATTGGCTCTAATGAAAACTGAACTACTCTACGACATAAAAGCGGAGCTGGGCGAAGGTCCCGTTTGGGATGCGCGCACACAAACCATTTACTGGCTTGATATTCTCAATAAACGCGTCTACGCTGAGGGGGATGTTTTCCTTCAATTGGATGATCTCGTCGGATGCATTGCCCCGCGCAAAAGCGGAGGACTCATCCTCGCATTGAGCAATACGGAAGAAGGACGCTTCTCTTTTTCGACGACGGAGGCTGATTCGACTCAATTGACCCTTCTCTCCTCTTTGAGCGACGTGCCTCCAAACTATCGCTTCAACGACGGCAAATGCGATCCACGCGGACGTTTCCTCGCCGGAACAATGATCCTCACTGAGGATACTCCAGTTGGATCGCTTTATTCATTCGATGGAAGTTCGACTACGACATTGTTGAACAACCTGACCATCCCGAATGGCTTGACGTGGAGTCCTGACTACAAAACTTTTTATTACATTGACACACCTACGCGTGAAGTCAAAGCCTTTGATTACGATCTTGAAACGGGAGCCATTGCAGATCCACGCATTGCAGTATCTGTGCCTGAGTCGCTTGGTTGGCCCGACGGCATGACATCTGACACGCAGGGCAATTTGTGGATCGCGATGTGGGGCGGCGCACAGGTCACAAAATGGAACCCGAACACAGGTCAATTGCTGGAACAGTTTCCCGTTCCGGCAAAGAACGTCTCATCCTGCGCTTTTGGCGGCAAGAACATGAACGAACTCTACATCACATCCGCACGCAAGGGATTTGGATGAAGCCACATTGAAACAGTATCCGCTTACGGGTGGATTGTTTCGCCTGGAGACAAGTGTCGAAGGGATGCCCACATTCGAGTTCGCAGGGTAAAATCTGGGCGGAGAAATATCCATGTCCAAACGAATTGAATACATTGACATAGCGAAAGGCATCGGTATCATACTGGTGGTGATGGGACATAATGACTTTGCAGTTATATCGCCTTATGCCTATCATGTGATTTACTCATTCCACATGCCGTTGTTCTTTTTACTGTCGGGATATTTCCTGAAGACATCTATTCCTTTTTTCGATTTCTTCAAAAAAAGATTTACCTCCCTGCTCCTGCCCTATCTGTTCACCATATTCATTATCTACTTCACGTCGATCTCTTTCGGAAATATAGGATTCAGAACCGCCATCCAGCGTATCGTCAAGTCGTTATATGGGGCGGGTCATTACATTGACTGGGTACAGTTGTGGTTCCTGCCGAACTTGTTCGTGGCGAGTCTGTACGCGTTTTTATTCTTTGCGATCTTTGGCAGGTGGAATAATCGTTATGTGCGCTGGATTGCCCTTGCTGGCAACATTGGGGATTTCCAGTTTGTTCCTGAAGGATTTTTATCCGTTCACGCTTTCGGTATTTGGCAAACAGTATGAATTGTACGGACTGCCCTTCAGCCTTGATCTTGTGATGTTGAGCGGTTTCTTCTTTATCCTGGGCAGTGAGCTCAGGCAGGTCACTTCGGAGAAGACATTCGAAAGTATATATCTCTTGATCGGCACAGGGATTGGCGTTGTTCTCTTGAATTATTTTTTCGCCTATCGCAGTGACTTCAATACCCGCACTTTTGAATCGTATCCGATCAACACGATCGAAGCGATCATCGGCATTCTGTTCGTTCTTGCTCTTTCGCGGCAGATCGAACTACGGACACAAAAACTCGCGTCGTTGTTCAAATACTTTGGTCAGATATCGTTGTTCATCCTGTTATTCCATGTTCCCATTCAGGATTTCTGGGGACAAAAAGTACGGGCAGTGGTTGATAATCAACCGCTTTCCATCTGGGTGGGCTTCTTCATGGGTGTGGCAGGATCAGTCTTGATCTACGAGGTGTTTATCAAGGCAAACCCCGTTGCTTCGCGGTGGTTTGGGCGGAAGATGGAAACGCCTGAGGACAAGCCATCTTCATTGGATCATTCGATACACAGTCAATAAGATCGTAAGATCTGCCGCCATGTGACCCAGCACCGGTGCAAGCAACCCTTCGTCCACGCGAACGATCTGTCTCCAGAACCAGCCTGCAAAGACAAGTATGCTTATACCGAAAATAATTGACCCAACCTGAACTTTGTTTATCAATATTAAGGCATGAAAGCCTGCATACAGAAAATCAGAACTGTGCAGGCTTTTTATTTTGCTCCCCAGATAGCCGCGCCAGAAATATTCCTCGACGAATGGATTGACCAAAGCAAAATAGGCTATGAAGAAAAGCCAATTGGATATATTCAATCCAAGCAATGCAATCTGTTTGGAAATGTCACTTGCAAAGCCGAAGGAGTTCCAAAAGAAATATAAGCTTACTCCACTGCTTCCGCAGAGAAGAATACTCAGGAATACCCATTGGATGTTGTTGCTTTTGAAAAGAATTGTAATGGGAATGCCAGGCTTGGCAATCAAAAGCGAAACAATGATTGCAACATGAAAGCCCAGCAATGCCCCCCATGCGCTATGAAAAGCAAATAGTCCGAGACCGACAGCGAGATACGCCAACAATGGCGCGATCCATTTCATGAGACTTGTGTGATGATCGTATTCTTTGCGCCCGCCTCCATCAGGGACATTGCGACTGCGTCTGCTTGATGGGTATTCACTAATGCGATCATATTCCCGCCGCGTCCGCCGCCGCGACTTTTGCGCCCAGTGCACCAGCTTTTCGTGCCGTGAGAACCAGTTTGTCGAGTTCGGGGGATGAAACCGTCATTTCTTGTAGCAACGCGTGGTTTTGGTTCATGAGTTCGCCAAGCTTATCAGCAGACCCTGCGAGTGCAGTGAGCTGTCCGACTCCAGAGTTGTTCGCGCTTGCTTTGCAATCTCTCCTACTTGGTCAAACACGCCTTCCCATTTTTCTTTGTCTGCTTCCCATAACTTGCGAACATCGCCAACGGATTCTTTTGTCGGGGCAGAGATACCCGTATTGCCAATAACAATAGTAAAAGGTTTACTAACCTTGAATGTCTCAATCGGTTGACCTTTTACAAAATATACAGGTTTTGCATAAGTGACCACTGTATTATCAATGCCTGAAGGAGTGCCGTGATGCAATTTTTCGATCTCGTAGGCAAATGAATTAACTTCTTCATTTGTCATTGGGAATTGATATGGGCAGATAGTGCGCGGGTTAAGGCAACGGTCACTGCCGCGCCGGAGCCGAGTCCCGATGCGACAGGGATTGTTGAAGCAATTTTTATTTCAAGGTTTGGGAAGGGGGAAATGCGCGAGAGGAAGAAAAGGTTATGGATGACAGAAGCAATTGGATGGTCAGATGGAAGCGTGTTCAGTTCGGCATGAAGGTTTACATCCGGGGCGTCAATCCAAATCCCAGTGCGGGATGAGTCCGTTACTTCTACATCCGCATGAACTTGTGTGACAGGAACAGCCAGCGCGGGGCGTCCGTAGACGACAGCGTGTTCACCGAAGAGAATGATCTTGCCGGGGGCGGAGGCTTTCACGAAAGGTAGAAGACTGCAATCACAGCCAATCCCCAAAGTAAAACCGTGATCTGTAATGGACGATCTTTGAGTGCGACTTCATCCGGCGCACCTGCCGCGTGCCCCATCTGAATCAGTTGAAGGTAACGGAAGATACCGTAGAGCACGAATGGAATGGTGAGCATCATGGTGTGATTTTCCGGCAGGTTGGGTGCTGTAAATGTGTAGAGTGAATATGCCAAAATGGTCACACCAGAAACGATGGTGATGTATTGATCGAGTAGGGGAATGGTGTATCCGTCCAATACTTTGCGATGTGAACCTGCGCCCTGCTCAAGGAGAGCCATTTCAGCGCGCCGTTTGCCAAAGCCAATGTAAAGCGAGAACAATGTTGTCACCACATACAACCACGGAGAGAAACGTTCGACCGTGATTAGAGTTACGCCCGCGGCAACCCGGAACACAAAGCCCGATGAAATGATGATCACATCAAGAATAGGAATGTGTTTGAGCCAGCGCGAGTACAACAGATTGGTAACCAGATAAATGGTGACAATGGCTGCGAAAGCAGGCGCAAGCACATAGCCAAGCGATATGGAGATCAACGCAAGAAGAACCGCGGCGCTCATTGCCACTCCGACAGATAGTTTTCCCGATGCCAATGGGCGGTTTTTCTTTTCAGGATGTTGGCGGTCGGCTTCGATATCTGCAATATCGTTGAATAGATACACAGAACTCGAAATCAAACAGAACAGAAAGAATCCTTCAAGCGTAACCAGAAATGGACCAGACTGGAATAATTGTTTATCGAAAACCAACGCGAAGAAGATAAATCCATTCTTTATCCATTGCCGAATACGCATTGCTTTGAGCAGGTATTTCATCATAGAGATATTTTACCTGATGGAAGTACAATAAGCCCATGCCAAAAACAAGACTGGACGTATTGCTCGTCGAACGCGGACTTGCCGAATCGCGCGCCAAAGCGCAAGCCCTCATCATGGCGGGACAAGTGCGCATTGCGGATCAGGTCGCACTCAAGCCTGCTACGGCTGTCCAAGCAGATGCCGCGCTGACAGTGGATACCGGTCCACGTTTCGTTTCGCGAGGCGGTGAAAAATTGGATGCCGCGCTCGAAGCCTTTGCTTGGATGTGAGCGGGACTGGTTTGTGCCGATGTTGGCTCATCCACTGGCGGATTTACGGATTGTCTGTTGCAACGCGGCGCGTTGAAGGTCTATGCCATTGATGTGGGGAAAGGCATCCTACATTGGAAGTTGCGGAACGATAAACGCGTCGTTGTGATGGAGCAGACAAACGCGCGGTATGTCGAATCATTACCTGAACAGGTTTCACTGGTGACGGTGGACGCGTCCTTTATTTCGCTAAAAGTCTTACTGCCAACAATAAAAAAATGGGTGAATAACGATACTCAATCTTATTTGTTTGATTAAGCCGCAATTCGAAGCGGGCAAAAAGGATGTTTCACGTGGTGATGGGGTGATACGTGACCCGGAGATCCATAAGCAAGTATTACTTAGTGTATTGAGCTTTGCACAAACAGAGGGCTTCAATATTCACGGGCTGATCAAGAGTCCGCTGTTGGGACCGAAGGGAAATGCAGAGTTTCTCGTATGGCTGAATCAATCATCGGGTGGAGAGGAAAGCGGTCAAGCAGGTCAATTCGTGGAACAGGTGTTGTGACCAAACTTCCGAAGTCTTTGTTTTGAAGTCCCTCTGGTAAAATCTGTCCATGCCATCCTCTCCTGATTCCGAGTTCGATGTCCATCATCCACAACCGCTGCTGATCGTGATCTCCGGCCCTTCCGGCGCGGGGAAGGATACTGTCATGCAACGTATGCAGGAACGCGGTCTCCCGTTCCATTTCGTTGTGACCGCCACCACGCGTCCCAAGCGTGCCAATGAAGTGCATGGCAGGGATTATTGGTTTGTTTCAAAGGATGAGTTTGCGCGCATGATCGATGAGGATGAGTTGATCGAACATGCCATTGTGTACGGGGATTACAAGGGCATCCCGAAACAACAGGTGCGTGAGGCGCTTGCCACTGGAAAGGATGTGGTGATGCGCATCGATGTACAGGGTGCTGAGACGGTGCATAAGATGGCGCCTCAAGCTTTGATGATCTTTATCACCACGGATAGTGAAAAGGGATTGGTGCATCGCCTTGAAACGCGCAAGACCGAAACCGCCGATTTTCTTGCGCTCCGTATTGCGACCGCGCGCAAGGAACTTAACCGTGTGGAAGACTTCGATTATGTGATCGTCAACCGCGATTTCCACTTGGATGAGACAGTGGATATCATCCGCGCCATCATCGATGCGGAACATCATCGCGTAAACCCAAGAAAGGTTTCCTTGTGAATGACTACCCGCTTCTGACTACACCTCCCCTGCAGAGGACGCACCTCAGTCTGTCTCCCCTCCACAACAGATTCGCATCTCCCTGCCTCAATCTGCTCCCTATATGACGTATACCATCCTTGGGGTCACGGTCTTCTTTTTTGTTTTGCAATTGCTCAGTCTTTTTATATTTGGGTCTTATTCCGGCGGCACAGATATTCTTGAACTATATGGCGCATTGATCGGCAAGGCAGTTCATCAGGGGCAAATTTGGCGTCTGATTACTCCCATCCTGTTGCATGACACCAGTTTTCCATTTTTGCATATTCTATTCAATATGTACGCTTTATATATATTGGGCATCGGCATCGAGAACACCTTTGGACATAATCGGTTTTTGCTCTTATATCTGCTCGGCGGGTTTTCAGGGAATGTGATGTCGTTCCTCATCTCCAGTCAAAATTATTCGTTTTCCATAGGCGCGTCTACAGCGATCTTTGGACTGATCGGTGCCGAGGGAATCTTCCTGATCCAGAACCGCAAAATGTTTGCAGGCAGGTTTGGCGCCGCGATCAGAAATGTGATCTTTATAATCGTGCTCAATTTATTTGTTATCGGGTCATTGCCTTTTATCGATAGTTGGGGGCACATTGGCGGCTTGCTGGGTGGGTTGATCTTTACGTGGTTTGCAGGTCCAATATGGGATGTTGAAGGGATTCAGCCCAACCTTCAGCTCGTGGATCGCCGCGAGTTAAGCGGAGTGATTACCGGCGTGGCGGTGGTGTTGCTCATCTTTGGCGGATTGGCGATGTGGGGGATGATGAGGTAGGAGATATACTACCCCGGGTTTCAAGAAATCTATCAGCCACGGATTGCACGAATGCTCACGGATTGATCGATCTGTGAAAATCAGTGTAATCCGTGGCTGATTTATTTACGGTTTTACTTCAAACACCGCGCCTGCACTTGTTCCCTGTACTTCGGGGAAGAAGGCTTGCCAGGCGTGCGCAGGCAGGACTTGAAATTCACCAGCTTGTAATGGCACAAGTGTATACGTCAACACGTAGGTTCCGGCGGGGAGGTAGTCAGCAGTGAAGAGGATGCTGTCGTCGCGGATTTGCGGTTCGTTGAACAGCCACCAGCCCCATCCGTTTGCGAAGGGGTCTTTGTCATCGAATTGGACCTGCACGCCCGTTGTATCCGCTCCCTGCTGGCTGGTTTTGAGGGCGCGGTTCAAAATCTCCATGCCCGCGGGGATGTGGTCTTCGACCATGACGTAGTACGAGTTGTGAGGGCAGAGTCAACGTCAGTTGGGCGGTGATGGGTTGAGCAGAGGCAAGTTGAAGGGAGGAGAGAGGCGTGCATTGCTTCGTCTGTGATGATCCACAATAGACTCTTTCAATGCTCATTCCATCGTTCAAGGGTTTTACATCTGCCACAGGACGATTGACATTCAAAACAGCGCGGTAATAGAGTCTGCCAAGTCCATCTTCGCGGTTGATGGTGAGTAGGTTCGGCGAATTGGGGGATAGATATTCGAGCGGCACGTGCGCGGTAAGCGGCGCGAGTTGTATGCCTGCCACATCTCCGCTTGTGAGCGGACTGCCGTTGAGCGAGGCGTTGAACGCAAAATCAGAACGCAGATCGCCCAAGCCGACCATCGCTTCGTTGAGCGCCATGATCGCCCATGCATTCTCATGACCGATGCTCCACAGTCCATGCGCATTGCGATGTGCGGCAAGATAACGGACGGCATCAAAGACGATCTGATTGGCAGGATCAATTTGGGCGAGTACATAAACCACAATGGATGTTGTGTAAATTGGCGAGCCGCGGGTGAGCATGTTTTCTGTTTGTGTTTCCCAATGTGCGCTGGATGCCGTTCGAATGGCGCTGGTTTCAAGACCGGAGATCAGATCACGGATATGCGGTTCTGCCACATTGATGGTCTTGAAAATGTCGGCGAGCAATGCAACGCTCGATGGACTCATTCGATCACGCGCGTCATAAAGAGCGTTGGCAATTGCCGGGTCTGGAACGCCTGCCTGACTCAGTGCGAATTGAGTGAATACAACATTATCCAGTTCCGTGCCTTTTGTGTTTGCATTGATCGCAGTCTGCGACCCTTGCAAAAACTGGATGGCTTTGTTCAACACATCGTCACTTACCGCCGCGCCAACCAGCCGCGCACGCGTCAACCCAAAAAGCACATACGCCGAAATATACGGGTCGCTCTTTTCGCTGGAGCCCCACCAACTCCAACCGCCATCCGCGTTCTGTAAATACGATAAACGGCTGACACTTACATTGAGATTCGTTGTGACGCGCTCGGTAAGAGCGGGATCATCCAAACTTGCACTTTTCAATGAACGATAGACTTCGATATTCGGAAGCAGATAGGATACGCTCGCCTCCGCACTGACGGAAGATCTCGGGAGCATCCATCGCCTCCAACGCGGATAATAAGTTGCCAGCCAACGAGGGACTTAACTCTACATCCAAGCCACCTCCCGCGCCGGGCGCAAACGTGCGCGGAAGCGAGATGGCTTCCTGTTGTGAAACCGCGCCGCGCAACACCCCGCCCGTGACGAATGCCTGCGGAGCTGTATATTGTAGAATGGGCAACTTACCCCACACGGGGCGTGCGGAGTCCTGCAATGAGGGCGTGCCAGCTTGTCGTTACCGAGAAGACCAAATCGGCAGAGTCTGCCAGACCTGCCGTGCCCCACCATTCCACGCGGGCTTGTGAATTGGCGGAGATGTCGAAATTGCGCGTGGCTGATTCAGGCTGGTCGAGGACAAAGCCATCGCCTTGAATGTTCACTGATACCTTCAGTGCGTTTGATGTATTGTTATTGACCACTGCCGCCATCAATACATGATCGCCGCTGACCAAAAAACGCGGCGTCACGGGTCGAATGAGTAAAGGCTTTGTGGATATGATCTCAGTTTCTGCCTGACCGACTTTCGTATCGTTCGTCAGCCCGCGCACATCCACCTGCCAGGTGGTGAGCGAATCGGGCAAAGTCATCGTCACCTGACCATGACCATCCGAGTTCGTGATGAGCGATGGATTCCAATATGCGGTATCCGGGAAATTTTCACGCGTGACGAGAGTAGCCTCACCGCCGCCGCCTCCGCCGAGTCCGCCTGGCTGGAGCGCATTGCGTCCGCTATAAGCCGCGAGCGAGAGACCGGTGTCAATGCCGAGCGGCTGGTTGCTGTAGAACGCAGGCAGGATATCCTCTGCATTTGGGTCCGCCAATGCCAGCACGGATTTATCCACAACGGATAGTGAGAACTCGCCCTGCACGGGTTGACCCTGGTTATCGGTCACGGCTACATCGAAGGTGACTTTGTCGCGCGGACCCGCCTCAGGCGGATTTGATGTTACCTGCACATTCAACTTTTCCGCATCGGGCGTAACGGGGATATTGACAATTCCCTGCCTGAAATCGTTGCCTTGTCCCAGCACGGTGACGGTGACATATACATTCGGCGCGTCATCGTCTGTGATGGGCAATGAATATTGTTTGCCGCTTCCGCTCAATTTGACGGTCTCTGCTTTAGAGATCAGTCCGCGTTCGACGGTTACAAGCGCGAGTGAATTTGTGGCAAATGGGTTCGGGATGAATATGTTTGCCGTATCGCCTGCTTGATATGTGTCTTTATCCGCTGTAAGTTCAAGTCGTTGATTTGGCAGGTCGGGCCACGCGGCTGTCCCTGCGCCGCCGACCCAGATCAATGTTTGGGTGTGTGCCTGCCCTGAGATTGTCGAAGTGACGTCACTGCTTGAAACATCGAGCATGTACGTCCCGGCGGTTGGCGGGGTAAATGAAAGCCGCGCCCTGCCATCAGAGCCTGTCGCAAAGTTACTGCTTCCCACTGATGTGTACACAGGCGTGTAGGTTGGGTAGCCAGCTGAGTCCGTTTGTTTATCCCAGCGCACTGATTTGAACTCTGCGACCAGAGTCTTGTCTCCTGAAGGATTTCCGGTCCAGTCCGCGCTGTATACATCGAAACCAATATCCGACTTCGCCGTGCCAACCCATTGATCGGGGTGCAAGCCGATGTAAAAATCGGCGGGATGGACTTTGATCTCGGTCCTTGTGCTAACGGGTAAACCGGTTTCGTCGGTTGCGGTTACTTCCAGCGTGAGAAGTTGAGGCGCGTCACTCTTCGGGATGGCTGGCAGGTCAAAGGTCAGAGTCCCGTCCAGGGTAGTCTGACCGGTTCCGTCCTTGACTAAAGTCCCAAAATAATCGGAGCCTCCTCCGCTTGGGAGACGGAATACGTCCAGCCACGCGGTGTCGACTAATCCTGTTTGATACTTTGGCAGATAGAAAAAGTCGGGCTTTGCGTAAAGCGCCCAATGGACATCGATTTTCCCGGCAGGCGCACCGAAGAAATAGCGTGCATTGACATTTGCACGCGCTATATTCCCAGATCTGATCTCGTCGGATGATACATTGATGGCGAGATTGATCTCCGGTTTTCGATACTCGGCGACTTGAAAGGAAAGATAGAATTCAAGGCTGGTGTTCGAGAAGGAATAATAGCCGGGTACCGCGCTCTGCGGCAGATCAAATTGACCGTTGAATGTGCCGAAGGGGGAAAGCTGTGCGTTGATGGTTGCGAGTTGTGTACCGTTCGCATCATTCAAGAGGATCGGAATCGTATTAACGGTTGGAAGATCATAACGTCCGTTGAATGCCTGCCGCACAACACCGCGATAATAAAGGGTCTGCCCCGGGCGATAGATGGGACGGTCTGTATACATGTAGATTTCAGTATGCGGTTTTTCCACGCGTTGTGCGTAGCCGTAATTCCATGCTTCGAGTCCGTTGCTCCAACTGCTGACAGCGAGTGCAAAGTTTTGATCGCCGGGTGTGCCAAGTATGGCAAATAAATGATCGTCGTGTTCGCCGACCGCGCCCTGCCATAATCCATTCGCATCGGTTGTACCTGATGTCACGATATTGCCCGTATCATCGTAGATGGTGACTGGCGCATTCGCTACAGGCGATTGTGAGGGCAGGTCAACTGCCCAGACCAATGCATCCGTCGCGCCCAGCTTGAATGTGAGGTTGATCTGGCTGGAAGCGGCAATAGCCACAGTCTTTGCCAAATCTGTGATTTGCGGGGAAGATATGCCGACATAATACAGCCCTGCAGGAAGCTGGGTGTTCTGCTGTGCAAGATTTAACTTTACTTCCTGCTGTTGGCTTGATGAGACATTGACTTTTTGCGAATAGGTGGATGCATCGGTTGGTACATATGACTGTTGAAGTTCATATGAATTTTGAAGTGTGAAGAAATCCTGCAAAGACAAAGGCGCAACGGACACATCCGCATTCTGGATGTTCGCCGCGTTTGCATATAACACCGGCTCATCGGGACGCACAAATACAGTGCTCGAGCCAAACGACTGCACATTCAATGAAGGAGGCAATGGCGGTGTTTGATAATCTAAGGTGAAGGGATCGCCCAGTGATTGTCCCCACCGGTCTTTGATCTGCGCCGATAGCTCAATGGCATAATTTGTCCCAGCGATGAAATCGCCATTTACATACAGGTTCAGGCGGCTCTCGTCCACGCCAACATCAAAATTATCCACCGCGGGGGTGACCGTCACTGCATTCTTATAATCACCCTCGGCAAGCGGTGAGTTGAAAGTAAAAGTTATCGAACTGTAATTTGGGGTCGAGCCGGTCACGGCAAAATTATCATACGTTCGCAACACTGCGCCATAATCCTTGTCGAGCGTCATTCCGCTTTGTGATTGTGCCGCCTTGTTCAACTTCAGTGTGTAACCAATGTTGCGCGCCAATAACTCGTCGGGTTCGAACGTCAACTCGGTATTGTCTTCCTTCCACGTGAAGGTTCCCTTTACCGAACCCTGTGTGCCGCTGAGCAGGAAATTCGACTGAACACTTTCCTCGTCCATGGGCTGATTGAAGGTCAGCTTGATGGTTGGGTCGAGTGCGATCAATGCATCGCTGGATGGTTCCAATGTGACGACGCGCGGGCGGGATGTGAGGAACTTCCACGCGTTCGGCACGCTTCCATCCAACCCGACGCCTGCCACTGACCTCAAAGCGTCATTCACGCTGACGGTGTATTCCGTCCCACCCAGCATGGACGATTCGGGATAAAAGACGTATGTGCTTGTGTTGATCCATTCGCCGTGCCCGGTGACAGCAGGTTGAATATTGAAAGCAGGCGGTAACGAAGATGAATCCGCACCGAGCGCCACCACTGGCTGGTTGAATGAGATGGCGATTGCCGCGTCTACATTTACATCGGTGGCGTTTGCTTTGGGCAACAAGTTCGTCCCGCGTAAATAATCTGCAACTGTGAATGAAAGTTCAATGGGTGCAGAGATTCCAAATCCCGTTGCGGATTGAACGGTATTCGTTATGGAAATATCCAGTTTTGAATTCGACTGATAGGGTTGCGATGGCGTGAATACGAGAGTCGCTTCATCTTTCCATGTGAACGTGCCCTGGGGGAGTCCGCTCAGGGATGATTCCACGGAGGGCTTGTTCATCGGCTGGTTGAAATAAAACGTAATGGGAGATTGCTGACCAATGACGCTGTTCAGCGGTGGGTCGGTTTCGATCAGCGCAGGCGGGGATGTTTGTTGAGTCGCAGTTGATACCTCAACTGTCGGGGTGGGGGATGTGAATCCGGGCAACTGTGGCGCACCCGCACAGGATGTGAGGATCAGGCTGATTAGAGATGAGACAGTTTAGGGTGAGAAAGAGGCGGTTTTTCATTATAGCCATCGAGTTTTTATTATCCCGATTCATTATACACGCGTCAAAATAAAAAGGGATACGGATGTCGCCGTATCCTTTCCAGTGTTATTGTCCGATCTCCTTTAATATCGCATCCAGTTCCTGTTGAAAGGCGTCGATCGGTTGTGCGCCTTCGATTAGTTTTGTTTTTGTTTCGCCGTTCACTGTATAGGTGACTATAAATGACGGCGTGCCTTGTACTCCAGATGCAATGGCATCTTTGTAATCCTGCTGGACTCTGTCCTTGTATTTGCCGCTGGAATAACATTCGTTGAATGTGCTCATGTCAAGTCCGGCTTTTTGGGCGAGTGTTGCGAGGCGTTCATCGGTGAACGAACCGGCATCTTCCCCAAGAACATTCGAGAAGAGAACATCGTGCATTTCCCAGAATTTACCTTGGTCTTCGGCACAGTAGGCGGCTGCGGCGGCATCCTGTGATTCCGTCTTGCCGCCTCCGATATTGCCGCTCACCCAGTTTCCAGCGGAACGATAGGTGAAATAAACCTTGCCCGTATTAACATATTGTTCCACCAACGCTGGTTCGGTCTGTACATGGAAGCGTTCGCAAAACGGACATTGAAAATCGCTGAACTCTTCCATATGAATTGGCGCGCTCGGATCGCCTATCGAATTTCCATCCGCGTTGGAAGGTGAACTCTCTGTAACGTTGACGGTTTTCTGAGTGGGGCTGAGTTGATTGGAAAACTTGGGAGTCAGAAACAAAACCCCAATCACCAGTGCACCAACTGCACATAACGCCAGCAAACAACCGCCGGCAACAAGGATATACGTTTGATTCTTTGACATCATTCCTCCGGGATATGCGGATGATTATACACAGGATTAAATCAAAAAGGACACGAATAACCGTGTCCTTTTTGATTGTGGATACGCTGATTTTACTTAAGACCCATTTCGTTAAGCGCTGCTTCAATAGCTACCTGGAAGTTGTTGAAAGATTCCGCGCCGTTGATGGGTGTTGTCTTTGTCTGTCCATTGACGGTGTATGAGACAACAAAAAATGGAGTACCTTGGATACCGGCGGCAATGGCGTCGTTATAATCCTGTTGCACCTGATCTTTATATTTGCCGCTGTCGTAGCAACTTTGATACACCGTCATATCCAACCCGATGCTTTGTGCGATCTCGGTAAGACGGCGAGGCACGAATGAGCCTTGGTCTTCCACGTCTCTGTTGTTTTCAAAGAGGGCATCATGCATCTCCCAGAACTTGTTCTGGTCTCCGGCGCAATAGGCGGCTAGAGCGGCATCCTGCGATTTGGTCTTGGCAATCGCGCCTGTAGACTGTGCCATATTACCGCTGACCCAGTTGCCTGCAGAATGATACGTGAGACGTACCTTTCCTGTACTTATGTAATATTGCACCAGTAAAGGCTCTGTATTTTGATAGAATTGTTTGCAATAGGGGCATTGGTAGTCGGAATATTCAGCGATCTGAACTGGCGCGTTCGGGTCGCCCATCGAATTATGATCTGCATTTGGGCGGGGATTCGCTTCCACAGTAACGATTGCCGCAATGGGTTTAGCTTGATTCCAAACCACCAGGGATACAGTAGCAACAGCTAAAATAATAATGACGCCAATCAACATAAGGCGTTGACCCTGTTCCTGTTTGCGTATTTTCTCGCGTCGTTCCTGGCGTTTGCTCTTTTTATCAGGGCTCATGAAATAACTCCTTGTCGTAAATTTTCTTGGCTGAGATTTTCCCATGCCCACATGGATTTGTCTAGGAGAAGGTTAGGAAGGCTTAATAATGTGATGGTGAGCTTTATTTTGGAAGTGCTTGGTGTTTTGAGCGTCAATTTTTACTTTTCCCAGCGTGCGTACACAGCTTGGGACAATAATCGTCCCGCGCTTTGTTCGCGTGTGACCAATTCGCCCATATCGATCTTTCCCCCGAAGTCTTTCATCATATCGTCCATTGCCTGTGCCACGTGGATCGCTGATGCGCGCACCGCGTACACAGTGTTGACAACGAACAAAGGATTATCGCTCAAACACTCGCGGCATACGGAGAGTAAATCAGGCAGGGACTTGTACACTTCCCACACTTCGCCCTTGGGACCGCGTCCGAATTTGGGAGGGTCAAGGATGATGCCATCGTACTTCACTCCGCGCCTCGCCTCGCGTTGAACATATTTCAACGCATCCTCCACGATCCAGCGGATGGGTTTTTCTGTCAGCTTGGATAAAGCCTGGTTTTCACGCGCCCAGCCCACAGATTTCTTTGAAGCGTCCACATGAGTCACCTTTGCGCCAGCCGATGCGGCGGCTAAAGAGGCGAGTCCGGTATATCCAAATAAATTAAGAACGTTGATTTCTCTGTTTGCATTTGCGATCAACCCGCTGAGCCAATCCCAATGTGCGGCAACTTCTGGGAATACACCGAGATGGCGTCCGGGAGTGGTCATTGTCCAAAAACGCAAGTCCGCCGTATTTCATCTCCCACTTCTCATCCATCTTCTTCTTGATGTCCCAATGCCCGCCGCTTTCCTCGCCAGTGGGTTGGAATACCGCGTCTGCATTCTTCCACTCGGAAGTGAGTGAACGCTTCCACATTGCCTGCGACTCGGGACGTGCAAAAACATATTTACCGAAGCGTTCGAGCTTCAAACCATCGCCGCTGTCGAGCAGGGCATAGTCTTTCCAGTTCGTTGCTTCAAGAAAAGTGAATGAGAGTGAGTTCATCAAAATTCGTTTACCATATCTGTTTTCCCGCTTCCATGTCCGTTATAGGACATTAGAGGGAGTTGCGAAATACTTACAATAGCTTGATTTTTCCCTCGAAGAGCGTATAATATGGGAAAAAGTGGTAGAAAGTGGTAGAGAATGGTAAGGACGCCGGAACCCCGGCGTTCATCAGTTAAAAGGAATTATAGCACAAATGTTCTTAGGTCAGTTCCAGCACAATCTCGATGATAAGGGTCGCCTGATGGTTCCGGCGCGCTATCGCGACTTGCTGGCTGCTGGCGCCTTCATCACACAGGGCTTTGACAAATGTCTGATGGTGATGACCGATGCGTACTTCGGACAGGTGTACGAACGCATCAACAGTATGAACCTGGCTGATCCTACCGCTCGCATGTTACGCCGCCTCATTCTTTCGAATGCTTATCCTGTGGAAGTGGATAAGGTCGGGCGCATCCTTGTTCCGCAGAACCTGCGTGAATTCCTCGGCATCACCAGCGGAGAACTCACGGTCGCGGGGCAGGGTGATTACTTCGAAGTGTGGACACCTGCAGAATGGAAGTCCCAAATGGACAACCTGCACGATGTAGAAGCCAACGAACAACGCTTCTCCACACTTGATCTTTCAAAAAATAGCGGGTCGTAGTGGCGACTACAGTCGTCAACGACTAAAGTCGTTGCTGCATAATGAATGACTTACCGCATCAACCTGTACTTTACAAAGAGATTATACACGCGTTGCAACCCCAAACAGGGGGGCACTATGTCGATGGAACATTGGGCGCGGGCGGACACGCTCGCGGCATTTTGGAGGCATCTGCGCCAGATGGGCAACTGCTGGGTCTCGATGTAGACCCGCAGGCGTTGGCGATCGCTCGTGAGACCTTGGCTCCTTACGAACATCGAATCCATCTGGTGCAAGCCTCCTACACGACTCTGTCTGAGCAACTGAAGAAACTCCAATGGGATTCGGTTGACGGCATCGTCCTTGATCTGGGCGCCTCCTCCATGCAGTTTGATACGCCAGAAAGAGGTTTCTCGTTTCAAAACGATGCTCCGCTCGATATGCGCTTTGGACCTCATGCAACGCAAACCGCCGCAGACATTGTCAACAGTTATTCAGAACGTGAACTGGCTGACTTGATCTACGAATATGGCGAAGATCGTGACTCACGCAAAATAGCGCGAGCCATCGTAAACAAAAGACCGCTTCACACCACCCGTGAGCTGGTCGCAGCGATAGAAGCCGTATCTCCCCGAAGAGGAGACCGCGTCCACCCGGCGACGAAAACGTTTCAAGCCTTACGCATCGCGGTGAACGAAGAGTTGTCTTCGATAGAGTCAGTGCTTCCGGAAGCCGTAGCAGGACTTAGGTCCGGTGGAAGACTCGCAGTGATCTCCTTCCATTCATTGGAAGATCGTATCGTCAAAGAGTTCTTTCGCAGCCAGAGCAAGGATTTGATCAATCCGCCTTACGAACGAATTTACGAAGTCGAACGCAAGGCGATCATAAAAGAGGTAAATCGAAAACCAATTACGCCCTCGGATGAAGAAATAAAAGATAACCCGAGAGCACGCAGTGCAAAACTTCGCATTGCAGAAAAAATGTAGTGACGGGATCTTCCCGTCCACCGACCCATCGCCCAAATATAGAGGTCGTTTATGCAAGCAACACAAATCATCCATGCTTATAGACAGGCACCCTGGCGTGTTCAACGCCAGTATGTTGGCGCGTTCCTGCTCGTTGTGATCGTGCTGGCGCTGATTGCCGCGTTATATCTTGATGTGACCGCTCGTACTGCTGTAGCAGGGCGTGAGATACAGGAATTGCGCTTCGAGGTCACAACAATACAGCGGACCAATGCAGACCTTGAGACTAGGCTGGCTGATTTAACATCCACTGCTTTGATGCAAAAACGCGCTCTTGAACTGGGTTATCGTCCTGTAAAGCCAGGCGAGTTGGATTATGTTTCCGTCCCCGGCTTTGTTGCTCCTGAGCCTGCCATTTTGCTGGCGGCTGATGATACAACTCCACGTTCCTACACTCTTCCCATGGAATATACACAATCACTGCTCGAGTGGTTCGATGCGCGCATTAAATTTGGAGCACCCCAATGAGACGGCAGTTTGCCATTCGTTCAATGGTGCTTGTTGTAGGTCTCGCAATAGTGGGGTTTGCTATCATTGTGCAGATGGTGCGTATTCAAAACAGCGACCAGGCGAAGATATTTCTCTCCCAGGGAGATTTGTATGCGGGTGAGTTCAGTACCATTTATCCCGAACGCGGCGAGATCTATGACCGCAATGGTCATTTGCTGGCGGGCAACCGGACAGTCTATGAAGTGGGTGTGAATCTGAAAGCCATGAAAGACCCCAAGTCGCTGGCTTATATATTGGGCACATATCTGGGGCTGACTTATGATGAAGTGTATAACAAGCTTACCGATTTGCCCGACAGTTGGGAATATATTGTGATACAGGATTATGTCGGTGCGGATACAGTTACTTCGCTTCAGCAACTCATGCAACAGGAGAGAGATGCAAACAGCGATAAGTTTAAGCGGGTTGGGATTTAAGCCTCATTTCCAACGCAGTTACCCTGAAAATTCGCTGGCTTCGAATGTGCTTGGTTTTGTTACGCGTGATGGACGCGGTTATTTTGGTATCGAAGAAAAATATAACGACCTGCTTGCGGGCAATCCGGTTCAGGTCTGGGTGCCGAGTGACCCCAACAAAGCCATGAATATCCCCAGAGTTCCCAATGGAACGACGCTTGTCCTTACATTGAATCGCGACCTGCAATCTAAAGTTGAGAATATTCTCGATCAATCATTGATCGATTATGGAGCAAAGAATGGTGCGATCGTTGTCATGGATCCGAAAAATGGCGAGGTCCTTGCCATGGCAACCACACCGCGCATGGATTTGAATAATTACACCAATTACTTTGAGCTTTATGATAACGGCAGTCAATACAATCGTGCCATTGGCACGGCGTATGAAGCTGGTTCTGTTGTAAAAGTGCTCACAATGGCGGCGGCATTGGATGCCGGCACGGTCACTCCGGAGACAACTTTTATCGATACAGGCTCCATTCAAGTGGGCGGCATCACCATTCAAAACTGGGACCGAAAGCCTTGGGGATTACAGGATATGACCGGTTGCCTCCAACATTCCTTGAATGTGTGTATGGCTTGGATCGCTACGCAAATGGGTACGCAAACTTTTTATAGCTATATGGATCATTTCGGTTTTGGGCATCCCACAGGTGTCGATCTGGCTGGGGAAGCGATGGGCAGGCTCAAGGTCCCGGGTGATGCGGATTGGTATTCTGTTGATCTCGGTACGAATGCGTTTGGTCAGGGAGTCTCTGTCACGCCTTTGCAAATGTTGGAAGCAGTATCTGCGGTTGCAAATAAGGGTCACATGGTCACACCGCATGTTTTGTATTCCATGTTGCGCGATGGGCACCAATACAATGTGCCCGCACAATATGTGGGTTCGCCAATCACCGCAAAAACTGCGCAGACGTTAACCGATATGCTGGCTGTTTCACTGGAACAGGAATCATCCGGCGCGCTCCTGCCTGGCTATCGCCTGGCGGGCAAAACCGGTACAGCGCAGATCCCAACCTCTTATGGTTACGATCCTGATCATACGAACGCTTCCTTCATTGGCTGGGGTCCTGTGGATGATCCCAAATTTATGATCTACGTCTGGCTTGACGAACCATCCACATCCATCTGGGGTTCACAGACCGCCGCGCCTGTTTTCTCGCAAGTTGCCGAACAAACGGTTATTCTGCTCAATATTCCACCCGATATGGTTCGCAATCAATTTGGATCGCGATAATCTATGCTTACTATTGCTGACGCTCTCGAAGCCCTGACGAACTTTCGTCCGCAAACTGTTACGGTTATCACCGAAGCAGTGATCGACTCGCGTCAGGTCATTCCGGGTTCGCTGTTTGTCGCCATCCCGGGTGAAAAAGTGGATGGACATGACTTCATTGGCGAAGCATTTAAGCGGGGGTCCTCTTTTGCTTTAACTCAGAAGGATGTAGACGCCTCTTTTCGGACCTTCGACCTGCGTGCGGTTTCATCAGCCGACTCTTATCTGGAAACCGATCTCACCCCTCCACTCTGCCTGCGTGTTGACAACACCGTAACTGCGTTACAACAGATCGCACGTTTCTGGCGTCGCAAATTGGATTTGCGAGTGATCGGTATCACGGGCAGTGTTGGTAAATCCACCACAAAGGAAATGGTTGCTGAAGTATTGAGCACGCGCTATAGAACGCTCAAAAGCCCGGGTAACTTGAACAACGAGATCGGATTGCCTCTTACCATGTTGCGGTTAAGTCCCGGTCATCAACACGCCGTATTGGAAATGGGATTTTACGTTCCCGGCGAGATCGCCTTCTTGTGTGATATTGCCCAGCCGCAAGTGGGTGTTGTCACGAACGTTGGAACGGTTCATGCGGAACGCGCCGGTTCACAGGAAGCCATCGCACGCGGGAAGGCAGAACTGATCCAATCGCTGCCCCCGGCTCCAGAAGGTGTGGCAATTCTCAACTTCGATGATTCGTGGGTCCGCAAAATGGAAGAGAAAGCCAAGGCGCGTGTCTTTTTTTATGGTTTATCACCTGAAGCCGATCTTTGGGCAGACCAGGTTGTTGGGCTTGGGCTGGAAGGGATTCGCTTCCGAATGCACTATCAGGGTGAAACCCTGCACGTGAAGATTCCCTTGATTGGTCGGCACTCTGTCCATACGGCTTTGCGCGCTGCGGCTGTCGGGCTTGTGGAAGGGATGAACTGGCAGGAAATCCTTGAAGGTTTGAACCAGGGACACAATCAACTACGCCTCGCTGCGGTTCGTAGTGAATCGGGCGCTTTATTGCTGGACGATACATACAACGCCTCTCCCGAATCCATGCTTGCTGCACTCAACCTGCTCGATGAGCTCAGCGGACGCAAAGTGGCTGTACTTGGCGATATGCTGGAACTCGGTCCCTACGAACGCGGTGGGCATGAGATGGTCGGTTTGCGTGCCGCACAAGTGGCGCGTGTTTTGCTCACGTTGGGTGAACGCGCTCACATGATCGCAGATGCGGCGCGGCGCGTGACCAGGAAAACACAAACAATTATCGAGTTCGACGAACTTGATCCGCTTGTAAAGTGGCTGAAAGATAACCTCACCAAACAAGATGTCGTACTTATCAAAGGTTCCCACGGACTTCGCATGGATCGCATTACTAGTTTATTGGAGGTGCGATCATGAAACATAATGCTTTCGTACTGGCGCTTGCCATGTTCTCTTTTGTCATGACGGTGATCTGGGGAACGCCCCTGCTTCGCGTACTCCGTCATTTCCGTATCGGCAAATTGATCCGTGTGGACGAACCCGGTCATCACAATGTAAAGATGGGTACACCCACGATGGGCGGTGTGTTATTCATTTTGCCTGTGCTTTTGCTTACCGGTTTGCTCAACGCCGCAAATTTGATCGGCTTCGATGCCATTGGCAGTTCCGTGTTGGTACCCTTGATCGTGCTTGTAGGATATGCCTTTCTAGGTGCATTGGACGATTGGGAGGGTGTCCGTGGAAAACGCCGCGGTGAAGGTATGCGCGCCCGGACGAAATTCATTGCGCAGGTCGTTCTGGCTTTGGGAACTGCCTACGTTTTGAAATATTTTTTGCAGGTTCCTGAAATCATTCTGCCGGGCGTTAAGATCGAAATCTCTTTAGGGGCATGGTACATCCCCATTGCCGCTTTTGTCATCGTGAGTGAATCGAACGCGATCAACTTCACAGACGGTCTCGATGGGCTGGCAGGGTTGATCTCGGCAACAGCATTTGCGGCATTTGGCGGCATTGCTCTCATGCAGGGACAAGTATTCCTTGCGCGTTTTTGTTTCACGGTGGTTGGTGCATTGTTTGGTTTCTTATGGTTCAACGTTCATCCCGCCGAACTATTCATGGGTGATACCGGCTCGCTTTCACTGGGAGCCACCCTGGCGGTTGTGGCGTTGATGACAGGTCAGTGGCCCTTGTTGCTGGTCATTGCCGTGATCCCTTTGAGTGAGGCATTGAGCGTAGTGATCCAGGTTGGTTATTTCAAATTGACCAAGGGCAAACGTTTTTTCAAGATGGCTCCCATCCATTTGCATTTTGAATTACTGGGATGGAGTGAAACACAGGTTGTGCAACGCTTCTGGTTGATCGCCCTTCTCGCCGCGATGGTTGGCGTGGGATTGGCTTTGGTGTAAGTGATGAAAGATTGGAACGGTAAACGCGTATTGATCTTGGGAGCCGCTCGGCAAGGCTTGGCTTTGGCGCGCTGGCTTTCTCTTCACGGCGCGCATGTGACCTTGAGCGATATGCGCAGTGAAGACGCGTTGCGCGTTGCCCGCGAATCGCTTGCTGAATTCCAGATCGATTGGGCGTTGGGTGGACATCCTCTCGAATTGCTGGATTCTACCGATGTGCTTTGTCCCTCTGGTGGAGTTCCGCTCACGCTTCCCATTGTGGCTGAAGCTCTTTCGAGGGGCATTCCCCTCTCGAACGATTCGCAGATCTTCATGGAAGTGGTCCCTTGTAAAACGATCGGTATCACTGGCTCGGCAGGCAAGACAACCACAACAACATTGGTTGGACGCATGGCAAAGAATGCCTATGGTGATAAGGCTTTTGTAGGCGGCAATATCGGCGACCCATTATTGAATTATGTGGATGAGATGAAATCCGAAGATATTGCCATCCTTGAGCTTTCCTCTTTTCAACTGGATCAGATGACGCTATCGCCGAATATCGCCGCGATATTGAACGTCACCCCGAATCATTTGGATCGTCACGGTACGATGGAAGCTTATACCGCCGCGAAAACGCGCATCCTTGCGTTTCAATCGAAGGATGATGTCGCTGTTTTAGGACATGACGATCATGGCGCATGGAATTTGCGTAATGACATACATGGCAGGTTGTTTACTTTCAGCCTGAACGATCTTGATGAAGGTTTGGATGGAGCGTACCTGCACGATGGTTTGTTGAACTTGCGTGATGGAAATGCTTATCTGCCTTTGATTTCGCGTGAAAAGATTTTGTTGCGCGGCGACCATAACGTTTTGAATGTACTTGCCGCGTTTACTATCGGTCATGCTGCTGGCTTCCCATTGGATGCCATGCTCGAAGCTGTGGATGGTTTCCGTGGTGTGCCGCACCGTTTGGAACTGATCCGTGAATTGCATGGAGTGCGCTGGTACAACAATACGATTGCCACTGCACCCGAGCGCACGGTTGCTACAATCCGTGCTTTTGACGAGCCGATCGTGCTGCTACTTGGTGGGCGCGATAAAGACCTTCCATGGGATGAGCTGATACAACTTGCAAACGAACGTGTGGATCACATTGTGTTGTTTGGTGAGGCGGCGGAAAAGATCGAGAAAACCGTAGCAAGCCTCGGGTTAGGAAAGACGCGCTTTTCCATCGCTAGGGCAAGTGGATTGCATGAAGCGGTCATCAAAGCCGCGGAAGTCGCCGAGGCTGGTGATGTCGTATTGCTTTCGCCGGGCGGCACCAGTTACGATGAATTCAAGGATTTCGCAGAACGCGGAGAGAGGTTTACATTATGGGTACAAGAACTTTCGTAAACGACCGTTTATCTTTTTCGCCCTCCAGAAATTCAACGCGTGTTGTGGATATTCCACTGTTGTTGACCGTGGTTGCGTTGGTCGTGTTTGGTTTGATCATGTTGTATTCAGCTTCATTCGATTTTTCATTCAATGAATATGGTTCCTCAACGTACATGTTCCTGCGCCAGGTAAGATGGCTGGGGCTTGGGATAGTTCTTGCCTTTGTGCTTTCACTTTTTGATTATCACAATTGGCGCAAAGTGGTTTTGCTTGCCATGCTTATCACGATTGGCTTGCTTGTTTCGGTCTTGTTCATTAATGAGTCACGCCTGGGCGCAACGCGTACATTGTTCGAAGGTTCCTATCAACCCTCTGAAATTGCAAAACTGATTGCAGTGATCTATCTTTCGGTATGGTTGTATGCAAAGCGGCAGTTTTTGCATGATATAAGTTTGGGGTTGATCCCTCTTGGTGTTATTCTCGGAATCATCGGTGGCTTGATTTATCTGCAGCCGGATTTGAGCGCGGCTGGCACAGTATTGATCCTTGGCGGCTTGTTGTTCTTCCTGGCGGGCGCTGATATGAAGCAGATTATTTTCCTGTTGATATTGGCGATTGTTATGGGTTGGGTGGTCGTTCAATTCAGTGCGACAGGTCAGGATCGTGTGGGTTCCTTTATCGCAGGCTTGCAGGACCCAACCCACGCTTCATATCATGTCCAGCGTTCGTTCGAGGCGATCATCAAAGGCAGTGTCTTTGGTGTGGGACTGGGTCAAGCGGATACAAAGTTGACGGGTCTGCCTTTTGCGCCCACAGACAGCATCTTTGCGGTAGTGGCAGAGGAACTTGGGTTATTTGGCACCATTCTGTTGCTTTCTTTATATGCGACACTGATCTGGCGCGGACTTGTCATTGCGCGTCGTGCACCGGATATGCTGGGTACATTACTTGCCTCGGGTATCACATTTTGGATCGGCATCGAGGCGTTGATCAATATGGCAGTCATGGTGGGGCTGATGCCGTTTGCAGGGAATGCACTGCCGTTTGTCAGCGCAGGTGGTTCGAATCTGGTTTCGACCATTTGCGGTATAGGTATTATGTTGAACATCTCACGTCAAAGTGGCGAGAGTGTAAAAATGGAAGAAAATGAATGGAGGTCATTCGGTGCGGTTATTGATTTGCGCCGGGGGAACGGGAGGCGGAGTGTATCCCGCGCTCGCCGTTCACAGCGCGCTAACGGCTAAGGTCGCAGACGTGGACACGCTGTGGGTGGGCGGCGAAGGAGGCATGGAAGAAGCGCTGGTGAAACGCCAGGGTATTACCTTCCAGAGCATCCCCGCCGCTGGTCTACATGGTGTTAGTCTTGCCAAAATGCCGCGCAATCTCACAACGATTGGGCGCGGTATCTTTGCCGCACGCCGTATCCTGCATGATTTTCAACCGGATGTGTTGTTCTTTACCGGTGGTTATGTGGCAGTGCCAATGGCTCTTGCAGGACGTTCCGTTCCCATTGTTCTGTATGTGCCTGATATCGAGCCGGGTATGGCGTTGAAATCGCTTGCCCGTTTTGCGGATGTTATTGCGGTGACCACCAGCAAGTCGCAGGCGTTCTTTAACAAAAAAGTGTATGAGACAGGCTACCCGCTTCGCACGGACCTCGCGCTGTGGGAGCGCTCGATGGCTCATACTCACCTCGGCATTTCCGGCAACCTGCCTGTCCTCCTTATCTTTGGTGGAAGCAAGGGTGCGCGCTCGATCAATATGACCGTATTGAGTAACCTGCGTGAATTGATCGAGAGGTTTGAGATCATCCATCTAACCGGCGAGTTGGACTGGCCCTTGGTAAGGCATAACCGAGAACAATTGCCGATGGAATTAGCCGCCCGTTACCATGCACTGCCTTATCTGCACGAGATGGGCGCCGCATTAGCCGCCGCTGACCTGGCTGTTTCCCGCGCAGGCGCTTCCAGTTTGGGAGAATTCCCCTTACATGGACTGCCAGCCATCCTTGTGCCTTATCCACATGCCTGGCGCTACCAGAAGGTGAACGCCGATTATCTAACACGGCGTGGCGCGGCAATCATGCTGGATGATCAGCTCCTGAACAAGGAATTGATGGATACATTGAACGTCCTTTTGGAGAATCCGAATAAGTTGAAATCCATGCGCGCCGCCATGTTCGAATTGTCCCACCCACGTGCGGCAGAGAAGATCGCCAGCGCTTTGATCGATCTGGCAGGAGAGTAAAGTCTATGATGAGTATCGTTTATATCTTTTGGATGTACGTCATCCTCTTTGGCGTGATCGGAGGGATGCGCGGTTGGGCAAAGGAGCTTTTAGTGGCTTTTAGTGTGGTCCTTGCACTGGCGCTTAATCATGTGCTCCGGAAATATATCCCAATTGCGGCAGGACTGCCCGAAAATGACACCACCCTGTTTTGGGTCAGGACGATCATCCTATTTGTGTTGGTCTTTTTTGGGTATCAGACTGTGGTCAGTATTCCACACCTTGCCTCGCGTGCCACACGTGAACGCCTGCAGGATACGCTCTTTGGCGGCTTGCTTGGCGGTTTCAATGGCTATCTCGTAGCAGGGACAGTACTCTACTACAACTATGTTGCCGGTTACCCATTCCAGAATGTGATCTCCGCACCGACGGAACCGAATTTGGTGCAAACTGTCAACCAGATGATGTTGTACATGCCTCCTGCGTTGTTGGGTGAACCGGGCATCTACTTTGCCATCATCCTTGCATTCGTATTTGTGCTGGTTGTGTATATCTAACGGACTAAGAAGAAATTATTATGAAACATGTCCATTTCATCGGCATCGGGGGAAGCGGTCTTTCCGCCATCGCCCGCCTCTTGTTGGAGAGCGGATATACGGTGAGCGGTTCTGACCGCGCGTTGACGCCGTTTGCTGATGAAGTCCGCAAGGCGGGCGCGAAAGTTTATGTGGGGCATCACCCGCGTAACATCGTAGATGCGGATTCAGTGGTGATGTCCTCCGCTGTAAGCGCGGACAATCCCGAGGTCGAGGCGGCGAAGCGGGCGGGTATCCCTGTCTACAAACGCGCGGATTTCCTCGGTCAATTGATGGAAAGTAAGATGGGTATTGCCATCGCAGGTACGCATGGTAAAACGACAACAACCGCCATGACAGCCTGGGTCTTGCATGAGCTTGGGCGCGATCCGTCATTCATTGTTGGTGGCGTGATGAACGACCTCGGCGTTAATGCGCATGCAGGTAAGAGTAACCTGTTCATCATCGAAGCGGATGAATATGATCACATGTTCCTGGGTCTTAAGCCGCACATCGAAGTGGTGACCAGCCTCGAACATGACCACCCCGATCTCTTCCCGACGCTTGAATCGATGTATGCCGCGTTCGAGAAATTTGTAGACCTGCTCCCTGAGGAGGGTACGTTGATCGCGTGTTCAGATAATAGCGGCACGGTGCCATTGATGTCTCATGCGCGCAAGCTGGGCAGGAGTATTGTTGCCTATGGTATGGAGGGTGAGCGGACCATCAATAGTCCGTTGTGGGTGATCGGACGCAACGTGAAACCCAACACGCGCGGCGGCTTCGATTTTGAAGCTCTATCTAATTTGAATACGGCTGATTCGGAGTCTGTGCGGGTCTCATTGCAGGTACCGGGCGAGCATAATGTTCAGAATGCTTTGGCTGTACTGGCGATTATTGAGGTCCTGGGACTCTCGCACAACGATGCCGCGCAAGTCCTTGGCGAATTTACAGGGACGGGTCGTCGTTTTCAGTTGCAGGGTGAGGTTAATGGCATTCGTATCATCGATGATTATGCCCATCATCCCACTGAGATCAGAGCCACTCTCGCGGGAGCGCGTGCGCGTTATCCCGAAAAGCGCATCTGGGCAGTCTGGCAACCACATACCTACTCACGCACGCAAACCCTCTTCCTTGACTTTGCACGTGCTTTCAAAGATGCCGATGAAGTTATCGTCACCGAAGTCTATGCGGCGCGTGAACCCGCGCAGGATTTCACCTCCGCTGAGATCGTCAGTGCCATGCCACACCTCTCGGCGCGTTATTGCAAAACTCACTCTGAGGTAACAAGTTATCTATTGGAACATCTTCAGTCCGGCGATGTCGTTCTCGTATTGTCCGCCGGAGATGCAGACCAGATCAGTATTGATGTAGTCAAAGGATTAAAAGAAAGGCAGATATCATGAAACAAAATTCCGTGTTTGTACATCACTTGCAGGATTTATCGCTTTTGCCCCTGGAAATGACTTTGAAGGAAGCAAAATTATTTTCTCCTCCAGACGTACACGAACCCCAGGCGAATGTAGATGAACAACTCGCCGCATCGTTAATCGAGAGGGTGAAAAGGCAGCATAGATGGACCTCTCCCTTTGTAAGTTGGATGGGGCAGCCATTCCCGGATGAATATAGAGAAATGGTCGCAGCAGATGTCCACCGAGGATAAAAAGTCACGCCTTCCTGAGGTGAGCTTCCTACCGCCATTGAATATGGTTTTGTCTTTTTTCGATAAGGAAGCGCGTCAACGCATGTTGATGAAAAAGCAGGAAGCTGAGAAGCAACAAAAAGAAGAAGAGCAAAAAGAAGAAGAAAAGACAGTGGAAAAATTGATCGAGAAACTGAGTGAAAAAGAAAAGTAAACAAGATATGGTAGTTACCATCCGACCCATCGACGCGTTATACGCCAGGCTTGGCGATAAGGTGAAGGAGAATGTTCTCCTTGCACCTTATACTTCTGCGCGCATTGGAGGTCCCGCGGATATCTTTATCACAGCCGATACTTCCGCGGAGCTTGCACGCATTGTGAAGTTGTTGTGGAAGCATGAAATGTCGTTTACTTTGCTTGGTGGCGGCTCGAATGTGTTGGTCAGTGACAAGGGCGTACGCGGCGTGGTGGTTTTGAATTGGGCGAAGGCAGTGAGTTTTCGCAGCGACGACCAGCCCTCGGTTAAGGTTGAATTGGGAGTCGTTTTCAGCAATCTTGCCAATCGTTGCGCGTCCAAAGGTTTATCTGGACTCGAATGGGCGGCGACAGTCCCTGGCACGATCGGTGGTGCAGTGTATGGAAACGCTGGCGCATTCGGTGGAGACGTGGCTGGTAATTTGATCTCTACTGAATTGTTAACTGAAAATGGAAAAGAAACATTGACTGTTGAGCAATTGGGGTATGGATATCGCACGAGTGTATTGAAACGCGGTGAATTGAAGGCAGTAGTACTTTCGGCTGAATTGATGTTAAAAAATTCAACTAAAGAAGAGGTGACTGTTAAAATTCAACAATTCAGCGCGCACCGCAAAGCGACTCAACCTCCGGGCGCCAGTATGGGTTCGATGTTTAAAAATCCAGAAGGTGATTACGCCGGGAAGTTGATCGAAGCCGCGGGATTGAAAGGCGCTCGCATCGGTAACGCTGAGATCAGCCCGTTGCACGGAAATTTCTTTATCAATCACGGCACGACCAAAGCCGAAGACATTCGCGCGTTGATCGAGTTGGTGCAAAAGACTGTGAAAGAGAAACAAGGTGTTGAACTTGAATTGGAAATTGAGATGATCGGAGAATGGAACGTTTGAACGTGTAAACGTTGAAACGTGAAAACGTTATTGGTGTCTTGACACCTGCACTTGCGTGCTCGGTGCAAGTTATCAGGCTTTTGACCACTCGACCACCCGGAAGCAATTAAAAAGAAAAGTATTGAGGGATGATGACTAATAACAAACTTCATGTGGCAGTTCTATTCGGTGGACGTTCAGGTGAGCACGATGTCTCGCTCATGTCTGCGCGTTCTGTGCTGTCTGTGCTGGACCCTGCCAAATATGAAGTGACCCAGGTTGGCATCACGCGTGAAGGCACTTGGCTGACAGGTGATGATGTGCTCGGTAAATTCGAGAATGGCAAGACAGATGGCTTGCTTCCTGTCATCTTTTCACCTGATCCGTCTGAAAAAGGTATTTACGTTCTTGAAGGCCTTTCAGGTTTGAAAAAGTGGGCTGAAATTGATGTTTACTTCCCCGTCCTGCATGGGACGTTTGGTGAAGATGGAACGATACAAGGTTTGTTTGAGTTGGCAGATGTTGCTTATGTGGGTGCGGGTGTTGTCGGTTCCTCCGTTGGCATGGACAAAGGTGTCTTCAAGGATGTGATGGTTGCCAACGATATTCCAGTCGTGGATATGATGGTTGTGTTGCGCACCGAGATTGAAAAGGATATGAACAAGGTTATCGAGAAAGCCGAGCAGATCAGCGACTATCCGTTCTTTACCAAACCCGCCAATCTTGGTTCCTCTGTCGGCGTGACCAAGTGCAATAGCCGCTCCGATCTACAGGAGGGCTTGATGGAAGCCGCGTCATTCGACCGCCGTGTACTGATTCAAAAAGGCGTAAAGGATGTGCGCGAGATCGAAGTCAGCGTGTTGGGTAATGACGATCCGGTTGCGTCCATTCCCGGCGAAATTCTGCCGAGCCGCGAGTTTTATTCGTATGAGTCGAAGTACATTGACGGCACATCCGGAATATGACATCCCTGCAAAATTGCCTGACGAAACGACCGAACAGATCCGTGATTATGCTGTGCGTGCCTACAAAGCTGTTGATTGCGCAGGCATGGCACGCGTGGATTTCTTCGTTGAGAAAGATACGAACAGGGTTTATTTGAACGAGTTGAATACCATCCCTGGTTTTACCAAGATCAGCATGTACCCCAAACTTTGGGAAGCCAGCGGATTGTCCTATGCAAAGCTGGTTGACCGCTTGATCGAATTGGCAATGGAACGCAAAGCAGACCGTGATCGTACATCACACACTTTTCGGAGTCAGGCATGAGCGACAGGAAAAATCTTTCCCGCGCTGAGCTCGTCCGTTTGCGCCGCGAACAGGAACACGAAAAGGAAATGAAGCGCGCCCTCAAAGAGATCACGCGCCCCATTCCGGTCGTCGTACGCGCCAAACCGAAAGCCGAAAAGCCGAAGAGGCGTAAGCCCTCTTCGCAAAACACGCGCCGCCGTTTTCAGCTTGTTTTGCCACATGCGCCAAGCATGAATGTGCGTTCATTTAGCATTCCTCGTCCGCGTTTTGGCTGGCGGTTCGTTTCGTTGATGCTTGTCATACTAATTGGTGCTGCGCTTTATTTTGCCTTTGATCGCCCTGAGTTGAGAGTGAACGAAGCGCAGGTGATTCGGCAATCAGATCGTTGACACCGGCGGAAGATCAATTCCGTGTTGAACATCGCGGGACAGCCTATCTTTTTGCTTACCCCATCGGATTTGGAAACACGCCTCCGCCTCAACTACCCCGAGCTTGCCTCCGTCCGAGTGAATGTTTCTTTTCCAAATCTTGTTACGGTCAACGTGATCGAGCGGAACCCCGTCATCCGTTGGGAGCAGGGTGGCGGCTACACATGGATCTCGGAGGATGGCATCGCCTTCAGACCGAGAGGCGAAATGGTTGGATTAATTTCCATCGTGGCAGTATCAGCCCCACCCGTAGTGGGAGGCGGAAGCGATCCGTTGACTCCCGCTCCATTCATTTCATCGGAGATGGTTCTGGCAGTGAAAGGACTGGCAGGTCACGTTCCGCCTGGTATGCCGATCTTATATGATGCAGGGATGGGCTTTGGCTGGAATGACCCGCGCGGCTGGCGAGTCTATTTTGGGACGACAGCAAGCGATGTTGAGTTGAAGATGCGCGTGTATGAATCGATGGTGAGTTCGTTGACACAAAGAGGTATTCACCCGGCGTTGATCAATGTGACATACCCAACCGCGCCATATTATAGGATGAGTCAGTAATCATGGAAGAAATTATTGTAGGTATCGACGTAGGCACGACCAAGATATGTACGCTCGTGGGACGCGTGGAGGATGACAAGTCCATTCGTATCCTCGGTGTGGGCATCGAACCTTCGGAAGGAATCCGCAAGGGCATTATTGTTGACCTTGCCGCGGCTTCACAAGCGATCACACGCTCTGTGGAAAAAGCGGAATCCACTTCGGGGTTGGAGATCACGTCCGCTTTGGTGAGTATTGCAGGTGCGCATGTGGCTTCTGTAAACAGCCGAGGGCGCGGCAGCGGTAAATGGAAATATCATCGAGCAGTTCGATGTAGATCATGCTTTGGAACAAGCGCGCGCGGTTGCGATCCCGCATGACCGAGAGATCATTCATGTGATCCAGCGCGGCTTCTCCATCGATGGGCAGGATGGCATCCGTAACCCGAAAGGGATGCATGGCTATCGTCTCGAAGTGGAAGCGCACATTATCACTGCCTCTGCCGCTACTGTTGATAATTTACGTCAATGCGTGGGCGCGGCGGGCGTGGAGATACAACAATTTGTTTTGAATCCATTGGCTTCCGGTGAAGTGGTGTTGACCGAACAGGAACGTCAGATGGGTGTGGCGGTGTGTGACATCGGCGGCGGCACAACCGACCTGGCGATCTATGTCAACGGCGATGTGTGGCACACGATGGTGCTGGCTGTCGGTGGCAATCATGTGACTCAGGATATTGCTCATGGATTGCGTCTGCCCTTTGCACAGGCGGAAGAAGTCAAGAAGCAACAGGGATATGCCGTCCGTAGTGAAGTCGGTGCAGAGGAATATTTCTCGATACGACCGTTCGGTGAAGATAAGCCTGTGCAAATTAACAGAAAAGATCTTTCACATATTATCGAAGCACGCGTCGCGGAAATATTCTCGTTGACCTTGCAGGAGATCAAACGCTCCGGCTATGACGGTCTATTGCCTGCCGGTATGGTGTTGACGGGTGGCACATCCGCATTGCCGGGTATCAAACGTGTTGCATCTGAAGTGTTAAATATGCCCGTCCGCACTGCGCAACCTGAGAACCTGACAGGTTTGGTTGATCGTTTGAATTCACCTGCGTATTCAACAGGCGTGGGTTTATTACGATGGATATTTTCCATGCACGATAATGACCTCAGCGTTGGACGCGGACGGCGTTCGAAAGGAGATAAGCGTATGAATTTTGGTGCTGTCAAGAAGTTATTCGGAAGGATATTACCGAACGACCCATAGCTCGTCGCGACGAATGTAGACGAAGCGACGCTTCGTCTACGCTATCGCTCAGCGCGATGTAATACCCTTAAAATATGTCGTTACGGAATCAAAAGCAAGTATCATAAGACCCAATGTTTGACGGAGGTACTCTCATGGAACTCGACCAACAAGCAACACGAAGACAAACAGTCAGAATCATTCGCCCGCATTAAAGTGATCGGTGTAGGTGGCGGTGGATCAAACGCCGTCAACCGTATGATCGATGAAGGTATTCAAGGCGTTGAATTTATCGTGGTGAACACAGACGCCCAAGCCTTGATGCTGACGAAAGCGCCTACACGCGTTCGACTTGGTGAAAAGTTGACGCGCGGACTCGGTGCAGGTGGTGATCCCGAGATCGGACGCAAGTCCGCCGAGGAATCATCGGACGAACTCTATAACGTGCTGAAAGGTTCGGATATGGTTTTCGTCACCGCTGGTATGGGCGGCGGTACAGGAACCGGTGCGGCGCCCGTTGTTGCGCAGATCGCAAAAGAAAGCGGCGCTCTCACCATTGGCGTGGTAACACGTCCATTTACTTTTGAAGGTATGCGTCGTTTGCAATCCGCTGATCAAGGTATCGGTAAGCTCAAGGAACATGCTGATACATTGATCGCCATTCCGAACGATCGCTTGTTACAAATCGCAGATAAACGCGCTTCATTGCAGGATGCCTTCCGGCTTGCCGATGATGTTTTGCATCAGGGCATTCAGGGCATCTCAGAGTTGATCACCATCCCTGGTTTGATCAACCTTGATTTTGCCGATGTACGCGCGATCATGTCTGAGGGTGGCGCGGCGCTTATGGCGGTTGGAACAGGTACCGGCGACGAAAGAGCGAAGAAAGCCGCCGAGGATGCCATCTCCAGCAAGCTGCTCGACATCACGATCGATGGCGCGCGCGGCGTCCTCTTCAACATCACCGGCGGACCCGGCATGACCCTCTTCGAGGTAAATCAAGCCGCGGCGATCATCCGTGAGACGGCGCATCCTGATGTGAATATGATCTTCGGTGCGGTCATCGACCCGAACATGGGCGACGACGTCCGCATTACGGTCATCGCAACGGGATTTGAGCGCAGTTCGCTGCCGCGGCGTGCGCTGGAGCGCAATACGCGTGAGAATAAGCGGCATGAACCTGCCATTCAATCACGTCCTTTGGAATCGATCTCGATTTCATTCGGACGTTCAATCTGGTGAGGCGAAACAGAACACTCAGCCCCTGATCAACAAGGACGATCTCGATATCCCGACGTTTTTGAGGAATCGAAGATAATAACCAGACCTGACAGGTTTATCTGCGCTGTTTATATTCATAGCAATCGCGTGAACTCGAAGCTGTCATTTATCAGGTTTCCGGAAACCTGTCAGGTCTTTACATTACCTAATCGGTCAAGTCCATTTTCTAAGCCGGAGCGGTTCTGCGTGCCTGGGCGAGGCATGCCGGATCGCTCTGTGCGTTAAGCCCATCTCGGCGTCATTGCGAGGAGGGCGTAGCCCGACGAAGCAATCTCCAATATTGTGACGGAGATTGCTTCGCTCCCTTTGGTCGCTCGCAATGACGAGTTAAGGTATTTTGGGGGAGGTGCCCGCAGGGCGGAGGGGGTAGGGCTTCGTGTATAATAAAACCAATGGACACCAAACTTCCTCGACCTGTTCACGAATCCTATAAGAAACATCGCAAAGAGGTGATGTTACAGATCATTCTGCCGATGGCGTTGACCGTCATCCTGTTTATCGCGTTGATCGTGCTCATCAATGTCGCCACCTTCCGCGATAACGGAGACGTGGCGCGCTGGGCGGCGGTTTCGACGATTTGGATCGTCATCCCCATCATCATCGGGTTTCTGATCGTCCTTGTATTGGTGGGCGGGCTTGTCTATTTGATGGCAAGACTGCTCAACGTCACACCGACCTATACCAACATGGTGCAGGTTTATGTCAACATCGGCGTGGGATATATCAAACGCGCCACGGAAGCGATCATCAAACCTGTGTTGGAACTTAATGGCATATTGGCAGGTATCACTGCCTTCTTTGAGAAGATAAAACCACAACAATAAGAGAGACCCTAAAGGTCTCGAAGACCTTTAGGGTCTTGAAAATAAAAGGAATTAACCCATGGACAAGAACAAAACATTATTATTCGGCGCTCTCGTTGGTGCATTCACGGGATTGATCGCGGCGATGTTACTCAACCGCCGCGCAGAAAGTGACGAGTCCGGTACCGCCCTCACCACAGGTGAAGGGATGAAACTCGGCGTGCTCGTGTTTGGTCTGTTGCGGGCGATTGCAAGTCTGGGGGATGAGAAATAAATTCATTTAATGCACACTTCAAGATACGTTTAAGTTACTGAATAAATTAGGATGCCAAAATGCCACAATGGCAGGTCGAGCTTTATGTTTATGGACCAATAACGGTTAAAGGTCGTGTGACCTTGCATGAGCCAAAAGGTTGGAATCCCGGGGATTTGTTTTATAGTGACATCGTTGTACGCAATATTTTATCAGGCGCAATTATTGATTTAACCGCTAGAGCTAACACCGAAAAACTGGCCCGAAGAGCATCACTTTATTATATTGGACAAGCGCTTGATGTCTTAACACTCAATATTCGATTACCATTATTTTTAAGTCTTCTGGATCGTCAGCCAGTTCGACCAGATGTGCATCATGTTAGACGTATAGTTGAAAAACATGAGTGGCATCAGGCTTTCGAATACGCACGCAGTTTCGATCAAAGCCAAACGATTTTTCTTCGTGCACTAAGTTGGTATCAAAAAGGACTCTATACAGAAGATCCATTTGATAAGTTTTTATCATTTTGGAATTCGATTGAAAATGTTGCAAGTAAGTATCATCCCCAGGGCGTATGTGATGGAAAAAGTACAAAGTGCTATATATGGGAATGTTTCAAACAAATATGGGGTGATTGCGGTGATTGGCCCATTATTGGTGGCAAGGACACTTGGATTGATGATAATTATGAAATACGGAAAGATATTGCGCATGGTGTTATGCCAGTCAATATTCGCAGGGTAGAGTACAGTCATTGAGAAACTTGAAACTATCGAAAGTGTTGCGTACAGGTTTGTAAATTGATTGGAAAAATCAGAAACTATAAAACTCTGTAACGTGACCAGTAAGGAAGTAATCCCAGTTATAGTAAATTAAAGAACTTCGGAAGTCTTCAAGACTTCCGAGTTCTTTTACTTTTACTCGCCTTTTATCTTCCCAATCAAATCCTCTGCCTTGAACGGACCTTTCTCCAGCATTAGTGCGCGCGCGTTATCCACTTGCTTCCAGACGTTCCATAAGATCACGCCGCGCACACGACCTTCTCCAGATAATAGATCACGCCTTTTTTGAATTGCTCCTGCCAGTCAGCGACGGTTTCCATCTTACTGCTGGTTTCGCCAACGGCTTCATAGCCGAGATCGAACAAGTCGGAATAGAACAACGGGATGTGGTCATACGTCCCGTTCCCGCCTGCCATGTTGCTTCCGGCGAGTTTGCCCATGAAGACGGCATTGTCTTCGTGCTCCACTCGTGTGCGCTTCCCAAGCCCGGCATGGAAAAAGTTGACCGCGTCGCCTGCCGCGTAGATATCGGGGAGTGATGTTTCCAGTTTTTCGTTGACAACAATTCCGTTCTCCACTTTGACCCCGGCTTGTTCCGCGAGTGCAACATTCGGACGGAGTCCAATTCCCGCCACAACGCCATCTGTTTCGATGGCGCGTCCGCTTTTGGTGTGGACCATGATGCGGTTTCCGTCTTTTTGAACACTGGCGACTAAATCGTTCGGTATCACTTCCACGCCTTTTTCGTGATAGTAATCATTCAAGTGATGTGCAAGGTCACTGGGAAAGACAAGTGAACCGATCGCATCTTCGAGGAAGATCATGGTCACTTTTTTGCCCACCATCGTCAGCGCCGCGGCGATCTCTGAACCAATGAATCCGCCGCCGATGACAACGAAGTGTTCCTTTTCATCCGCCATTTTGCGCAGATGTTGATAATCTTGAAAATCGCGGAAGTAAATGATGTCCCCTTCGCCGAACGGCAAATGGATCGGCGAGCCGCCCGTGGCGAGTAATAACTTGTCGTAAGTGTATTCATCCCCTTTATCATCCTGAACCGTTTTCTTCTTTGGGTCGAGCGTAGTTACCTTGCGTCCCAAGATCAATTCGGCGCGCTCCTCGGTCTTGCGCCAGATCTTTTCAACGGGTCTTCCCTTCCACAATCCCTTTGAAAAATTCGGTCGCATGTAGGGAGCGTCAGGTTCCATGCTTATCAAGCCGATCGAACCCTCTGCATCCAATTCGCGGATGCCGCGCGTCGCGGCGTCACCTGTCAACCCGCCGCCGATGATCAAATATTTGTAGTGTTTCATGAGTTCTCCTTTCATCCCGTCATTGCGAGCGGAGCGAAGCAATCTCGACTAACCAATAAATACGAGATTGCTTCGACGTCTTCGACGTCTCGCAATAACATTTTGTTACGCTATTTCTTCAAACAAACCAGCCCTTTGAGATAAGCTCCTTCGGGGAAATGCAAAGAGATGGGATGGTCTGCGCCCTGCGATAGATGTTCGACGATCTGCGCGTCGACTCCTGCATCGAGGGCTGCTCCTGCTACGATCTTTTGGAACAAGCCTGCATCCACTCCACCTGAGCACGAGAACGTGACAAGTATTCCTCCCGCGCGCAAGAGCTTGAACGCCAATAGGTTGATGTCCTTGTAGGCGCGTGTCGCTTTTTCGGCATGGGCGGCAGTGGGAGCGAACTTCGGCGGGTCGAGGATGATCATATCGAAGGAACGGGCTTCATCCCGGAATTTGCGGAGGAGTTGGAATACGTCACCTTCACGAACGGTATGCTTTTCAGCAGGGAGATTGTTGAGAGCAATATTCTCTTTGCAAAGTTCCAACGCGTCAGCGGACGAGTCAACCGACAGGACGGATTTCGCTCCGCCCGCCAGCGCGTTGACCGTGAATCCGCCAGTGTAGCAAAAGCAATCCAACACATCTTTATCTTTTGCCAACTCGCGTACGCGTAGACGGTTTTTACGCTGGTCAAGATAGAAGCCGGTTTTATGTCCGCTTTGCAGGTTGACGTTGAATATTCAATCTGTTTTCGTTAATCGTGATTGGAGCATCGGGAAGCTGTGCCGCGCAAAAGCCCATCTTTGGATTCCAACCCCTCGAGTTCGCGCACGTCTGCATCGGAGCGTTCGTAGATGGTGGAGAGTCCTGTTTCTTCGAGGAGGAGATCGGCGAAGGTTTCTTTCCAATATTCAGCACCTGCCGTCAGAGATTGCAAGACAAGTACATCGCCGTAACGATCCACGATCAAGCCGGGGATGTTATCCGACTCGGCATAAATCAAGCGACAGGAATTGGTGTCAGGTGTCAAGTTCCAAGTGTCACGTGATCGAATAGCAGATTGAATTCGTTTGCGGAAGAATTCCTTGTCAACGATTTCATCCTCAAATGTCCACACGCGCGCACGGATTTGGGATGTGGGTGAGTAGGAGGCTCGGGCGAGAAATCGCTTTTCGGACGAGAGCAGGTCAATGGTCGAGCCGGAGGCGGGCTCTTCATCCACATGATGAATTGCGCCTGAAAATATCCACGGATGGCGGCGAAGCAAACTCTTCTCACGTCCCGGTTTGAGGGTGATGGACATTACTGTCGTTCCTCCCCGGGGTATGGATTCTCTGATTTCCATCCAGTTATCGGGATTGCTAATGGGACTCCATCCGAATTGTTTGTAGAGCCCGTGTGCATCGCGCGTGGCAAGTGACCAGCGGCGAAGACCTTGCAGGTCGGGATGCGACATGATCGTTTCCATCAGCCATTTGCCGATGCCATGCGCGCGATAATCTTCGTGAATGAAGACATCGCAGAGGTAGGCAAAGGTGGCGTAATCGCTGACGACGCGTGCGATGCCGATTTGCTTGTTTCCGTCATAGATGCCGAAGACAAGCGAGTTGTCGAGGGCGTGTTCGGTGCGCTCACGCGGACGACCTGACGCCCAATAGGAACGCGCGAGCATATCGATAATGACGTCGCGGTCAAGGCGTGCCGGGTTTGTGCTGATAATAAAATTATCTTTTTTGGTTTCAATGATTTGTGGCATGGCGCAAGTTTATCATGGGTGATATTATCGTGACCTGTCGCGCTCAGCGCGATGAAGATTATGGAGACTTAATGTTAAAACCTATTGTTTGGAAAACTTTCCCGCGTGACTTTATCGTTATTCAAATTGGATTTGCCCTCTTTGGGCTTTCCATTGCGCTGATGATCCGTTCGAATGTCGGGACGACGCCCTGGGCTGTGCTCGAGGTGGCTTTATCTCATCTGACGAATATCCGCCCGGGCAGGATGAGTATCATCGTTGGCATGGTTGTGTTGATCGGTTCGCTCGTATTGCGCGAGAAAATCGGTTGGGGGACGCTTGGCAAACATCATGTTCATTGGACTGTGGGAGGATATGTTCCTTTCATATATCCCGTCTGTGGAAAATAATCTGGTTTTGCAAAGTACGATGTTATTCGTTGCCATCTTTATGATGGGATTTGCCAGCGCCATCTACATTGGCGTGAACGCGGGAGCGGGTCCGCGTGACAGTTTGATGTTGGCAGTCCATCGCACAACCGGTTTGAGCCTCCGAGTGGGACGCGCCATCATTGAAGTCATTGTTGTGACGATAGGCTGGTTCCTGGGCGGTCCGCTTGGGTTCGGGACAGTGATCTTTGCCATCTTGATCGGTCCCGCCGTGCAATGGGCATTCAAGTTGTTGAAGGTGCAGGCACATAAACCTGAGACTGAGATCATGGAAGCTGCAGCGGATTGAAATACCTGGCTAGCAAGTGCTTATTGGAAAACAGTAATCATATCTCACACGCGGCATAGTGTTATGGGATCGTGGATGTATGTGTGGCGGTGAAAGATGTGCTGGGTAAATAAGTTGTTATTATGTATTAACGTCTGTGCAGTGGCTGATTTATAGTAATACCAAGTTGAAATAATTTGGTGTATAGTTTGGGTAGGATTGAGAATTATTTTTTTCAAAATCCAACCCCATTTATAATATAGCATGCAGTCCAATTGTTTCTGTGTTGCGTCTTTTCGTTTTTGCTTAATCGCAATTGGTAAATTCATGGATAATAGAATTTCTAAGTTTTTGTTTTTTCTGTTGCTGATTGTTACCACATGTTTCCGGGTGTGGTTGATCGAATATCAGCCCTTATTTGTTATTGGAAATGCAATTCATGATGATCGTTTATTCATGGTGTTAGCACAACATATATTAAAAGGGGAGTGGCTTGGTCCTTATGATTTCATGACCCTGATTAAGGGACCGTTTTTCCCATTATGGACTGCTCTGTCTAATATTTTGAATATCCCTTTATTGTTGTCGGCGCAGATTCTTTATGCTGTTTCATGTCTGGTCCTTGTATATGCAATCAGACCATTGCTATTTGGTAAAAGGTTGTATGCTTTCCTTTTCTTTCTCTTTCTGTTGTTTAATCCTGCCAGTTTTGATACTGGACTGACGCGCGCAACACGAGATTTGATATATCCTTCTCTGACCTTTTTGGTGGTGGCTTGTGCTTTTGGCGTGTTTTTCTCGATAATTGAAAATTCTAAAAGAGTATGGCTTTGGGGGCTTGGTCTGGGAATAAGTTTTGGTTGTTTTTGGATTACTCGTGAAGAAGGAGTATGGATAACTCCATTCCTAATTGTTGTTGCCGTTTCAGCTGTTGCGTTATCTTTTCGGAATTGGTCGAAGGTCCATTTTTGGTTTGTTAGTAAACCTTTGTTTGCTTTTGCTATCAGTTCAATGTTGATTATTAATTTTTGTCAACTTTTTGAATTACATCCATTACGGGGTTTACGCCAAGACTGAAATGGATGCTACGAGTTTCAAATCCGCATATGGGGCGCTCACACGTGTAAAACCCGCTGAGGTCATACGCTATGTTCCGGTTACACAAGAAACGAGAATAAGAATCTATGAAGTCAGCCCGAGTTTCAAAGAACTGGAAGGTTATCTTGAGGTCCCTTGGGAAAGAATTGGATAGAACTTGGTAATGGTGCAGGGCGAAACAACCAAAATCGGAATGAAATGTTGGGAGGATTGTTTCTATGGGCATTTCGTGACGCGATAGCCTATACTGGCTATTATTCAAATGGGAAATACCCTGACGATTTTTACAGAAGGATCGCCAGTGAGGTTAATACAGCTTGCGATAGTGGGGCTCTTAATTGTTTTGCTAAACGCGAATCGATGTCTCCGGTTTGGCATTGGTATTATATGAAATATTTATACCTTCCACGGTTAAACGAATGATCGGATTGGCAAAATTTGAGCGGATTTCTGTTCAACCAGTTCGAAGTATTGGAACCGAAGAGCAAATTCTTTTATTTAGAAATGTGACACGCGAAAAAATATGGTTGCCGGGGACCGAGCTGAAAGTATCCGGACAGGACAGTATTCGGTTGTCCCTGTTGGGGGCGATATTGTCAATTTATCAGTCGACGATGCCATGGCTGGGCGTTTATTCTGTACTTGCCTATATTATGATCTTATATCAATTTATCAGGTATAAGAAAAGTTTAGTTCTTGTGATTGTACTTTCTTCGCTGCTTGTGCTCGTGTCTGCACGTGTGGTTCTCCTATCCTTGATCGATGTAACTTCATGGCAGATTGGGATCCTTTCCTATTTGCACCCGGCTCATGTTGTCTGGCTGGCTTTTGTTTTTTTGACCATATTGGAAAGTTTTAGTTACTTTACCGCATGGCTTAAGAACAGATTACTGCTTAATAGATTGGCGAATTTATGAATTTTCATATGGAAATATCTATTGTTATGCCCTGTCTGAATGAAAGTGAAACTTTGGCGGTTTGTGTTGACAAGGCGATCGTCTTTTTGAGAGACAACAATATTCAAGGCGAGGTTTTGGTCGCTGATAATGGCAGTACGGATGACTTTATATTAATCGCTGCAGAACATGGCGCAAGAGTTGTTAATATCCCGACGAAAGGATATGGCGCCGCTTTGATGGGTGGCATTCAAGAGGCATTTGGACAGTATGTAATTATAGGGGATGCCGATGACAGTTACGATTTTTCTGCATTGATGCCATTTGTCGAAAAGCTTCGCGAAGGCTATGAGCTTGTCATGGGCAATCGCTTTTGGGAAGGTATCAGACCTGGCGCGATGCCTTTCTTGCACAAATATTTAGGTAACCCAATCTTGAGTTTTCTTGGACGGTTGTTTTTCGGAAGTTCTGTTGGGATTTCCATTGCGGATTGCGCGGATTTCTGTCGCGATTCGATATTGTCTCTGAATTTGCGTACAACTGGAATGGAATATGCAAGCGAGATGGTTGTTAAGGCTACTTTGAATAAACTTGATAACGGAAGTGCCGACCGTTTTATATCCTGATGGAGGAGCCGCCCGCCTCATCTGCGAACATGGAATGATGGTTGGCGTCATCTTCGGTTTTTGCTTCTCTATAATCCTCGGTGGTTGTTTCTTTATCCTGGTTTTTGCGTAGCCTTATTGGGGTTTATATCGTTTTTATGGCTATTGCCCACATCACGTGTAGTATTTGGCGTGGCTTTTGATATCGGTACGCTGTTATATTCTGCAATGTTTATTCTTATGGGGATCCAATCAATGTGGTTTGCCTTTATGACAAAGGCTTTTGGGATAAATGAAGGGCTGCTGCCTTCCGATCCAAAATTTGACAACATTTCTTCTAAGTTTATTAATCTTGAGAGAGGCTTGTTGATCGGTTCTATTGCTATTCTAGGGGGATTTGTAGTTTCGCTTGGCACGTTAGAATACTGGCAGGCTCAGTCACTGGGACATCTCAACCCAGCCACCCTCGATGCGGCTGATTATTCCAGGAGGCATACTATTTGTAATTGGTGTGCAAACCGTATTGTCTAGTTTCTTTATGAGCTTTTTGGGATTACCACGTAGATAAAGTCTTTGTAACTCATTTCTCAAAAACGAATAAATTATTTAGTCCCAATTGGAATTTTTTCCGTTTGATCAACTTTAGCCCAACCGCTTCAAATATTTGGGGAAGTCGATCCGGCAAAAAGCCATGATGTTCTTCAAGTGACATACCGTCTACTATTCGGATTGTAACTAATAAGTCCAATATTTTGTCCACCATTTTAGATGGGACTGTAATAACAACTCGTCCGCCTGGGCGTAGTAATCGTTGGCATTCTCTTGCAACGGCTGATTTTTCACGCATGTGTTCAAGGACTGCCAAAAAAGTGACAACATCAAAACTTTGATCAGGAAACGGCAAAGGCTCCTCGAATTTAATGCGCAATAATTTATGAGTTCCTGATGTAACCTCGGTTTCAGCAGGGGATCTATGCCGATACTGTTTTCAATATGGTCTTGAAGCATCTGAAACAACTCACCTTGGTGGCATCCAATATCCAGCAGTCGGCTATCAGAAGGTATCCATTTGGATGCAACCTTCATTCTCCATTTTTGAATCAAATAATCACCAGTTCGCATATAGTCTCCTGTAAAAATTTTGATTAAAGTATTCGTTGATTACCTGTGCCTTGCAAGCTATTGCTGGTTGCTCAGGATGCTGGATCGATAAAGACAAAATATTTTCTTCGTACTTGATCCTTCTACGTTTGTTATAATTCTCTGTAACCCAGCCAAAGGAGAGAGACTTCATGCCCAAAAAGAAGGGTAGTGTTGTTGTACTTCCGTTAAAGAGGGAAGAGATCATCAAGGATTATCGTCTTGCTTATCAGAGCAGGCAGGCGAGCATTATCGGCAGGCGGGAAGTGTTGAGTGGGAAAGCAAAATTCGGAATTTTCGGAGACGGCAAGGAACTTGCCAATATAGCAATTGCACGTGCCTTTCACAGAGGTGATTGGCGCTCAGGGTATTATCGTGACCAGACCTGGATGTTCACGTTGGGGGTGATGGGCGTCCAGGAATTTTTTGCGCAACTCTACGCCCATGCCGATCTCAATCACGAATCCAATATGGGCGGACGCGGGATGACTTCACATTTTGCGAGTCGCTACATCAACCCCAATGGCACATGGAAGATTCAAACTGAGATGTATAACAGCGCGGCGGATATTTCCCCGACGGCTGGTCAAATGCCTCGTTCGGTTGGACTTGCGTACGCGTCGGTGTTATATCGCGGGCTTCAAACCAACAATCAATTTTCAAAGAGTGGCAATGAAGTCACGTTCACGAGCATTGGCAACGCGTCCACATCAGAGGGCGTGTTTTGGGAGTGGGTTAATGCCATCGGTGTTTTGCAGGCGCCTGCGGTCATCACGATCTACGATGACGGGTATGGCATCTCCGTCCCCAACAAATTCCAAATGGTCAAAGAAAACATGTCCGAGATTTTGAAAGGCTTCCAGCGCGACCTTGAATTTCAGAACGGTTATGATCTCTATCAAGTGCGCGGTTGGGATTATCCCTCGCTGATCGAAACCTATGCCGCCGCGGCTGAAACAGCCCGTCAATATCACATCCCTGCGCTCGTGCATGTCATTGAAGTTACACAGCCGCAGGGACATTCCACATCGGGCAGTCACGAACGATACAAGAGTCCCGAACGGATGCGATTCGAGAAAGAGTTTGACTGTGTTCACAGGATGCGCGAGTGGATGATCAACAACCGCGTCATTTCTGGACCTGAACTTGATTCCCTCGAAGAAGCGGAGTACGACACTGTAGAGGGAATCCGCAAGCTGGCGTGGGACGCGTACCTTGCTCCGATTCTTGAGGAGCGTAACGAAGTGATGGATATGCTCGATGAGATCGGGGGAGGTTCGAAACATGCCGCAGACTTGGAAAAGATTCGGGAAGGGCTGGCAAACCTCCCGTCGGTGGTGAGGCGTGATGTCCATAGTGCGGCACATGAAGCGTTGAGAATCCTGCGCGACGAAGCGAATCCGTCCAAGCAGGTATTGATCCAATGGAAGAATGAACAGGATGAGATCAACGAAGAACGATATGGTTCGCATCTGTATAGCGGCAAAGGGATCGCGGTCAAGGAAGTGAAACCCGTGTATTCGTCTTCGTCGCGAACAGTGATGGGTTTTGAAGTGATGAACGCCGCGTTCGATTCGATTTTAGAGCGCGATTCGCGTGTGGTTGCGTTTGGTGAGGATGTAGGATTTCTGGGTGATGTGAATCAGGGTTTCAAGGGGATGCAGGAAAAATATGGTGCGTTGCGTGTGACGGATACGGGCATTCGTGAAGCGACGATCCTGGGGCAGGCAATTGGCTTGGCGATGCGGGGGGTGCGTCCGATCTGTGAGATTCAATATCTCGATTATTTATTATATGCGTTGCAGGTCATGGCTGACGATCTTGCGAATTTACATTGGCGTACCGTAGGTGGACAAGCCGCGCCTGTCATCGTGCGTACGCGCGGTCATCGTTTGGAGGGTGTCTGGCACGCAGGCTCGCCGATGGCTGGAATTATTAATCTCGTGCGCGGCATGAATGTGCTTGTGCCGCGTGATATGACGCGTGCCGCAGGTTTCTATAACACATTGATGAAGTGTGATGAGCCTTCTGTTGTTGTCGAAGTGTTGAACGGTTATCGCATCAAAGAGAAACTACCCGATAATCTCAGTGAGTTCACTGTTCCTCTTGGTGTGCCTGAAGTGATACGAGAGGGAAGCGATATTACCGTGGTTACGTATGGCACTTGTTGCCGCATTGCGATGGATGCGGCGGATAAACTTTATCGAGTAGGGATTGATGTGGAAGTCCTGGATGTGCAATCCCTTTTGCCTTTTGATATTCATGGAAGAATTGTCGAGTCGTTGAAGAAAACAAATCGTATTTTGTTTTTGGATGAAGATGTGCCAGGCGGAGCGTCTGCGTATATGATGCAGGAAGTGATCGAGAAACAGGACGGATATTTTCATCTTGATTCGAAACCGAGAACATTATCCAGCAAGGCACATCGTCCCGCCTATGGAAGTGATGGCGATTATTGGTCGAAGCCGAATAGTGAGACGGTGTTTGATGCGGTGTATGAGATGATGCATGAAGTTGACCCGAAGCAATATCCAGTGATCAAGTGACCAGTAAACAGTGAAGGAGAAGTTATGAGTGGTTTGGCACATGCACAGAGTTTTCGTGATTTGGTTGTGTATCAGAAAAGTAGGAGTTTTGCAAAAGAGATAAAGGAAATCAGTCAATCCTTTCCAAGAGATGAAAAATTTTCTTTGACCGATCAAGTTCGCCGTTCGTCACGTTCTGTTGGTGCCAATATTGCTGAGGCTTGGGCAAAGCGGCGCTATGAAAAACATTTCATCAGTAAATTGACAGATTCAGATGGGGAACAGATGGAAACTCAGCATTGGATTGGAATTGCTATGGATTGTGAATACATCGATCAAAAGATGCATGACCAATTGCTTGCGAAATGTCTTGAAGTCGGACGCATGTTAAACGGCATGATGGATAAAGCCGATATGTTTTGTGGAGAGCCATCTCGTACTTTGCGAGAGGAATCCGCTGCTTATTTCACAGAACCTGACGGTGAAGACACTGATAACTGATCACCGATCACTGTTTACTACTGGTTGGAGGAACTATGGCAACTAAAGTACTTGTCCCATTACTAGGCGAGGGTGTCGAAGAAGTTACTGTTATCAAATGGTTGAAAAAGGAAGGCGACTCTGTCAATGAGTTGGAGCCTTTGCTTGAAGTGAACACCGATAAAGTCGATACTGAAATCCCATCGCCTGCTTCGGGAACGGTGTTGAAGATTTTGGCGGAAGAGGGACTCCCTGCGAAGGTGGGGGCGGTGTTGGCGTTTATTGGGAAAGTGGGAGAGGATGTTGAAGTTTCAAGTGTTGAAGTGTCAAGTGTCAAGTCGCCGAGTGTGGAAAAGCCTCACGCTAAAGAAAACGCGACACCTGATACTTCGCACGTGACACATGAGATGGGTTTTATTTCCCCTGTTGTTGCAAAGATCGCTGCGGAATATGGGGTGAATCTGCAACAAGTACAAGGCACGGGGTTGAATGGAAGAATTACGAAGAATGATGTTTTGGGATATGTTGAAAGTGGAAAATCGACCATAGACCATAAACCACAGACCGTGGTCAATCGTCCATCGTCGGTGGTCGCAGCTTCTGTTGGAGATGATCAATTAATAAAACACACAACTATCCGAAAACAGATCGCCGAACATATGGTGATGTCCAAACAGACGTCACCGCATGTGTTGACTGTCATGGAAGCGGACATGAGCCAGATTGTCAAACATCGCACTGCGAATAAGGAGATCTTTGCGCGAGATGGAGTCAATCTCACGTTTACAGCTTATTTCATGGTTGCGATTGTTGCGGGATTGAAGGCGTATCCGAATGTCAACTCTTCGTGGACGGATGATGGCATTCTTGTCCACAAGGCAGTCAATATTGGTATGGCAACCTCGCTTGGTGAGGAAGGTTTGATCGTTCCCGTAATTAAAAACGCAGATGACTTGTCTCTGTTGGCGGTAGCGCGCTCCGTAAATGATCTGGCGAATCGTGCACGCTCGAAGAAACTCCAGCCTGACGACGTCAAAGGCGGGACGTTCACATTAACCAATCATGGTATCAGCGGATCGTTATTTGCCTTCCCTGTTATCAACCAGCCGCAGTGTGGCATCCTTGGAGTTGGGGCAATGCAGAAACGTGTGGTGGTAACCGAAGATGACGCGATCGCTATCCGCCCGATGGTGTATCTGTCGTTTGTGTTCGACCACCGCATCCTCGATGGCGCGTCCGCGGATTGGTTTTTGATGAAGGTGAAAGAGACACTTGAAAATTGGAGCTAGATAAAAACAGGAGATTGCTTCGTCGCAACGAACGCTCCTCGCAATGACATAGGAGAATTATGACTAACTTTGATGAACGTGCAAAAGATTGGGACTCTGACCCGAAGAAAGTGGAACGTGCTCGTGTGGTGGCAGATGTAATTCGTAACGCAGTTCCGCTTATCGACCACTATGAACGCGCTTGAATATGGATGTGGTACTGGCTTGTTGAGTTTCGCTCTTCAAGAGAATTTGGGGCAGATTACCTTGGCTGATACATCGCAGGGCATGTTGGATGTGTTGAACGAAAAGATCGCCAGTTCTGGCGTAACAAATATGCGCTCTGTGCGACTTGACCTTTCAATCGATCCTCTGCCTGTTGAGAAATATCATATTACCTATTCTTTGTTGGTCTTGCATCACATCCATAATGCGAGAGAAATTCTAAGTAAGTTTCATGATGTGCTTGAACCAAATGGTTATTTGGTCGTCGCCGATCTGGATAAAGAGGATGGCTCTTTCCACACGGATGGAACAACCGATGTGCATAAAGGTTTTGGACGAAGTGAATTACAGAAATGGGTTGAAGCCGCGGGGTTTGGAAATATCCAATTTTCAACGGCGTATGAGATCAGGAAAGAAGTGGATGGTAGGGAAAAAACATTCCCTGTGTTCTTGATGGTGGCACAAAAGATAAAATGACCGAACAGACCGATCACGCAAGCGTAAAAATTCACCCACCGATTTTGTTGTTAATTCATGTGCTGGCGGTGTTTTTATTGAATTGGTTAATCCCATTGCCATTTGCATTTTCAAAAGCTTTGGAATGGTCGGGATATATCCTTGTGTTTGCAGGGTTGGGATTTGCTTTTAGCGCTGTCAATCGATTCTCGAAGATGCACACGACGCTTGATCCGCACGGGTCGGTGAGTACGCTTGTTATGAGTGGACCGTATCGCTTTTCACGCAATCCAATTTATCTTGGGTTTGTATGCACATTGGTCGGGTTGCCGCTGGCTTTGGGAACTTATTGGGGCGTGGTCTTAAGTCCGGTATTTATGGTGTTGTTGTTTCAGTTGGTGATTAAACACGAAGAGGCTTATCTGGAGAAAAAATTTGGGGATGAATACACCAGCTACAAGTCACGCGTGAGGCGGTGGGTGTAGATTCAAATGTCATTTGTAAACTAGAACATATATTCTGTTATAATCTAATCCAGGATAGGAATGCAATGTTGACGACAGGTAACCAACACACTCGCCAAAATGGCATCGGTCATCGCACCGCTGCGGTTGCGATTACAACCGTTGGTCTTGCGCGTGATGACCGCAGGGCGCAACATGCGCTCCGCCAGATTGTTGGTGGGACTCCCACTCGTCGACATACAGGAAGCGCAGCAAATGCGGACGATGTTTACGCAAGCGCTTGGCGAAGCGGGCATTATCACGATCGGAGAGGCGGCGGTGCGGTGCGATCAAGAGATCCAAATGCGATTGCAGTTGCTGAGCTCGCTGATGAAACGTGAAGGGATCCAGGCGGTTTTTCTCGGCTTTCAACGCCAGAGCCTGCTGCAAGACAATCGTCACCTGGCGGGCAAAGTGCAGGGCTCGGCCACTCTTGCTCTCCTTCATCTCCTTCAGATTTTTCAGCAGATGACCGACACATTTTTGTTTGAGCCACTCCTTCAGTTTCCGATCATCATCGCCAGATAACAGTCCGTCGTCAGAATGCCTTTGAACTCTTCCCCCAGGATATCGATCACCACGTCACTGCTGCGATTCTCGCGGATGGCATACACGGTCACTTCTTGGTTGGTGAAGACCCACAACCTATCAGCCAGCGTTCCGATCCGCCAACCGGTCTCATCCGCATTGACTACACTGCACCGGCGGATCGCCTCCAGCAACTCGACATACACGGGCTGGGCGGTATGAGCCAGCTTCTGATCGGCTTGACACCAGCCACTTCTACTCACCTGCTATCCAAAGGTGTCGTTGAGTACTTCACTGTCCTTGCCATACTAGACTCCCAGTCGTTGCTTGAGATCCGCTGCCAGGGCCTTCGCCCGTGGTCCCTCCATCACACCGGCCGCTCCTGTGGCTAGCGAGGTCTGGTCCCGTTGCTGCGTACGTTCTCGCTTGTGTCTCTCTGTGCAGTAGCCGCTATAGGTCACTATACACGTCGTCTGCGCTTCCTCCACCTGTATGTCCGTTACATCTCCCATCCAAAGGAGGCTCTCATGTCCATTAAAAAGTCTGAAATCAAATTGAATGCAAACGGCAAATCTTTAAACGCGTATCTTGCTGAAGCGGGGAATGACAGCCCCGGTGTGTTGGTGTTGCCTGCCTGGTGGGGATTAAACCCTTTTTTCAAACAGGTTTGCGATCAACTTGCAGAGCAGGGATACACTGCGCTCGCGCCTGATTACTATGACGGTCGTATTGGTGTGACGATTGAGGAGACAAAGGAATTACAGCAGGAAGCAGAAGGAGATTTTGATGCGATGGCTGCCTTGATCAAAGCGGCGAAGGATCATCTGGTATCACTTCAACCAGGTAAGCCAATTGGCATCGTGGGTTTTTCGATGGGCACAGATTGGGCGTTGATCACTGCGGCGAATGAGCCGAATGTCGCCGCGACGGTTTTATTTTATGGTGGCTGGAGCACGGATTTCAGCAAGATGAAATCCAAGGTGCTCGGTCATTATGCAGAAACCGATGAATGGGTGTCCTTTGGATGATGTAAAGGAAATGGAACAGAACATGAAAGCCGCGGGTGTGGATGTGACGATTCATCTCTACCCGAAAACTGCCCATTGGTTCATGGAATCGGATCGCCCCGAATATGATTCGGAATTCGCAAAGCTGGCTTGGGATCGGACGTTTGAATTCTTGAAGAAAAACTTATAAAACGCAAACAACTCTCTTGCAAAGGGAGTTGTTTCTTTAATAGTACAATGGGGGCGCAAGATCATCTTTCTATAATTTACTGGAGTTTCTCTATGGCAGAAAATTTTGATGTGGTTGTGATTGGTGCAGGTCCTGGCGGATATGTCGCCGCCATTCGTGCCGCGCAACTTAAGCAGAAAGTCGCGATCGTGGATAAGCAATGGCTGGGCGGCGTGTGTTTGAATGTGGGATGTATTCCATCGAAGTCATTGCTTCGCAACGCTGAAATCGCACATACATTGCGCGAACGCGGTAAAGATTTTGGATTCTCATTCGAGAATTTGAAATTGGATTACGGAGTTGCCGTCAAACGTTCAAGGCAGAATTCAGACCGCCTGGTTAAGGGCGTTGGATTTTTGATGAAGAAGAACAACATCGCGGTCTTTATGGGTGAGGCAAAGTTCAAGGCAAAAGATACACTTGCCGTTACGGATAAGGATGGCAAAGTGACCGAGCTCAAGGCGAAGAACGTCATTGTCGCCACGGGCGCGAGTGCAACTGTCCCCGGCGTGTGGAAGGTGGACGGCGAAAAAGTCATCACGTATACCGAAGCTATTTTGCAGACCACGCTTCCGAAGTCGGTGGTTGTCATTGGCTCTGGCGCGATTGGCGTGGAGTTTTCCACGATCTGGAGCGCCTATGGCGTGGATGTGACCATCGTCGAGATGTTGCCGCGTGTTGTTCCATTGGAAGATGAGGAAGTTTCGAAGGAACTGGAGAAGGAATTCAAGAAGCGCGGTATTAAGATCATGACCGGGCATAAGGTTGAATCTGTTGAAGCAACCAAAACGGGTGTCAAGGTAAAAGTTTCAGCCGAAGGAAAAGAAACGGTATTGGAAGCAGACCAGGCGTTGGTCGCGATCGGTTTCCGTCCCAATTCCAAAGGCTTGGGGCTTGAAGAAGTCGGCGTCAAGATCAATGAGCGCGGCTTTGTTGAAGTCAACGAAAAGATGCAGACGAATGTGCCGGGCATTTGGGCGATTGGCGATGTGACGGGCAAGCTGATGCTGGCGCACGTTGGCTCAGCGATGGGGATTGTCTGTGCTGAGAATATTGCAGGCGCAGAGACCGTGACTCTCGATTATGAAATGATGCCGCGCGCCACGTATTCTTATCCACAGGTTGCTTCGTTCGGGCTCACGGAAGCACAGGCGAAAGAGCGCGGCTATAACATCAAGATCGGGCGGTTCCCCTTCCAGCCAAATGGCAAGGCGCTGGGACTTGGTGATTACGCTGGTTTTGTAAAACTTGTTGTGGATGAAAAGTATGGCGAGATTTTGGGTGCGCACATGATCGGTCCAGAAGTGACCGAGTTGCTCCCTGAACTCACGCTTGCGCACTTGATGGAGTTGACCCCGCATGAGATCGCACGCAATGTCCATGCACACCCGACGCTTTGAGGAGGTGTTGATGGAAGCAGCGCATGGAGCAGAAGGAACGCCGATACATATCTTAATTCTTGTTTGAAGTGAAAAGCGTTCCTGTTTTTTGAAGTCAATTGACTGAAATAAATAAAGCCTCGAATGTTTGAAAAAACATCGGAGGCTTTCTAAAAGCCAAATTTATATAGTCTTATTGTCTGTAATTGATTGCTCGTCCTTGAACGCACATATCCGATTACGTCCCGACTGTTTCGCCTCATACAAAGCCAGGTCTGCCTGCTTGACCAATTCCTCGACTTTGACCCCTTTTTTTGTGAAGGTGCTTATTCCCATGCTTACCGTGATGGGGTGTTCAAAGTCGGGCGAAAGACGAATGGACTCCCGGATTTTTTCAGCCACGATCAACCCACCTTCAGCCTGTGTTTCAGGGAGGATAAGCGCGAACTCTTCCCCGCCAATACGGGCAGCCACATCAGCAGTACGACGCCCTTCGCTGATACATTTTGCCACGTTTTGAATGACTTTGTCCCCGGCAGGATGTCCATAAGTATCATTGTATTTTTTGAAGTGATCGATATCCAGCATAATGACAGCCATTCCCTTGCCGAGCCGTCTGCTGCGGTTGACCTCGTTGTTGAGAAAGATATCGAAATAACGGCGATTGTGAATACCCGTAAGCGGGTCTCGTAGTGAGAGTTCAGTAACTTGCGCGTGCAAACGCGATGTTTTGATGGTGGAGGCGAGTTGTCTGGCAATCGTTGCGCAGGATTCAAAATTATCGGCGTCGAATGCGATATATCCGAATAATTCCGTCTGGAACATGAGCGGTAAGATGAGTAAGCTCAATATTTCATCCGCTGAGTAGAGACCGGGTGGTGGGAAGCCTCGGCTTGGGAAACGCTGGTTTGCCGTCTCTAAATGAGAGTTAAGGATGACACTCCATGCAACGGGATCATCCCCATCAGGCTCAAAAAGAGCTATCCGAACGCTTCGGACGCCAACGCTAGCCAGATTTTCTTCCAGAAGTTTTACTGCCTGTTGTTCATTCAGAGAGGCGCTTAGCTGGTTGGTGAGTTCACCCAATACCTGGTCCGCAATTTGCCGGTGGTATTGATGCCGGTATACTTTTCGTTGAGCACTTTCGCTAAATGCAGCCCGTGCCTGGTGCAACATATCCTCTGCGAGATGTTTTGTCTGTACCCGCTTCCATGTTGCAGGTAGTTCGACCATCTTCTGCCGCAACACTGAGATGGCAGTTTGCCAGGAGTCTATGTTTTCGTCTATGTGTTCCATCTCCTGAAGGAACTCCATTAGCTTCTCTTGAAAGTGAGCGTTATTGCCCTCCTTTAAACTCACGTAAAAAGCATCCACGAGATTGATGCAAAAATCATACGTTCGCCCTCCAAATGGAAAACGTGATGAATGGGGTAGGGTGGCGATCATTTCCTCTGCCAGTATATTTTGAATCTCCTCTATGCCTTGAAAAGTTGAGATGGAACGAATGGCGTATGCCTTTGCCGTCGACCGTTTTTCAGATGTTGAAACCATAGACTGTGACATACAACCGCAGGATTGACGTGGTATGAGCCGGGTCGGTAATTGGATAGATTCGAGATCATGGATGCCGTTGAGCTGGTCTAACATGAGCATCAACGCCTGCTCGCCCATCTCTGTTAACGGGATATGGATGCTTGCCAGGGGAGGTATTTGTGCTATTGCATCCGGTTGATCATCGAAGCCGATCACAGCTATATCGTGCGGAATTTTCAGGGATGTTGTTTCACGAATGGCTTGCATTGCCCCAAGCGCGGAAGAGTCATTACTTGCTATGAGTGCTGTAAATTTGATGCCTGATTCTATTATTTTTCGTGTTGCATCATAACCACCCGGAGCCCAGTGAAAACCTGCTTCGATCAGCCTGGGGTCTGGATCCAATCTGTAATCGCTCACTGCTGAACGAAAAGCCTGGAGGCGGGATTTGCTATCGCCTTTATCGCCAGGGTGACCGGCAATAAAGGCGATATGATGATGACCATGAGTCACTGCTAAATGTTCAACTGCCTGACGAATCCCAGCCTCATTATCAACTGAGAGGGTTGGACCTTGCTCCCCTGTTGAAATAAATAGGACAGGAAACCCCTGTTTCATCAAGTCCTGAAGATAGCGTGAACGAGTATCATTTTGTAGTGGAAGCAAGACGATCAGTCCATCGGTATTCCACGGACCAACCGGAACAAAATCCGAGTCGGGGGAAACTATGGGCCAGGGTGGATAAATCACAAGACTGGATGCCGCAGTATGCCCCAAGCTCCACGCCAGTAACAGATTGCACTCTCTGGCTCGTGCCGCCGACTGGATACCTTTTAATATGGTAGGGCGGTAATGGTCCGGGGTCTTTCCACCAAGGATGGTATATCCCGGCAGGATGCCAATCGTTGGGCGGTTGCGTTTGAAGTTTGCCATCTCTTTGCATTTCCTGTTATCAGCTCGATGTGGAAGAGCCCGAATTGGTACTGCTTTGGCATTATGGCTGAAATCTATAAAGAAATATGGTTATTTTCGAATTCGGATCCTGGTTAGGTAGGGTAATCTCAAAAGATGCATTGATCATTATAATTTCGCCCTCTTCCTATAATTTTACAAACACCATTCATTTTGCGTGAGTCCCTGTTTGATTTTATCATGTAAATAAATGGTCATGACTTTGGGTACATATCAGATGAACAGAGGGGGAGCAACTTCAAGCGTGGAAAGAGGCGGGAACTTCATCCACCTAACAGCAGTCTTATGAAAAGTCCCATTTTCACAACCCTTTCAGAAGTGTTAGAATTATGTACGTTTTATCACAAAGGGTCAGGAGGTCTTATGTATCATTCATCCAATCATCCGCCAACACACCCTCCCACACAACCGCGCAACGGTCGTGGGAACAAACGCAAAGTTTCACAGAGGGGAATGTTGAGCATTGCCATGCTGTTGGTAAGTGTGGGCGCCCTGGGTAGCGCCATGCTGGGAGGTGCGAAAATGGTTTTCGACATTCTTGGCGAGAATCCAAATAGTATTGGCGTTGCGTCAAAAGTGATCGTGATCGGGATTGCCTATCTGGTTGGCTGGCTTACAGCGATGGTGGCGATACGGGTATATGGCAATCTTGTTTTGCCAATATTGATCAATTGGTTTATAGTGGGATGTCTTTTGGCTGTTTGCTTTCTATACATTGAAATCCTGCAACGATTGTTCCTACAGCAGTATGATTTCTGGAAATTCATTAAGTATGTAGTGGTCATGGGAGCAGGGCTAAGCGCGATGGTGGGGCTTGCATTTGATCGTCGAAGACCATAACCTGCGTCCCTTTTCTCTCCCTCTTCTCATTATCAGCCTGATACAGTTGGGTTTGATCGTATATCGTTATGTTTTCACCGAGTCCGTCAACTTTTCATTTCTATGGATGGATCTGTTCTTTTTCTTTGGAATGTCTGTGTTTTCGATCTCGATGCTTGCACATTTTGGAATGCTTGATCCTTTGCGGGCACATCTCACGAATTATTTTGACATGAACAGCACATCGATTCGGACCAAGGATTAAGCTGGTTCTGTTCAATCAAAATATTTCAAGCTGACAAAAAAACTCCGAGATGTTACAAAATCTCGGAGTTTTGCTTTTACTTTGCCAGTGGTATCTGAATAAAGAACGTACTGCCCGGCAGTTTTTCCTCGTCCTGCCCTTCGCTTTCCACCCAAATCTTTCCTTGATGTGCTTTGACAATTCCCGCCGCAATCGCAAGCCCCAGACCTGGTCCGCCGCCCTTGAATTTGGTCTTGCCTGAAGAGTGTAGTTCCACTTTGCCGACCTGGTACAACTTCTCGAAGATGATAATGTGGTTGGCAGGATCGATGCCGATACCTGTATCCTTGACACGGATCTCGCAAAAGTCGCCGCGCCCATCCACGGTGACGGGCGTAGCTGTAACAGAGATCGACCCGCCGTCGGGCGTGAACTTGATGGCATTGACGATCACATTATCCAGCGCCTTCTTTAAGAGTTCAGAATCTGCTTGAAGGGGAGGAATTGAATTGATCCCGGAATCAAGCTCCAGCGTGAGTTGACGCTCTGCCAAGTCGTCCACATAGTCTTTTTGGATCAAGCGCAGGAGAGGTGCAAGTGACAGGGTCTCAAGATGAGGGGCTACGATCTGATTCTCGAGCCGCGCCACGTCCAACATGCTGTTGACGATCTGGTGCAGTCGGTTTGTGCCCTGCATTACGCCTTCCATGGCTTGCACGAGGGATGTATTGCTCTCCACCTCAGGTGCAGACTTGAGCATTCCCATGTACCCCTTTATTACGGTAAGCGGTGTGCGTAATTCATGTGCGGCAACCTGAATGAAATCGCTCTTGTTCTTGTCCAGCTTTTGAAGGGTATTGTGTGCACTGCTTAATTCCTCCACACGTTGTTCGACCATGCGTTCCATCATTTGATTGAAACGGTTTAGGTCGGCATACAGGTGGGAGTTTTCGAGCGCAATAGAGGCTTGTATGGCAAACGTACTAGCCAGCAGGGCATCATCCTGACTAAATGCGGATGCTTTAGCCCGGCTCAAGGTCAACATCCCTGTGACCTTGTTCTTCGCATAAAGAGGTACACCCAGCCATGAGAGGTTGTCTGCCAGCCATTCAGGCTGGCTCCAGGTTTCCACCTGTTTTATATCCCCGATCATAATCGGTTCAGATTTCTTTACAATGGCATTATATATATTTTTGTCTTTTACCTTGAAGGCTAATTCTTCCGCCGCTACACCGTCTGGCAGTCCGCGATGTGCAAGCAGGCGCGGAACGCCGTTCACGTCTTCCATGAACAAAGCGCTGTAATTGCTTGGAATCACTTGTGATAACTGCTCCACAATCTGTTGCGGGACTTCTTCCTCCGTAGCCAAAGAGGAAAGCTGACGTGATGTCTTGGCAAGCGCTTCCGCCGCGTGACGACGGGTCTGCTCGCTGGCATACAGGTTTGCATTCTCTGCCGCGGTGCTTTCCGCGAACTCCTTGGCGATGTCCAGTTCCACCGCCCGGTCGCGCGCTTCGGAAAGCAGGCGTTCCACTTCCTTCTGCGCCTGTTCCCTCTGTGTGAAGAGCATGGTACGCAACAAAGCACTGCTCACCAGGTTGCGGATACGCACATACACTTCCCAATCACGCGGACCCATTTCCACCCACATGAATCCAAAACGATTCCTTGCCAGTGAGAGCGGCATGACGATGGCAGTATAACGATAGCCTTCGGGGGTTTTTCCACGCGGGACCAATTGTCCCGTTCCAATGAATGCTTGTTTGCGTGGAATCTCGAACTTTGAACCCTCATACTGGAACAACATTTTATAATTTTCAGGTGGTGGCGCAGAGATGGATTGAGGTTCGTTTACATCGCTGTAGAACATGACGTACCAACGTTCGATACCCATTGTAGGGAAATGCTCAGTAATGGCGCTTCCGATCTCATCCAGCGTCATGGCTGGTGCCATCGAGAAACTGAACCCCTGCAAAACATTCTCCTGTTGTTCAAACACGAGCCGGCGATAGGCTTGTGAACGTTGTGAGAGTTCGCCTACCAACAAGCGTGCCTGTTGGAATAGGTTTTCTGCCCGCAACATGACCTGGTGATCGGTGATGCCGCCCAGCGCATACCGTCTCATCATCGAGATTACATTATGCCAGATGGACGGCGCCATATTATGCTTTTGCATCAATTCCGTCATCGCATTGATCGTTTTCAGAAAGCCGTCGCTCGATGAATTGTTGTTCAATGTCAGCAGAAAGCCATCCCAGGCGCGGCCGAAGGCATCCTTGAACTCAGAGAAGGCTGGATCCTGCTCAGTGACCTCTGCAGAGTTGAGCAGGGCGCGCAATGCGGCTTCACGTTTATTCTCCAGCCTGCCGGTCTTGGCAACATCACGCGGCGCAACCGCAGCCTGACGAACATTCTCCGGCATACATCCGCATGACCAGCGGATGAGCAATTGCGTTGGGGTCTGAATTTTACGCGGGCTGGTACCGCCTTCAATGCGCTTGAGAAGCGTCTCTAACGCGTTTTGGCCTACGGTATAAAATGATTGTCGTACGGTGGTCAACGGCACACCGGTTGTCTGCGCTTCGCGCAAATCGTCGAAACCGGTAACAGCCACGTCTTCTGGCACACGCACGTTGCGCTGTTGAAGCGCCTCCAACGCGCCGAATGCCATGCGATCGTTTGCGGCTACTACAGCCTGAAAGCGAAGTTTCCGTTCGCCCAGCAGAGTGCGGATCGCATCGCGTCCGCTCTCCGGGGTGTAATCGCCATCCACCACCAGGTCTTCATCAAATCGTAGCCCGTGGGCTTTGAGTTCATCCTTGTATGCCTGATATCTTTGTTCGGCGTCGATCTGCCCATCGATGCCGCGAATAAAGGCGATTCGTTTGTATCCATGTTCTTCGATTAAATGATTTACCAGCGCGCGCATCCCCTCTTCATTTTTAGGGATGAACATGGTAGTGCCGCGGATATCCACCGATTGTGTTACGACGGGCAGGTTTCCAAATGTTTTACCGAATGCCTTGAGGTCCGCGGCTTTTGCACCGTAGGCAACATCTGCCGCCAATATCAGTCCGTCGAATTGCTCGGGCTTGGCAAGATCGTAGAATCCAAAAGATGGGGGTTGATCGTCTGCTGAAGGGAGCATGGTCAGCTTGCCCCCGATAAAATGCACGAGATTTACGTTATTCACTTCTGCGGCTTCAGTGACCCCTGCGAGAAACTGCGCGCCCCAGCCGCGTCCAACCTGGGACGTGAACACGCCGATCGTTTTTCTTTCAGAAGTTGAGTTTGAAGGCATTAAAAGTATTCTCCTGAAGTGCCTTGGAATTATATCCTTGATTTCATGAGGTCGTAAAACAAAAGAGTGACAAAAGACGCTTCATACAAATCTGATAGTTGATTCTGTTACGAAAAGGTTGCTTTACGCTGAATCGTCTCAATGGATAAAGTCTTGCGCAATGTAACCTTCAGATAAGATAAAGCCATTTAATAAGAATCAGGCACAGGTGTAATTTGAGGCGGGTTCAACCATGTCGCATCCACTGCACTCGGTGTAAAATCGCCAAATTCCAAAGGATATATTATGACAGATATTCAACGTATTGCAAGGAAGATCACCATCGTTTTATTCGTTACACAAAGTCTTGCCTCCGCGGGATTTATTGCCACGGCGGCGATCAACCCGATCCTTGGTGCAAAACTTGCATCGGATCGTTCACTGGCCACCCTGCCGGTGGCTGTTTACTTGTTGGTTGGCGCTTTTTCTGCCTCGGCTTGGGGTTATGTTATGGATCGCATCGGACGGCGCAATGCGATTGTGTTGGGTCTTGTGCTGGGTATATGTGGCAATGTTCTTGTGTTGATTGCCATTGAGCTGGCATCCTTTGTTCTGGTGTTGATCGGGTTGATGTTCATGGGCATGACAAATTCCGCGATCCAGTTGGGGCGTTTTGCGGCGGCGGAGGTGAACCCTCCCAATCAACGCGGACGAGCCATCTCTGCGGTGGTACTGGGCGGAGTTATCGGCACGATCCTCTCGCGTGTGCTTGCGGTTCCGGTTGGTAATTTTGCGGTCAGCATTGGCATGGATGAACTGGCGGGTGCCTATCTCACAACACTGGGGTTGTTTGTCGTTTGCGCTGTTGTCGTCTTTGTGGGGCTTCGCCCTGACCCGCGCGATGTTGGCAGGGAAGTGGCGAAACTGTACCCCGAGGAAATTCCACATGGGAAAGCAAGACCCATATTCCAAATATTGCGTCAACCCGCGGCGATCACCGCAGTGACCGCCATGACTTTGGGACAGGTGGTGATGGTTGCCGTCATGGTGATCACTTCCCTGCATATGGAGGATTATCATCATACAAGGAGCGATATTTATTCGGTGATCTCGGCGCATACGTTTGGTATGTATGCGCCCTCCATTATTTCTGGATGGTTATTGGATAAATGGGGACGCGGCAAAATGATCCTGTTCGGCGCTTTCACCCTATTGCTGGCTTGTATCACGGCTCCGTTGTCGCCCGATGTCCTGCCTCTCGGAGTTGCCCTGTTCCTGCTCGGCGTAGGTTGGAATTTTTGTTTTGTTGGAGGATCAACACTTCTATCCGATCAGCTTTCCCCTGTTGAACGTTCCCGCACACAAGGCACGAATGACTTTCTTGTCGGGCTTGCTTCGGCAATCATTAGTTTGAGCAGTGGATTTATCTTTGCCGCGGCGGGGTATACGGTGATCGCCATCGTCGCTGGCGCGTTATCATTGATCCCACTTTTCATGGTTTTGTTTTGGATGAGGAAAAAGCCATTGCCGGTTCCGGCTTAAATGAAAACATCCCGCAGAAAGTGAAATCTGCGGGATGTTTTTTACCAGATTATTTACGGATCATCGTCAATAGCATTTTGAAACGAGTCAGCGCTTTGACCGCATGGGGTTCGTCGGCAGGCATGATGATGGCATCACCGCTTTTCAAATGAAACGGTTTTCCTGAGATTTTGATTTCCGCTTCTCCATCGATCACATGCACCAAAGCATCGAATGGCGCGGTGTGTTCGCTTAGTTCCTGATCCTTGTCAAAAGCGAAGAGCGTCACGTTTCCCGCATCTGCCTTGATGATCTGGCGGCTGACAACGGATCCATCCTGATAGGCGACTAGGTCAGCCATTTGCAGCGTTTCTGATTTTGGCGCGGTCGACATTTACTTAACTTCTATTTGATAAGCGGCAGGCAATCTTGTAAAACGTGTTGTGCCTGTCACAATAAGAATGGCTTTATCACCTGCATTCAACGAAAGCGGAATGTCTGCTGTCTGGTCAGGGTTGACTTCAATATTGGTCACAGTGGTCGTATCGCCTTTGATGATTAGGGACAGACGGTAGGTTTGCGGAAGAATGTTTTCGACGTGTGCAAAGCCTTTTGCCTCCCAGCCTCCATTATCCGCTTCAAAATCGGACTGATAGTTGATCGCGTCGATCTGGACATCGTCCAGCAGGAGACCTTCTCCGTTCACTGCCGCGTCGGTGACGTATTCGAAACGGAGCTGTACCTTCTGTCCTGCAAATTTGGAAAGATCGACATGCTCCTGTATCCATCCAGATGATTTTGCATTGTATCCCCATCCATATGCATTACCAGATGGATCCTGGTCCTTGGACCTTCCGGACGGTGTTTCAATAAATTGCCAGCTCTTGCCGCCGTCAATGGAAGATTCAAGATATAGGTAATCGTAATCTTTTTCAAGATCGTACCATGTCCAATAATTGAAATCGATGGAACTGCTGACGTTGGTGAAGTCGAATTCATGGGTGAGGGTCATATCTGATTCATCACCTTTGTTCGACCAGAAGGCATACTTGCCGGAATGAGCGTCTTCAGGGAAAAGCCCGGCAACTGTGGAGCCGGTGAAATGGATGGTGTGATCGCCTGCACAATCTATACCATAGGAATCAATTCCATATTGGTTCACAGAGCCGCTGATGCTATCCGGGCAGGTTGAGATGTTGTCTGAAACAGAGATCGTTGGCGCACTGGGATAGTTGTCGTAGTAATAACGTCCATCACCGACGGATTTATCCATCAGGCTCAGGGTGACTGCCCAGTCCATGAACACATCATCGGCAGTGACGATCTTTCCGGTTTCAGGATCGGTAATGTTCAGGCTCTTTAGTGTATCGTCAATGCTTGGGAGACCGTTCTCTGGATTTTTTACAACTGCCTTTGTTGCATCTTCTCCAAACCGGTTTAGGAAATAAGAAAGATAGAGGAAGGATTCTCCGTAATGGGGTCCGTTGGAGCCGGGATCGGGGAACCAATCCGTTAAATTGAGATCCGGGTTGCCAACATAATATCGGTCAAAGTAGGCGGGGTAACCGTTCAATAACTCAGCCACCATGGAAAAGCCTTCGTTCATCCATGTTGATTCGTTGCGATCGGTGTTGAAGTGGATCATATGTTGGAATTCGTGCGCAAGCACACTGTAGGTTTCCTCGGAACCCAGATCCATGTTATCGGCATTGAAGAAGAACATTTCATGTCCGTTGGAATATTGTTTGATGAGCGGGTTGTATTCGTCAGGCGTGGAGAAATATCCCGCGTTCGAAGCGCCTGTGCCGCGCACATACAGGATGTAAATATGCGGGTCACCATCGATCCCGGGAGTCCATTCGCTGCCGAAGAACTCGCGGTCGGTGGGATAGATGCTGTTTTCGAACGTATCCGCCAGTTTTTTCAGATCTCCTTCGTTGTAACTTACCTCATTCTCGATCCAAAAAAATACATGGGGTGTGACGTATTTCAAAGTGGCGGTCACTTGAAAATTCTCAACCGTATCCACATTCGATGTCCAAAAGGTTTCCTGGTCGCCAAGTTTATATTCCTTTGCAGTGACCGTTGTTGGGATATTGCATTTTCCCTCCAGACGGCATGCCAGTTCATACGGGTCGTTCTCTGGAACGAGAGTCTGGTTCAGCGTTTCAAGTGTTCCCGAAGGGATTGAGTCTACTGGTGGGCGTTCTGGTGTGGGAAGCGGGTTGGATGGGTTGCTCTGCGTGGGAGGAAGAGGCAGGTCAGTGGGCATATTCTGTGCTGCTTGATAGACGATGTACCCCGCCGCGCCAATAACGAGACATGCGCAACAAAGAAGAATGGCAACGATCGCAATGACGATCTTTGTGACATTTGATGATTGATTGGTGTTTGATTCCATATGGTGGTCTCCTTGTAAGTCTCTGCATGTTACCGTGGTTTATTAAATTTTGGATTAGGAAATTTGTTTTACACCACCCTCATAAATTAAAGTGACAGTCACCTTCAAGGTGACTGTCACTTATTATCTATTACGCATCCGCAGTTTGTTTGCTTTTCTTCTTTTTCACTGGCTCGGATGTTTGAAAGACGATCTTGTTATTTTCTTCATCTACGTCCACTTGCACGGTCGCACCGTCCTTGAATTTGCCGCCGAGCAATTCCATCGAAAGCGGACTCTCGACATTCTTTTGGATGGCTCTTCGCAATGGACGTGCGCCGAACGCCGGGTCGTAGCCTTCTTTTGCCAGCCATTTGCGGGCGGCATCAGACAATTCGACCGAGATGTTGTGATCGTTCAAACGATCCTGTACTTCCTTCATTTGCAGGACGACGATCTCTTCCATTTGTTCAATGGAAAGCGGTGAGAACATGATGATCTCATCGATACGGTTAATGAACTCGGGACGGAAGGCGCTCTTCAACGCTTTCTCGATCTTATCGTGTGACTCGCGCTCTTCATCGGACGCCTTGGATTGAAGGAAGCCTAAAGTGCCTCCCTTTCTTACGTATTCGGTGCCCAGGTTCGAGGTCATGATGAGAACCGTGTTGCGGAAGTCAACGATGTTGCCCTGACCATCTGTCAGCCGTCCATCATCCAAAATTTGCAGTAATGCGTTCCAGACTTCAGGATGCGCCTTCTCAACTTCATCAAACAGAATAATCCGATACGGACGGCGGCGCACTGCCTCTGTTAACTGACCGCCTTCTTCATATCCAACGTATCCTGGAGGCGCACCGAAGAGACGCGAGACCGTGTGTTGCTCGCGATATTCGGACATGTCGATGCGCACGAGCGCCTCTTCATCGTCGAACATGAACCAGGCGAGGGCTTTGGCGAGTTCGGTTTTTCCGACGCCGGAGGGACCAATAAAGATGAACGAACCGATCGGGCGTGACGGATCAGACAGCCCTGAGCGCGAGCGGCGGATCGCATCCGATATGGCGTGGATGGCTTCCTCCTGCCCAATGATGCGCTCATGCAAACGTGCTTCCATATGCAGAAGCTTATCTGATTCGGTCTCGAGCATCTGGTTGACAGGGATGCCTGTCCACTGATGCACGACCGATGCGATGTCTTCCACATCCACCACTTCATCGAGCTGGTGTTCGGATTCCCATTTGTTGCGCATCTCGTGATATTCCTCTTCGAGACGCAGTCTCTCGGATTTTTTCTGGGCAGCACGTTCGTAATCACGGTTAAGACCCGCCTGTTCTTCCTCAGCCAGCATCTTATCCAATTCGGTCTTTAATACTTTGAGATCGGGCGGCATGGAATATAAAGCCACGCGTAATTTCGCGGCGGCTTCATCCATCAGGTCAATGGCTTTATCGGGCAGACGACGATCTGTAACATAACGGTCAGCCAGACGAGCCGCGGCGACGAGCGCATCATCTGCGTAACGGACTTTGTGGTGCGCTTCATAGCGGTCACGCAAACCCATCAGCATTTTGATCGTGTCATCCACCGTGGGTTCTTCCACGTAGATCGGGGCAAAGCGACGTTCGAGCGCCGCATCTTTTTCAATGTATTTATGGAACTCGTCCAACGTGGTTGCACCGATGCATTGGAGTTCGCCTCGGGCAAGCGCTGGCTTGAGCATGTTGCTCGCATCCATCGCCCCTTGGGCTGCTCCTGCTCCGACAACGGTGTGCAACTCGTCGATCATCATAATAATGTCGCCCTGCGAACGTTGGATCTCTTCGACCACGGCTTTGAGTCTTTCTTCAAACTCACCGCGGAAGCGTGAACCGGCGATCATCGAACCAAGATCAAGCGCAACGACACGTTTACCTGAAAGGATTTCAGGCACATCGTTGTTGGCGATCTTTTGCGCGAGACCTTCCGCGATGGCGGTCTTGCCGACACCTGCTTCACCGATCAGATACAGGATTGTTCTTTGTGCGGCGTGAAAGGATTTGAATGAGTCGCAAAATTTCGTTGTCGCGTCCGATGACGGGATCAAGCTTGCCTTCACGCGCCATTTGGGTTAAGTCGCGGGAGTATTTCTCAAGCGTCCGGTAACGGGATTCAGCCTGCGGGTCGGTGACGCGTTGCCCGCCTCTCAAATCTTGTATCGCCGCGTAGACGCGGTCCCGCGTCAGCCCGGCGGACTCTAAAATGCGCGCCGCGGGCGTATTCCGCTCGGTGAGGATGGCGAGGAAGATGTGTTCGGTGGAAATGTATTCGTCCTTGAGACGGTTGGCTTCCTCGTTGGCAAGGTCGATGATTCGTCTCGACGCGCGGGGTGATAAAGATCTGTCCCGCGCCGCCGCCGAAGATGTTGGCTTTGGGGCTGGCGCGCAGGGTGGCGTCGAGACGTTCAGTCAGCGCTTCGGGGCTGACGCTCAGTTTTTCCAGAATTTGGGGGATGACTCCGCCGGGCTGTTCGATCAGCGCCAGCAGGATGTGTTCGGTATCGATCTGGTTGTGCCCGTAGCGCTGGATGATCTCCGCGGCGCGTTGGGCGGCTTCCTGTGCTCTCTCTGTAAATCTGTCAAATCGCATCATGGGAAATGTTCCTTTTCTAGCAAAAAGACCCTACCGGTCTCAATGACCGTTAGGGTCTACTGTGACAAGGGCAATTATAACAAAACCGCGCTGACGGTTTGTCAACGCGGCATAAGAGGAGTGTTGGAATTTGAGGGTTTACCGCGTCGCCTCCAGCTCCTTGTTAGGCGTTGCGGATTCGTGGTCGCCGCCTCAGGGAAGGCTTGCTTACTTATCCCGTGCTAGCTCATAGATGAGGATGACGATGCCGTCGCCAACCGTCTTCGACCTGACTAGCCGTAGAGACTTCTTGTCGCTCGTGTCACCGAATAGACGCTTGCCCGTCCCGAGGACGACGGGGAAGACCATCAGGCGCAACTCGTCAACGAGGTCGTGTTCGACCAGCGTCTGCACGAGTTGGGCACTGCCGTGGACGACGATGTTCCCACCCAGCCTCTGTCTCAGCATCCGGACCTCCACCACCACGTCGCCCTTGAGCACCGTCGAGTTGTTCCACTCAGGCTTCTTGAGGGTCGACGAGACGACGTACTTGGGCATGCTGTTGAACTTATCGGCGAACTCGCCTTTCCGTGACGGCCAGGCCGCGGCAAAGCCCTCAAAGGTCATCCGCCCCAGCAGCAAGGCCTCAGTCTCGCGGGTCTCGTCAAGTTTGAATTGGTCGCCCTCCTCCCCACGATTGATCTTAAAGGTCCAACCTGCATGCTTAAAGTCCTCGCCTCCAGGAGCCTCCATGACGCCGTCAAGTGAGACGAACTCGGTTACAACTATTTTTCCCATCTTCTTTTTCTCCTTATGCTTTTATTATTATTCAAACTTGATGGGTAATATAACTCAATGAAAGGGCTCTGTCTTGTATAAAACGGACAACTGCTCAGATCTGTCCATGATCTGAGTCGGGGTCTGGCCGATGAAGTACTTTAGTGATCGGGTCAGATACGACTGGTCGTAATAACCCGCCTTAAAAACGGTATCGAGGATAGATACGCCTCGCTGTAAGAGGCTGGTGGCATAGCGGGCGCGTTCGATTTGACGGATCGTGCTGTGGGTCAACCCAGCCGTTCGCAGGAAATGACGCCGTACGGTGCGTATGGACCGGTCTTTCAGTTGACCCTGTAACGCAGCCTCGACGACAGGTTCATGCACCAGCAAACCATCCCGCACGAGCCAATCTACAAACGTGTCTGCATTTTCAAAATTCGGAAATTGCCACGTCGAGCCGTGTAACCAGAAGGATCGGCTCGCCGCATTAGGCAAGTTTACATTTCCATCCACGAGATTGCTGGCGGGCAGATGAGGCATGATAGTGCCCAGCTTAAAGCGGATGCCGCACCACTCCCCATCTGCCGGGCAGTGGTGCGGCGTTGCTTTTGTCTCTGGTCCCCGCACCGTTAGCGTTGTCTGGCCATTATATTTGGTCACGACCATCTCCCAATGGCTCATGGCAATCGAGCTAAAAAGGCCACCGCGCTCATTGTGGGCCTGCCAGATCCTTTCGACAAAGGGCGAGTCCGATGGTCTTTCGTCAATGGTAAAGATCTGCTTCTGCCTCCCAGGTACCAACCTTGTGGACATATTTGCAGAGTTCGTCATTTCAGAATTAGAAGAGCAAGTTCTGTGGGTCTTCCATGCCACCATCCAGGGTCATGTCCGTTGATACGACTACTTTTCTCATGGTCATTCTCCTTATGTAATCTACTACTGATAATTCATTTATAAGAGAACTCCGCTTCCGCCGAACTATGATTTTATACAGAATAGTTCTGTATAATCCCCCGTACAGGGTGGTTATACGGCGGAAATTCTGTATAAATACCTATATACGGATTATACGCCCAAAACATAGTAGTGCTTTCAAGCACAATCATTGATTCCCCTCGAAGAGTGGATGTTTCTCATTGACCTGCAACAAGTCCCACAAATTTCCATATAAATCTTCAAAGACTGTCACCATCCCATACGGTTGTTCCTTTGGCGATTGTACGACATTTAT
>CAVSRF010000036.1:0-28109 GCA_963730175.1 uncultured Chloroflexia bacterium | reverse complement strand
TTCTGTTACTCAACGCCTCTGGTTTAGTACCTAATTGCTACCTGATAAGTAATCCCAACCAGAATAATAGACTAAACGCCAATGCTGTTTGTCCCGTCTTTGCAAGCGCTGTATTGAGTGGACGACCTTTTTGAGTTAACACAACCCTTGTCGCTTGAAAAGCAATTGGCAAAGATAACCACGCCAGCAAAGCTGTCCACGGAATTAAGCCAAGCCACGCAACGGGAATCAAGATCAAATAAGCCACAACGATACAGACTATATATTGAATCTTCGTAGCTTGTTCACCAAATCTCACAGCCAGTGTCCGCTTGCCTGCCTTGCGATCATTGTCGATGTCACGGAGGTTGTTCACAACAAGGATCGCAGTGATGATCAACCCAGGCGGAATTGCCATCCACCACACAGCAGGTGTTACGGTTCCTGCCTGAATGAAATAGGTCCCTGCCACAGAGACGACCCCGAAAAAGATAAAAACAAAAATATCGCCTAACCCATGCCAGCCAATGGGAAAGGGTCCGCCTGAGTATGCGATTGCCGAAATGATCGCCACAATGCCAAGAATAATAATGGACCATCCGCCGAGCCAAGCAAGATATAGTCCCAGCAAAGTCGCCAATCCAAACGCAACGACCATACCCGCCTTCACTTGTTTGGGAGTAAGCATCCCTGCCTGTGTCACCCGTGTGGGTCCTAATCGTTCGCTTGTATCTGCGCCACGCTCAAAATCAAAAACATCATTGGCAAGGTTACTTCCAATTTGTAAAAGCAATGCTGTGAACAAACAAACCAATACGGCATCGAGCCGAAAGTATCCATCATGCCATGTCAGCGCGGCGCCCATTATCACGCCAGCCGCCGCCGCAGGTAATGTCCGTGGGCGGATCGCCAGCACCCAGGCATTCCAATTGAAAGCAGAACTCTCAGCCAATGTTTTTCTCCATCAATAAAATAATTCGGGCAGTATAACTTATAATTACCCGAACTCGTTGCAGGAGATATTATGGCACAACTGACTGGGGATGAACGCGCGAAATACGTTCAGGATATGTTCACACGCATTGCTAAACGCTACGACATCATGAACCGCCTCATGACAGGTGGACAGGATATCCGCTGGAGGAAACGTGTCATCAAATTGGCTCGGATGAATAATAACGCTTCTTTATTGGACCTCGGAACTGGTACTGGCGATTTGGCACGGGAGGCGCTGTCAGCGTTTCCTAAAGCTAAAGTGACAGCAGCAGATTTCACCTTGGAAATGATGCGAGTAGGGCGTAAGGCAAGTCCACTTAATTTTTCTACCGCGGATGCTCTCCGATTGCCTTTCAACGATTTATCCTTTGATGCCGTTGTCTCTGGCTTTCTCATGCGCAACGTTATTGACCTGCAAAAAGCATTGGAAGAACAATACCGTGTGCTAAAAAACGGTGGGCGTATTGTTGTTTTAGATACGACACAGCCGAAGAAAAATATCCTTTCCCCATTTATTTCTTTTCACATGCACTTCATCATTCCCACCCTTGGCGGACTCCTGACTGGTTCACAAGATGCCTATCGCTACCTGCCTGAAACAACCGAAGGGTTTGTTACAGCCGAGGAGATGGCGTCACGCATGGCAACGGCTGGATTTAAAAAGATAAATTTCCAAAGATATATGTTTGGAACGATAGCCATTCATTGGGGAGAGAAATAGTTGGCGCGCCGTTTCAACAAAATATGAAAGTGACAATGAAAACATCCGACTTCGATTACCACCTCCCTGAATCATCCATCGCGCAGACTCCTGCCGAGCCACGCGATTCATCGCGTCTGTTGGTCCTGCATCGCGATAGTGGTGAACTTGAACATCGCATCTTCCGCGATGTGACCGATTACCTCAAAGCGGGGGATTTGCTGGTATTGAATCAGACGCGTGTCATCCCTGCGCGTATCTTTGCCCGTAAGGATACAGGCGGGCGTGTGGAATTGCTTCTCCTGCGCCGTCGCGATGAATGGACTTGGGAAGCCTTGGTGGGCGGCAAAGGTTTGCGCGTAGGCAGGAGAGTGTTTGTGGAGATTGGGAGAAGAAGATTCTCGAACTGTTCAAGCCGAGATCGTTGAATTGCTGGAAGGTTCAGAACGACTCATTCGATTCTCCGAACCTATTGAGCCATACTTTGCTCAAGTAGGAAATGTCCCTTTGCCGCCGTATATTCACGAGAAACTGAATGACCCCGAACGCTATCAAACGGTCTATGCCAGAGAGCCTGGTTCTGCTGCCGCTCCCACGGCTGGACTCCACTTCACACCGCGTTTGTTGGAAGAGTTGCAAGTCAAAGGCGTGCGCATCACGTATGTCACTTTGCATGTAGGTTTGGATACGTTTGCTCCTGTCACAGAAGATGACCCCGAAACGCATAAGATCCATACTGAGTGGTGTGAGTTGCCGCAGGAAACCGCAGATGCGATCAATGAGACGCGTGCGAGAGGGGGACGAGTTATTGCAGTGGGAACGACGAGTGTGAGAACGTTGGAATCAGCTGGTTCTACGAGACAAGGACGAAGATGAGGACAATTCCTCGGTCAATCGTCCTCCGTCCGTGGTCGAAGCATTTTCTGGCTCCACTTCTCTCTTCATCCTCCCCGGCTATCAATTCAAAGTTGTTGACGCGATGATCACGAACTTCCATTTGCCGAAGTCGTCGTTGATCATGTTGGTCAGTGCGTTTGCGGGACAGGAAAAAATCTTGGAAACATATGAAGCTGCTGTGCAGGAAGGCTATCGCTTTTATTCGTTTGGGGATGCGATGTTGATCTTGTAACCTTTGTTACATAATCAATGAGCAAAGGCTTTTGCTAAGCTGTCCGCAACTAAACTAGCGCTAATGGCAAGCACAAAGCATATAAATACTGCACCCACAATGGCGGCGATACCCAATACACGGATGGTCATCCATTTTTTTGCTTCTTGATACGTTTCCATGGCTGTCTCCTTTTTGAATGGGATGGGAACTTTATTGAGCGAGTCGGCTTTTGCCATTTCCTTGGCAGTCTCAGCCAGTTCCGGGTCGACTTCAAGATGTTTTTTGACTAACACGGCTGTCTCCTCGCTGACTTCTCCTGCCAGATATAAAGGCAATAGATCTAAAATGACATCCTTTGTTACTTCTTTCATGGGTTCTCCTTTTCTGATCGTGCGTCGAATAGCCTTTTCCGCACGCGATGGACTTTCACTTTGACAGCGTTTTCTGATAGTTGAAGCACGCGCCCGATCTCAGCATAGGGCAGGTCATATTGAACTCGCATGACGAATGCAGAGCGGTCGATCTCGGGTAATGTCAGAAGGATATTGCGTACCTGGTCCAACTCGCTTTGGTGTTCGAGTATCTTCTCTGGTCTGGGATGCGGGTCAGCGTGCGATTCGTCCAACTCTACATGGTCTCGATTTTTCTCGAATGATTTCAGATAGATATTGCGCGCAATGGTAAATAGATAGGCTTTCAGCGTCTCGGTCCGAATGGCGTTGAAGTTTATCCATGCACGCACAAAGGTTTCGGACATGATGTCCTCCGCGTCTTTTGAGTTGCCAGAAAGCCAATTGGCAAACCGGTATACATCAGGTGAATAGCCTACATATAGTTCTTCAAATTTCAGCATGAACGTCTCGATTTAACAATATGCAAGTTTGGGCAAAAAGTTACAAAATTCAGTATACAATTAAAGCATGTCAGAACTTGAATTACTCCATAAAGAAATCATCGCCTGCCGTAAGTGCCCGCGTTTGGTGGAATGGCGCGAGGAAGTGGCACGCGTCAAGCGCAAGGCGTATAAGGATGAAGAGTATTGGGGCAAACCTGTGCCGGGATTTGGCGATCCACGGGCACGCGTATTAGTTGTTGGACTGGCTCCCGGAGCGCATGGGTCCAATCGCACAGGACGAAACTTCACAGGCGACGCGTCAGGTGGGTTTTTGTATCCAGCGTTGTATAAGGCTGGTTTTGCGAATCAGCCCACGGCTGAGTCTAAGAAGCGATGGTCTTATCCTGAAAGATATGTATATCGCTTCGGTGGGGCGTTGTGCTCCGCCTGCGAATAAGCCGACATCCGAAGAGCTGGATAATTGTCAGCCGTATCTTGAACGTGAGATCCAGATCCTCAAGCCGAAGGTGATCGTATGTTTGGGTCGAATTGCTTTTGAGAAAATCCTGAAGATAAATTCTGTACGTGGCTCGGGCATGAAGTTTGGGCATGGCGCTTTGCACAAATTTGAAAGTGGTGTATGGTTATTGTGTTCGTATCATCCGAGCCAGCAAAACACGTTGACAGGAAAGCTGACCGTGAAAATGTTCGATGAAATTTGGGAGAAAGCAAAGGAATTACGAGATGAGTAAGCTGATCGCACCGGGAGAATTGGCTCCCGATTTTGAATTGAAAGATGTGCAGGGGAATCGAATACGGTTATCAGAGTTTCGTGGCAAGCCCGTGATATTGGCGTTCTTACGCGGTTTCATGTGACCTTATTGCCGCGCGCAGTTGGCGCGCTTACGAGATGAATATGAAAAGTTTACGAGCCGCGGTGCGGTCATCCTTGCCATCGGACCGAACACTGTGATGGCGTTTGAACAGTATTGGGAAAATGAACGCATTCCGTTTATTGGTTTGCCTGATCCTGAACATTCGGTTGCAAGAACGTATCGACAAGAAGTAAATCTATTCAAGCTGGGACGCATGCCTTTGAATTGCGTCGTGGATGCTAACGGGCATATCCGCTTTGTGCATTACGGTGCGTCCATGCAGGATATTCCTTCGAATGAAGAGCTTCTGCATGTAATAGATGAGTTGAACGCGGCATCAAACTAGCATGACTATTGGACAAATCGCTTTTCTCGGTTCAGGTGAAACATCGCTCGCAGGCGGACGTATCTTCGAGTCGCTTGCGAAAAAGATAAACGACCCAATTCGTATTGCGTTGATGGAAACCCCCGCGGGCTTTGAGTTGAACTCTGCTCAAGTGGTGGGCAAGGTCGGCGAGTTTATGAAAACCCGTCTGCAAAACTACAAACCCGTGGTGGATGTGGTTCCTGCACGCAAAAAGAATTCAGCGTTCAGCCCGGATGACCCTGAGATTATCAAGCCATTGTTATATGCGAATATGATTTTTATGGGACCGGGAAGCCCGACGTTTGCGATCCGACAATTGAAGGATTCGCTGGCATGGGACGTGATCCGTGCGCGGCATCGCCTCGGCGCGACGCTGATATTTGCCTCTGCAGCGACGATTTCTGTCGGCGCCCATGCCTTGCCCGTTTATGAGATATACAAAGTTGGTCAGGACGTCCATGTGGTGGATGGTCTTAATCTCTTTGCAGATTTTGGCGTGCATCTATCCTTTATCCCACACTGGAATAATGCCGAAGGTGGCACAGACTTGGATACGAGTCGCTGTTTTATCGGCATGGATCGTTTTGCAGAATGGTGTAATCTTATCCCTGCTGAAAACATTACACTTGGGGTTGGACGAGCACACGGGCATCATCATGGATTTCGAGAGTGGCATGTGCGAGATCAGCGGTGTGAGTTCTGTGTCGTCTGGTCAGTGATTGTGATCCAGTCATGCACCCGTCAGGGATAAAATTCCCGTTGAGGGAAATTGGCGATATAAAATCCCCTGATCCTATCGAGAAGTGGTATCTCGGCGCAGGCTTGGGATATGGTCATGAATGCTCCGCCGCTTGATGATGACAAGCCGTCGGATGAGGTCATTGCATTGGCTGAAGAACGGCTTGCAGCGCGAGCCAATAAGAATTGGGCTGAGTTTGATAAATTGCGTGATGAGATCACAAAGTTGGGATGGACAATACAGGATTCAAAAGAAGGTTATAACCTGGCGCGAAACAGCTAGATCAGTGAAAAAAAGTGTATTGGTAAGCAAGTAAACAGGTATACAAGAAATACGATTTCTTGTATACCTGTTTACTTATTTGCTTGTGTTCCTTTCTTCAAGTGGGTTAAAATAATGTCAGACAAGTAAGGAGAAACCCATGCGCGCTGTGGATATAATCATCAAGAAACGCGATAAACAGGAATTAACCCCGCAGGAGATCGATTTTTTTGTGAAGGGGTTTACTAACGGGGATATTCCAGATTATCAGGCAGCCTCTTTGGCGATGGCGATTTTGCTGAACGGCATGACGCCCTTTGAGACAGCTGATCTAACCCTTGCGATGGCTCGTTCTGGACAGGTGCTTGATCTTTCCAATATAGTTGATGTTGCAGTGGATAAGCACTCTTCAGGTGGTGTGGGCGATAAGACCAGTATCTCTGTTATGCCGATGGTTGCCGCCTGTGGACTGCCCGTTGGAAAAATGTCTGGTCGTGGATTAGGTTTTAGTGGCGGCACACTTGATAAGCTTGAATCCATCCCAGGTTACCGCGTGGATTTAACGCCTGATGAATTCAAACAACAACTGAAAAATTTTGGCATCGTACTTACAGGTCAATCGCTTGATCTTGCTCCGGCGGATGGAAAACTTTATTCACTGCGTGACGTGACCGGGACAGTGCCGTCCATTCCATTGATCGCATCTTCCATCATGAGTAAAAAAATTGCATCAGGTGTACAAGCTATCGTGTTGGATGTAAAGACCGGACTTGGTGCGTTCATGGAGACTCTCGATGAAGCGCGCACCCTGGCGAATCTTATGGTCGATATTGGCAAGCTGGCTGGACGTCACGTAATGGCATTGCTCTCGGATATGAATCAGCCATTGGGGTGTGCAGTCGGTAACTCCTTGGAAGTTGTCGAAGCCATTGAAACGCTCAAAGGCGGCGGACCGGAAGATTTTGTGAAACATTGTCTGCATGTCAGCGCACATATGTTGGTATTGGGCAAACGCGCTAAAGGTTTGGCTGAGGGGCGTATGATGGCGGAAAAGTCTATTGCGGATGGTTCTGCACTTGAGAAATTGCGCGTACTTGTCCAGGCACAGGGCGGGGATGTGTCGTACGTGGATGATCCATCGAAGTTCCCGCGCGCGAAATATGTCGAGGTGGTAAAAGCTCCTCGAAGCGGGAGCATTTCACAGATCCAGGCGAGAAGCGTGGGTGAGGCGGCAGTGAAGTTGGGTGCGGGACGCGCGAAAAAGTCCGATCCGGTGGATCATGCAGTGGGATTTGTCATCCATCATAAGGTTGGGGACGTGGTCAAAGAGGGAGAGCCGTTGTTCACGGTCCACGCGAACGATCAGTCAAGGTTGGTAGAGGCGCGTGAAACGGTGCTTGCCGCCCATTCTTTCAGCGATGACGTTGTATCTCCATTACCGCTGTTTTACTCCTAAAAAGGTGCGTTATAATAGCAGGCAGGAGCGCATAGATTCATGGCAAAAATATCTCTTCGGGCGTATAACCGAGAAATAGAAATGATGATGGACCGTGGGCAGATGGATGAAGCGGTTGCCCATTGTCATCACATTCTAAAGACATTCCCAAAACACCTGGAAACCTATCGCCAGCTCGGCAAGCTTTATCTCGAACTCAAGCGCTATAACGATGCGGTTGATATTTTTTCGCGCGTGCTGGTCGCTGACCCAAATGACTTTGTTTCTCATGTGGGCATGAGTATTATCCGTGATGAAGAAAGTAAACTGGATGACGCTGTTTGGCACATGGAACGTGCTTTTGAAACACAACCGTCGAACTCGGCGATCCAGGGTGAACTGCAAAGGTTGTATGGCCGCCGCGATGGTGTTCAGCCTCCGCGCATTCGCATGACACGCGGCGCGTTGTCGCAAATGTACGTGCAGGGTGAGTTGTATCCGCAGGCGATCTCTGAAATCAAAAGTGTATTGCAGGAAGACCCCGGCAGGAGCGATATGCAAGTCCTGCTTGCGCACAGTTATTATCGAAGCGGGCAAAAGAATGACGCGGCAGATGTCGCTTCCGCTTTGCTGCGCAGGTATCCTTATTGTTTGGATGCTAATCGCATATTGGTGGAGATATTGGGAGCTGACCGCTCTGAGGGCGCACAAGTGTATCGCAAGCGTGTGATCGAACTTGATCCTTATGCAAGCCAGGTGACCGGTTCAGTTTTCCAATCCAGCGAAGTGAGCGATGCGGCAGTTACGATCGAACATTTTGACTGGAACGGCCAGCCAAGCGGAATGCAGCCTGACTGGGGTTCTACGCAGGCGATCCGATTGGAAAGTGGAAGTGATCGCAATGAACAGCCGGATTGGCTAAAGAACGCCTCCCCCGAGACAACGTCCCCGCCTCTTTCCTCACCCGAGCCTGCTTCGCCTTCAGATGCTTTTCCCGCCCTTGGCGATTCTTCCTCATCCTCCTCTGCACCCCAACAAAACGACGATAACATCCCAGACTTTTTACGCGAGGCTGGCTGGGGTGAATCCACCGGTGCGTTCGATGAAAGCAAACTTATCTTTCAAGATGAACCTGAAAAAGAATTGACCACTGCTGCTGAACCATTGGAACAAGGTGACCTGCCTGACTGGGTCAAAGCCATGAAGCCAACTGAAGAGCCTCAAGCTCCTGCGGAAGAAGAAATGCCCGATTGGATCAATAAAATTGGCACGGGCGATTTATCAGCTTCTTCCACTCCTTCCTCCGGCGATATGCCTGATTGGTTAAGCCCGACGGATGATTCAACAGCTCAAGCGCAAGCCTCCGACGAGCAACCCGATTGGATGAAAAGTCTGGGTCAGGAAGAAGAACAACCCACCGCTTCACCCTCCGCGTCTGACGATCAGCCAGATTGGCTCAAAGGTTTTGGTTCTGAAGGTGAGTTTGAATCTGAGCCTTCGTCTACTCTCGCTGAACAGCCTGATTTGCTGGGTCAATTGGGCGAGGAAAAAGAATCTGCTCCTGAGCAACAGCCTGCAAATGATTTCGATTTTCTCAACGAATTGACGTCCGAGACAAAAGAGCCTGAAACTCCCTCGACGCCTGCTCCTCCACCTGCCGCAACGGATACGGGCACCTTGGGTACAAGCGACGAGGAAATTGACGAAGCGCTTTCATGGTTTGAAGGACTCGCGGCAAAACAAGGCGCGACGGAAGGTCTATTGTTCAAACCTGAAGAACGAACAGCAAATGAGCCGGATTGGATCAAGCAAGCCAAGGATATGAATGCTCCCGAGCCTCAAAAGCAGGCGCCACCGCCTGCTCCTGCGGCTGAGCCTCCTCCTGTGCAAGCACCGCCTCCTGTCGTTTCTCAACCTACCCCTGAGCCAATCACGCCTGCACCTCCTCCTGCACAACCGACAGCCAACCTTGAAGAACTTGGCAAGAGTGAACAGGAAATCGATGACGCGCTTTCATGGTTTGAGGGACTTGCGGCAAAACAAGGTGCGACGGAAGGTTTGTTAACCAAGCCTGAAGAGCGAATGGATAAGGAGCCGGATTGGGTCAAGCAAGCCAAAGACTTGGACGCGCAGCAACCCTCGGCTGCTCCTGAATCTGAACCAACGTCCACAATAAGCGATACGGAAGCATGGCTGCGAAGTTTGGATGAAGAAGACGCAACTCCTGAACCTGCGCCAACTACAAATGAGGATACATCCGCGTGGTTGGAATTTTTGGATGAACCCGAAAAAGAGACAACTCTCGAGTCCACGCCATCAGGTGATTTACCCGGATGGATGCAAGGGATCGAGGAAGAAGAAAAGGCGCCCGAAGTAGAATCAACTGTCCCTGAGAATGAAGCGGTTGAAGATGCGCCTGTTCCTCCGGCTTCACAAGTTGAGGATGTCCCGGCTTGGTTGGGCGATTTGGAAAAAGATGAAAAGTCAGCGGTATCCGAGTCGAATGATGACCTGCCTGCCTGGTTGCGTGATGAGACCGGTGAATTGGTGGCAGAGCCACCGAAGATCGAACCGACTCGCTCAGCCGACTGGAAGCCTGTAGATGAGGAGAAACCGGAGCCCGTTCAAGCGCCTCCTCCTGTACCCCAGCCTGTTGTTCAGGAACATGTTGAGGCTAAGCCCGAGCCCGCACCCGCCCCTGCTCCGAAGGTAAAAAAGCCTACAGTTAAAAAGATCTGAGGTTAAACCAGCGACTCCGCCTGAACCGTATCGAGAGCCTGTAACCATTAGAGGAACCGGAATGTTAACCATGCCTGTAGATCCAATATTAGGATCAGCCCGCGCCGAACTCTCACGCAGTAATATCCCTGGTGCGCTTGAGACGTATGGCAAAATTATCAAGAAGGGACGCTTCCTTGAGGAAGTGATCTATGACTTGCGCGAAGCGCTATATCGTTATCCTGTGGAGGTGAGCATCTGGCAGTCGCTTGGCGACGCGTATATGCGTGCCAATCAGTTGCAGGATGCGCTGGATGCGTATACCAAAGCGGAAGAATTACTTCGTTAATCATATAGAGCGACTTACCAAGTCGCTCTATAATTTATTTTTGGAGGAACTACTGTGGAAAGATCGCTCGTATTAGTTAAACCCGATGGTGTGCAACGTGCATTGATCGGGGAGGTTATCTCACGTTTTGAACGCCGCGGCTTACGCCTTGTTGCCGCGAAATTTATGCAAGTTAGTAACGATCTGGCAAAAGCGCATTACGCTGAACATGAAGGCAAGCCGTTTTACGATGGCTTGATCTCCTATATTACATCTGCACCGGTTATGGCAATGGTATGGGAAGGTCCCAACGCTGTTGCGGCGATTCGTCAGACTGTCGGCTCCACCAAGCCTGCTGAATCTGCCCCTGGCACCATCCGCCATGATTTTGCACTTGAGGTGGGACGCAACCTCATCCATGCTTCCGATAAGCCTGAAACAGGTGCGCGCGAAGTTGCCTTGTGGTTCAAGAATGAAGAACTGGTTGATTGGAAGAGGGAAGTGGATCGCTGGGTGTTTGAGAAATAGATTTATAAGATTGATCTGCGAAGGCTTAGAGGTGAGAAGACTGTAACATCCGACTGTTCATTTCCTTCTGTATTCAATGGAGGATCTGACGTGAAAAGATCACGATGGTTTACAGCAATAACGTTTCTCGTGTTTGCGGCATTGGCTTGTAACATTCCAGGCTCGTCCAGTGGTGGCGGTGGTTCCGGCATCGAAGAGACACGGGTAGCGTTAGCCATACAACAAACCGGCGTAGCAATGCAGCAAGCGACGCTGGCGGCGGCAGGCGTTGAAAAAACTCCGACAGCTACTATTGCCCTGCCAGCGGAAACTTATACTCCCTATCCAACTTATACTGCGCCGTCTATTGATGCGGAGGTCGCTTCCACTCCGACAGCGGTCCCTGTTGATATGAGCGAACGCATCAGAGCCTCGAATATTCTGATCTATGAGGATATCGTGGGGTATCCGAAGCTGGTTCCCGTTGTCACGAGTGCGATAAATTCAATGAGTTTTTCGGGCGGCAAGGTCATAAATGTGGGCGATGCCTTGGGTACCTTCAAGGAGTATGCCAATTCTGCCACCAAGTGGGACTTGATGATCGTAGCGTCGGAGGTGCGTTCTGGATTCAGTGGCGAGATGTTCGAAATGATGTATGACCACATTAATAATGGTGGGGCAGTCATTATCGAAGTCTGGCATTTGGATAAGATTGCGAACGGAAAGATCTCTCCCATTTTGAGCAAGTGCGGTGTTGGCTTGTTCCGCGATTGGACTCGCGACAACATTTATGATCCGTTCGATTATTCGATCCTTTGGCTGGATAAATCCAATCCTTTGCTTTCGACGCCGAACTCTGTCGTCGCTCCTTCATATCCATACCCGGAATGGTTTGGTGATGCCGGTGATTTGTTGAAACTAAGCTCTGGAGGAGATGCGGTGTTGGTAGGTGGGCTCCATGCGAACCGCAAATCAGATTACGGTGTCCTGGCATCCTGTATGGATGGACGCATGGTTATCCAGACTTTCTCGTCACATGATTACAAGTGGGATGTCGTCCAGCCTTTGTGGGAGAATTACATTACTTATACATTGACCAGGCACTACGAATATTTGGCGAAGTAATCGTTAGACAGGCAGTTAGATATAACTTTAGCAACCCGCAGGTTCTCTCCTGCGGGTTGCTTTTTTACTCTTGATGGGATGTAGTCTATTGGCGTTCAGCCAATGTAACTGTCAGGGTTTGTTCTTGTCCATTACGCAGGATGGACAGTTTTACCTTTTGACCGGGTTGAGTGTTTTGCAGGTATGTCTGTATATCCTGGACACTTGTGACGCTGTTGCCGTCGATTGCGGTGACAACATCGCCTCCGATCAACACGCGCTGACCATTGATGAGTACGGGTTTGAAACTGCCTTGTAGACCGGCTTTATCTGCGGGGCTTCCAGCTTGTACCTGTTCCACCAATACACCGGTCTGATCAGACGACAAATTCATCGCCTGGTTGATTTCCGGTGTCAGTCCCTGACCGGCTATGCCGAGCCAGACACGTGATTGTGTTGGGGCATTGGTTGTTTGTGTCGAAGCGGTCTGTGCTGGACGAGCTAACAATGTCACATCAACTGTTTCTTCCTTGCCGTTGCGCAAAAGAGTGAGTGTCACCTTTTGGTTGACCTTTGTATGGTCGGCGAGGTAAGCGATCAAATCGTCCATGGTTTTGACCGGCGTGCCGTCAATGGCTGTGATCAAGTCACCGCCGACGCGTACATCCTGTCCGTCAATCGTTACCTGGCGGTCGCTTCCGCGCAGGTTGGCTTTATCAGCAGGTCCGTTCGGGACAATGTCTTCCACCAAAGCGCCGCGTTGTGTCGTATCCAAATTCATGGCTTTTGCTAAATCGGGAGTCAATGTAGTGCCGCTAATACCAAGGTAGGCGTGTTCGTATTTACCGTTCTTGATCAGTTCCGGTATCACGTTCTGAACGATGGTCGCTGGGATTGCAAAACCCACACCTGCATTGGCTCTGACAGGTGACTCGATAGCCGAGTTCACACCGATTAACATGCCTTGGTCATCTACCAATGGACCGCCAGAGTTGCCGGGATTAATAGATGCATCGGTTTGAATGATATCGGGGATGGAATAATTCGTGCTGCTGGATGTACCTTCTCCGGCGGGCAGAGTGCGTCCCAGAGCGCTGACGATACCGACGGTCATTGTGTTTTCCAGACCGAATGGGTTGCCAATTGCAACCGCAACCTGTCCAACTTTGACTTGAGTCGCATCACTCATCTTGATGGGTGTAAGCGCAAAACCGGGATTATCCACTTTGATAACTGCCAAATCGCTATCAGGGTCGGCTCCCACCAGTTTGGCAGGAACGGTAGTTCCATCAGAGAATTTGACCTCGATCTTGTTCGCGCCATTGATCACATGATTGTTGGTCACGATATAACCGTCATTGTTCCAGATAAAACCGGAACCGAGTGCTTGACTGTACTGGGGCTGTGCCTGTTGGTTATTGTTTTGATTGGGTGAGCCGAAGAAATTAGGGAAGCCAGGGAGATTGAAAAATGGCGATCCCTGATTTGATGAACTGGCTGAAGCATCCTGTTGTTGGACAACGCGAATGCTCACCACAGACGGGTTCACTTGAGCGTAAATGTTCTCCAGCGCGCTTTGATATCCGCTCAGGGAAGTAGGTACGCTGTTCGTAGTGGTTTGCGAAGTCTGCTGTTGGGTTTGTGGCGTCGCCACAGCCGGCTGTCCCTGGGTTAATGGTTGTGTTTGGAACAAGCTGGTCACGCTTCCACAAGCCGAAAGCAATAGACTGGCAATAATTATACTGACACTGATTGTTGGGATTTTTTGTTTCATAGGAAGACCTCTTTCTGTACTGAACTTATCCTTTCGGAATGCAGTATATAAAAGAACCCTCGTTAGGTCTTTATGAATATCCTATGGGTAGTTTAAGAAAACCTTAAGGCGTCTCCCCTTATTTCTCAAACAGAGGCAGACTCACTGTAAACTCGCTGCCTTTTCCGGGTATGCTTTCCACATTGAGTTGTCCATTGTGTGCCGAGACCAGTTCATGGGCAATCGTCAGACCCAGCCCCATGCCTTGTTTAATACGCCGCCCTGTATCCCCGCGATAAAACGGTTGGAATATCTTTTCCTGTTCGTCCGCCCGCACACCTGCACCGGTATCTTTTACCTTGAGTAGGAAAGTATCATCATTAACTGTCGCAGTGATTCTGATGGTGCCGTCTGCCCCGGTATATTTGATGGCGTTGCTTAATAAATTGCCAACCACCTGTGCCATGCGCATGGAATCAATGGAGATGGATGGCAATGCATCGGGGATTTCCTCCACCCATTGGATATGTTTCTCCTCTGCAGATGCTTTCCACGGAATCAGAACGCTTCTCAGCCAACCCGACGTCTGAACCGGCTTTCGATCCAGTTCCAACTCCCCGGTGGTTTTATCGTAGAGGTTGGCAAGCTCGTCAAGCAAATATTGCAAACGGGATGTTTCCTCATCCATACCGCGTTGAAGATCGCTCATCAGGGACGGGTCCTGCTCGGCACCCTTGCCCAGCGCATGGATGGCAGAGCGTAATGCTCCAAGGGGTCTTCCCAATTCATGCACGATGTTTGCAAGCAACTGACGACGTGATGTTTCCAGGTTATGGAGTTCATCCACTAAAAAATTCACCGCCCGCGCTTGTGATCGTAACTCTTCCGGTCCCTTTTCCTGGACGGGTTCGTGTCGTTGACCGGTGGCGAGATTGTAGATCGCATCCGTCACTTCGCGGATGGGACGGCTGATGCTGAATGCCAGCCATGCTCCAATTAACAGACTTAATACAAGCCCGATCGACAAAGCGATTAGTATTTGTCCACGCAGTTGATCGAAAATATCGTATAGCGAACCCAACCTATAGGTCAGGCGCACGATGCCAATCACATGACTGCTGGCATCCATGACAGGCTCATATACATCCACAACCACGTTACTCAAGTTGATGAGAGAATAATTGGTAAGTGCAGTTTCTTTGCCTGATTCGGCTTTTGCAAGTCCAGGCAGTGCAACATTCTTGTTGATGAAAGACGCGTCGCTGGAGTCACTGGAAAACAACAGAGTTCCTTGACCGTCGAGGAACATCACTTTAATATCCGGGTCGAGTTTAACGCGTGAGATCAGATTCTCAAAAAGGATCGGGTCGCCCCATAATTCAAATTCTGCACTGCTGATTTCCGCTAAGAGCCGTGCATTATTAACCAGATTTTTTGCCAGTTGCGGAATCAATATCTGCCCTTCCAGGGAATAGATCAGCAATACGCCCATTAATGGCAATGCCAGTAGAAGTGGAATGATCTGGCTCCAAACGAGACGTTGGCGTAAGGTACGAAACATCATTCGCCTCCCACATATTTATAACCAACACCGCGTACGGTCACGATCCGTTTGGGATGCTCCGGGTCTGTCTCCAGTTTTTCACGCAGCCAGCGGATGTGAACATAGACCACTTGTGGTTGACCTATGAACTCTGCGCCCCAAACGATTGCCAACAGATCGCTTACAGAGCGGACATGATTGGGCTCAAGTATCAACGCGTGCAACAGGTTGAATTCCTTGGGAGAAAGCTCTACGTTTTTCCCCGCAAGCGTAACGGTGTGTGCGGTGGAGTCGAGGGTGATGTCATCAATTTTTATCGGCGTGGCAGTTTGCAGGGCGTCTGAAGCGGATTCGTTTCTGCGTAAAACCGCTTTGATATGCGCGATCAGAACGTCCACATCGAATGGTTTGGTGATGTAATCGTCCGCACCCAATTCCAAGCCGAGGACTTCGTCCAGGTTGCGGCGGCGGGCGGTGACAAAAATGACCGGCACGCGGAACTGTTCCTTGAAACGTTTGATGGCATCGAGTCCGTCCATGCCGGGCAGACTGATGTCGAGCAAAACCAAATCCGGCGAATTCTGTTTCGCCATGGACAGGGCATCCTCCGCATTAGCGGCGGCGCTGGCGTGGAAACCAGCTTGCTCAAGGTTGAACGCCAGACTGCGGCGCATGAGAGCATCGTCGTCAACGAGCATAATGTGCTTTGCCATACGGATGATTATATCGCTCAGCAGTAAGATGGTGATTGGTAATTTCTTTCTTACGTGCGGAGATTCAAAATTGACATCCGTGCCCGCCTCATGTACACTGCTCACATGGACATAGACCTTGATCTTTATCGGCATGAGGTACGCGTTTCTACAAATCCGTTGGTCAGGCTTTCGGCGATCGATATTTCGCCGGATCATCCCCAACGGACGTTTGTTTTTATCCACGGATTTGGCGGGCAGGCAGAGCAGTGGCAGTATCAGATGCAATTCTTCGCAGTGGAGAACCGCGTCATCGCGTTGGACCTGCGCGGGCACGGACTCTCCGATAAGCCAAACAATGGCTATGATATGCCGCAGATCGTTGAAGATTTGGAGACGGCGTTTACGTTGCTGAAGGTCAAGGGGAAGATCGTGTTGGTGGGACATTCCTTCGGTGGCGCGGTTGTTACCGAATATGCGTCGAAACATCCGGACCGAGTGGAAAGACTTGTGTTGATCGCAACGGCAGGTGAATTCAAACTCAATGCTTACTTTCGCTTTGCTTTAGAATCTTCCGGGCTGGTTGTTACGACTCATTGGTCCATTCACACGTTCGTGGTTGCATGCGCCGCCTCACGCGCTCAAGAGATTTTATAAAGATAATCTCTCCCGTTGGAAAGGCTGGGATAAATTCGCTTTGCTTGAAACTCCGACACTTGTGATTCGCGGTCACCGCGATATTGTGTTCGAGCGTCCAGCTTTTGCGAAGGTGACAGAATCCATTGTCGGGGCGGAAGAGGCGGATATCGGCGTATCAGGTCACATGGTCATGTTGGAGCGGCGGGAGGCGGTGAATCGTTCGTTGGAAAAATTCCTCTCGGGCGAAGGTCAACGTTCGTGGCGGGAATCATCCAGCGATCTTCAAAAAGTAAAAGGCGGGCGCGACGCCCTGCGGAAAGAACGTCCGTGGCTTGAGAATTATGAACAGGGTGTGCCGTATACAGTTAGCGTGCCGAACATTCCGTTGCATCATTTGCTGCGCTCGGCGGTCAGACGATTTCCGAATCACCCCGCTATATTTTTTGAGGGAAGTAAACTTTCGTATCGCAGACTGAACCATGAGGTAAATCGTTTTGCGAATGCATTGCTGGCGTTAGGCGTGGGGAAAGGTGCACGTGTTGTGTTGTTGTTGCCGAATACGCCGCAGATGGTGATCGGCTTTTATGGGACGATGAAGGCAGGTGCGACGGCGGTCTTCATCCCGCCGGTGATCGAGCCGGATGAAGTAGTGCGACAGGTGAAAGACTCGGATGCGAGTGTGTTGGTGACGCTTTCGATGTGGGCGGGATTGGCGAGGCAAATTCAAGAGGGGAGTGGTGTGCCGCATATTGTGTTGACCGACGCGGCAGATTATCTTTCGCCATTGAAATATTTGGTCTCACGCTGGCGCAACCGTGGATATGGTTTACGAAATGCCTTGCGTTGGATGGATTGGTTGGGGGGCAAGAGTACGAAATCGCCTACGGTTGATGTGATACCTAATGACCTTGCCGTGATCCAGTACACGGGCGGGACAACGGCGCAATCGAAAGGCGTGATGCTTTCCCATCGCAATCTGGTGGCGAATGCAGTGCAGACGCGTCACTGGTTGCCGGAAGCGGTCGAAGGTAGGGAAAGGTTTCTTTCTGTTGTGCCGATCTTCCATAGTTATGGGCTTGACGGCTGCGTTGAATGTGCCGATCTCTGTGGGTGCGGCGATGATCCTGAAGACGCAGTTCCAAACATTGGATGTTCTCAAGACGATCAGAAAATATAAACCCACCATCTTCCCCGGTTCGCCGAATATGTATGTTGCCATCAATAACTTCCGTGGCGTGAGGAAGTATGGAATCAATTCCATCAAAGCTTGTATCAGCGGATCGGCTCCGTTGCCTGTGGAAGTACAGGAAGCGTTCGAGAAATTAACCAAGGGTCGACTGGTCGAAGGCTATGGGCTTACAGAAGCCTCGCCTATAACCCATGCCAACCCGCTTGGAGATACTCGCAGGGTTGGCACCATTGGTGTGCCGCTTCCGTCCACGGAAGCCAGGGTGGTTGACTTGACACGCAGGAATAAGGATGTAAAACAGGGACAGATCGGCGAGCTGGCGATACGCGGTCCGCAGGTGATGATGGGGTATTGGAAGAATTCCAAAGCCACAAAGGAAGTGCTGGATGATGAAGGCTGGCTTCTCACGGGGGATATTGCACAGGCAGATGAAGATGGTTATGTCCGCATCATCGCACGCAAGGCAGATATGTGGTATCCGAGCCATCTCAAGAAGAAACCTGCCTTCCCGCGCGATGTCGAAGAAGTGATCTATGAAATCCCACAGGTGAAGGAAGTTGCGGTCACTGCGGTTGCGGGGCATCCGTTCGCTTTCGTGATCGCGGGTAAGGAAGCGCCCACGCCGAACGCGGTCATTGCCTATTGCAAGCGCCGCCTGCCTCCTCATCTTGTGCCGCGCTTTGTGATTTTTCTTGACGATTTCCCGAGAACCTTCATCGGTAAGGTCTTACGACGTGAGCTAGTCAGGCGATATGAAAAGTATGATTCAAACTAATATGGAAATTCCAACTACAGCAAATTATGTTCAACAAGGCAACGGTGCGCCGGTCATTATGATCCACGGCGTTGCCGCGTCATTGCACGATTGGGATGAACTCATTCCCGAACTTACGCAAAACGGCTATGCAAGTTACGCGCTCGATCTGCTGGGACATGGCGAAAGTCCAAAGCTTGAGTCGCGCGCCTATCAAATGGATTGGATATTCGATCACTTTGTCAACTGGGTGACATCTCTGCGATTGACGGAACCTGCCATTTTGATCGGACATTCATTGGGTGGATACATTGCGCTGGAGTATGCTCGTCGCTTCTCTGCCTGGACCCGCGGGCTGATTCTCGTCGATCCGTTTTATTCACGCTCACAGCTTCCCCCCATGCTTCGCTGGATGTATGGTCATGCGACATTAACAACTCTGATCGTGGAACGAGTCCCGAACTGGGCATTTCGTGTCGTTGTGGATGCCACCAGCGTATCGATGGGGCATAGTGCCGGCGCCCTTCACTCTCTACCGGAACATATCCGTGCGCAGACAGCGTTGGATTACACACATACCGCACCGGGAGTCTACAATGTGCTCAACACGGTCGATGATCTGACAGGTTATCTGCCGTCTATTACTTTTCCAACGTTAACTGTATGGGGCGATCGGGATCAAACTCTTGCGCCATCCTCTTTTCCTAAATTGGTGAATGCCATGCCGCGTGCAAAAGGGAAGTCGGTCCACGCGGGACATGTGCCGCATCAATCGAATACTGGGGAGTTCAACAAGATGGTGTTGGAGTTTTTGAGTGGGTTGAGGTAATTTGGAGTCAGGGAGTATGTTCCCGTGATTTCGCCAGCAAGCTGGCTGACTCCATATTTATTTTACCGGTTCCATAAAATATAACTTTCCAAAAACAGATGCCTCCGCGACAGGTACACTACGCATGACTTAAAGATCGCGATATTTTAAGGTTAATCACCCGCGGGTCCTCTTGAATTGACATTCTGACTATGCTAGAATGACTATTGAAATTCGCCATATGTACGGGGATGCAGAGCTTAATCGCCCACATTTGGCGGCAACATATGTTCTAAAAATGGAGTGATTTTTATCAATGCGGTGTCCATACTGCCAGAACAACGACTCTAAAGTGCTCGATACCTCTCATGACAGCCACGGTGGCATCCGCAGACGACGCGAATGTTTCAGTTGCGGACAGCGCTTTAGTACATATGAACGTCCCATATTGGCAACACCGCTTCTTATCAAACAGGATGGTTCGCGCGAGGAGTTTGACCGTGAGAAGGTGGCGCGTGGTATCCGTATTTCGTGTGCGAAGCGACCCGTCTCTGCGGCGGATATCGAGCGTATGATCGGGCAGGTTGAATCTCAGTTGCAGAAAATAGGTAAGTCTGAAGTCTCATCCCGCATCGTGGGCGATATGGTCATGCAGGTTTTGAAGGAAGTTGACCAGGTTGCTTTTATTCGTTACGCCATTGTGTATCTCGGTCTCGATGACCTGCACTCCATTCGGGACGAAATTAACCAGTTACTCGAAAGCTAAATCACTGACAGAAACCGTTCCGCCATGAGCGGATTGGCGTTCTGTCTTTTTTTGCCGAAAAAATTATCACCCCTCGCGCTGAGTGGAGCGACGAGTGGCAGTGAGGAGAGCAGTCGAAGCGGCGTTTCTTGAATATCGCCCTTCGTCTACGGACTCACCTGCACTTGCGTGCGGTGCAAGTGTCGCAACAAATGCTCAGTCCTCCGCTCAGGACGAAAAACCATCACCTTAGAGGAGAGTGTATTATGGCAACCAAAGTAGTAGCTCCAGCTACCCAGGTAAAGAACGGATTACTTCCAACGCCCCCCATGCCCAAGGGACTGCCGAAGGCGAACCTGACGGATAACGCCCGTCAGGTGTTGCAAAAACGGTATGTCCGACGCGGGGATGATGGCAAGCCTGCTGAAACAGTGGAAGAGATGTTTTGGCGCGTAGCTTATCATGTGGCGAAGGTCGAAGAGCAGTGGGAAGCTGACGTGCAGAAGCGGGCAGTTGAGTACTACCAGTTATTATCCAGCAAGAAATTTTTTCCGAATTCTCCTACATTTACCGGCGCAGGGACTCCGCTGGGGCAATTAGCGGCGTGTTTTGTTTTACCGATCACAGATGATATGGGACGTGACAGCGCGGGCATCTTCCAGACCTTGCGCGATGCGGCGTTGATCCAGCAGACGGGCGGCGGGAACGGATTCTCGTTCTCGCGTTTGCGCCCGAAAGGCTCTTTGGTGTTGACCTCTGCCGGGCAGGCAACGGGACCCGTTGGATTCCTAAAGGTGTACGACCATGCCTTTGGTGAAATCGCACAAGGCGGCTGTTTGTTGCCTGAGACTATGGTTTTCACAAACAAAGGTTTGTTGAGACTGGATGAAATCGTCAATTCAGAAAATTTGGGCTGGCAGGAACATGGCCTTTCTGTTCCCACTGATGAAGGTATAAAGGACTCTCCCCGTGGATATAACAACGGCGTAGTGGATGTTATGCGTGTTCATACCCGTGAAGGCTTAAGCATTACCGGAACCCCCAATCACAAGGTAAAAATCATGACTGATGACGGTCCTCAGTGGCGCGAGATTCAGGATTTATCAAAAGGTGATTGGATACTTGTCCGCATGGGTGAACATGCGGGTAAATTACAATTCCTAAAGAAGCCAACTCAGAAACATGGAAATCAGTTAATGTCTGAACTTCCATCTGTCATAGATGAAGAATTTGCCTTCTTCCTGGGTTATTTGGCTGGCGATGGATTTGTGGCGCAAGGCGAGCAGGATCATCGCGTGGGTGCCAGTGTTGCTCATTCTTCCTATCTCATGGAAGAAATGCCCGTGATGTTGGAGCGGCTCTTTAATGTCAATGTTCATCGAATGCAGAAACCGAATGACCGTTCCGTGACATTCGTGATAGATAATCGTGCGGTCAAAGAATTTCTACTTCTCAATGGGCTTGGAAAGAAAACCAGCCGTGATGTATCCGTTCCGCGTTTGATTCGACAATCTCCTCCAAATATTATTGGTGCATATTTGCGTGGACTGTTTGAAGCGGACGGGACTTTAACACATGGTTACCCAACTTTGATGACATCTTCTGCACAACTGGCGCGCGAAGTTTCTACCTTACTAATTGGTCTCGGTTGTCCGGTTGGTATTCGAACTGTTTCTTCTGGTTTGGACCGTTGGGGCGATTCTGAAACATATCAAGTAAAAATCTCATCCACCGTTGGTTTACAGGCTTGGCGCGAGAAAATCGGTTGTGATCAACGCTCGCGTTTTGTTTCGGCTTATGCGTGGGAAACTGATCAGCGCAAGGAAAGCTCTTACGTTTTGCCTAATTCCAAATATTGGTTGCAACCTGTTTTAGACGCTATTACACTGGAGCAAATTGACAGTAAAGGTCGCGGAAGAAATATAAACTTTCGAAGTACTGAACCGCGCCTACGCCGACAAGTTTTACGTTATATGCGTGATGATCGCAATCTAACACGTTCAGGCTATGAGTTGCTGAAACAAGATCATCTCGGCGTCTTTGAAAACGCTCCTTCTGCAGATGGTCTCTGGTTTGTGGAAGTTGGCGGTGTTGAATCTGCGGGCAAGTCATTGACACTTGACCTTGAAGTTGTAGATAATCATACATATCTGGCGTATGGCATGGTGACTCATAACACGCGCCGCGGCGCCAATATGGCTGTGTTGCGTGTGGATCACCCGGATGTGGAAGATTTTGTCACCTGCAAGATCAATGAGAATCAAATTACGAATTTCAATATCTCCGTCGGTATCACGGATGCGTTCATGACCGCCGTGAAGAACAATGAAGAGTGGGAATTGCGCTTCCCGGATATGAAAGAGATGAAGCACAAAGGATTCAGCGGCACGATCGATCAAGCCGAAGCCGCGGGCATTACCATTCACACCTATAAGAAAGTAAAGGCGCGTGAGTTGTTCGATAAGATCGTCAAGCAGGCGCATCATAACGGTGAGCCAGGTGTGTTGTTTTTGGATGCGTCCAATCGCAGTAACCCGGTTCCGCATTTGTATCCTCTCGAGGCGACGAACCCATGCGGAGAGCAATGGCTTGGACCGTATGAGAATTGCTGTCTTGGTTCGGTGAATCTCAATGAGCACTGTGGACCCGATGGCACCGTGGATTGGGAAACGCTTCGTCAAAGTACGGTGTTGGCGACGCGCTTCCTTGATGATGTTGTGGAAGCGAATGCGTATGTGCCGGCAGTTGCGCAATTGAAAGAAGCCGCACATCGCGCCCGCCGCATCGGACTGGGTATCATGGGTCTGGCGGATTTGATGTACCACGTGGGCGTGCGTTATGGCTCGAAGGAAGGTCAGGAGTTCGGCGCGCAGGTGATGGAGTTCGTCCGCTATCACGCCGTGCAGACCAGTATCGCGCTCGCCGAAGAGCGCGGACCTTTCCCAGCCATTGAAGGTTCGATCTACGATATGGACGACCTCAAGTGGACCCCGCCTCAGACGCTGGTCAAGTTCGAGCATAACTGGGGCAGACCGAACGTCGAGTGGGAGGCGGTGGTGGATGGCATCAAGAAACATGGCATCCGCAACGCGGCGCAGACCACGGTCGCACCGACCGGCACGATTGCCACCGTCGCAGGTTGTGAAGGTTATGGCTGTGAACCCGTCTTTGCGCTGGCGTACATCCGCCACGTCAATGATAATGGCAAGGATTTGAAATTAACGTATGCCAGCCCGCGCTTCGATGCGGCATTGAAGAAACTGGGACTCGGCGAAGAGAAGCGGCAGGAGATCGTCGAGCAGGTGATGAGTGAAGGCACGTGCCAGCACATCAAGGAGATCCCGCAGGCGGTGCGCGATACGTTCGTGGTATCCGGTGATATCAGCGCCGAGGAACATGTGTTGATGCAGGGCGCGTTGCAGGCGTTCGTGGATAACTCGCTTTCGAAGACGGTCAACTTCCACGAAGGCGCGACCGAGGAAGATGTTGCGAAGGCATATATGATGGCGTGGGAACTCGGATGCAAGGGCATCACCGTCTATGTGACCGGTTCGCGCGATAAGGTGGTGTTGGAGACGAAAGCCACCGCGGAGAAGAAAGAGGCTCCATCTCCGGTTACTGTGGTTACGCCTTCGTTCGCCGCCAAGATATATCACGAGACGAAGAAAGCCCGTCCGCGTGCGTTGACCGGTAAAACCTATAACGTGGACACGCCCGCTGGCAAGGCGTTTATTACGATCAACCAAAACGGCGGGGATCATCCGTTTGAGGCGTTCATCAATACCGCCAAGGCTGGATCAGAAACCGCGGCGGTCTCTGAAGCGATCGGTAAACTCATCTCGTACATTTTGCGCCTGGCTTCACCTGTCGCGCCCACGGACCGTATGCGCGAGATCGTCCGTCAATTACTCGGCATCGGCGGCGGTCGTTCACGTGGACTGGGTCCCAACCGTGTGCGTTCATTGCCCGATGGCATCGGACAGGTGCTCGATATGTACCTGCGTGAGAAATCCGGCGAGTCATCTGAGATGGAAGAGAAATCGAACGGCAACGGTAACGGCAATGGACACAAGATAGAAGAAGAAGCAGAGCTTGCCGCACCGCCGACCGCGATGAAGATCGGTGACCTGTGCCCCGAGTGCGGTGAAGCCGCCGTGGTGAATGAAGAAGGCTGCCGCAAGTGTTATGCCTGTGGGTTTAGTGAGTGCTAGTTAGCCCCTCCCGCCCTTCAGGCACTCTACCTAAAGGACGTCATATGACAGAAAATTGAATGATAATTCAAAATCTGAATGTCGTATTTGGGCATAAGTGTACTTCGCGAAGGGCTGGGGTGGGGCAGAAAGTAAGCTGATGAAGAAAACACCCCTTTATTTCTCGTTCCTGGTGGGATTGCTCACCATTGTTTATCAAATCGTCATGTTTAGCGTCCGGTTTAAGCGCATCAACACGGACTCCTCCATCGTGGACTACATCCTCTTCTTTGTGGCAGGCTCCATCGGTGGGTGGATTTTGATCACGTTCCTCAATCGTCAGACCTCCACTGCCAAGCGTTGGATTGTGTTCATCGCTTTTCTGCTGGCGACCCCGGCTGCGATGACTTTTATCCTCTTTGGTGGATCGCTTGGAGCGATAGGCGTCTTGATCTTCCCGCAAATCCCCTGGGCGTTTGTCACGTGGGTTGGGTCATTGGTGGGGAGGTTGGTGAAGTGAAGGAAATTGATTTCAACGTGGTCGAGAGATGTTGCTGCGATGGCGGAGTTGGAGGGAGATGTGTGCTGATAATTGGCAGTGAGAGTTGTTGCAACATAGAGAAAAGGTAATGAAAAAACGATGATTCCGAATCAGGATGATAACAGGTGGGCGAGGATGGAGCGAGTTGATAATGCAATTGATAACTTAAGTATGATAGTCTATTCTTTAAAGACATTTTCAGATTTTATGAAATGGAAATGGGCAACTATTGCTTTACACCAGACGCTTTATAGCTTTTTTATTGTTGCCCTTGTAAACTGTGGTCAGAAAGTTGTCAAAGGTAAGTGGTTGATTGATATTTCTACAGCTGCAAAAATGCTCGGAAAACCAGAAAATCTTTCTGTGTGGGATGATGCAAAACCTTTGAAGATGGATGATGAACAAGCAACAGCATTTGTAGCTCTCGTGAGAATTTTAAGAAATAATTTCGAGCATTTTGAATACTGATCGATGGTCTATTGAAATCGATATGATCAAAAGTATCTTCGAAAAAATGATCAGGGTGGTTCGTTTTATCACTTTGGAGTTTAATACAATTTGGTTTGCTGAAGAACAAGAAATTAAAGTCAAAGATCTTATATCGCAATTAGAAGAAATAATATCTATACCGGATTTCAGCTAGTGCACAGTTTGTATTGTGTAGTAGCAAGGTAAAAGAGAATTGAGCGGCGCACGAAGTGACAGTCACCTTTTGTCCGGAGCACACGATAATATTATTGAAAATGTATTTCCTTCATGCTTAGTGATATAAAAGGATTACTTATTTATGACGAAAAAAATGTGGGAATTTAGGTTGGATGGTATCAAACACAAGGTGGAATTGGAATACGCTATGTTTTTTTCGCGCTGGGTATCTATACGGGTGGATGACAGCGCAACTCCCCTTCAATATCTGAGGAACCAAGACCCTTTAGAACTGGGTACCAAATATCCAATTCAAGTTGCTGGCCATTCTTGTGCAATCGTGATGATTCCCGATGCGCTTAAGTATGAGTGCGATCTTGAAGTAGATGGAGTGTCTGTTACAACGGGGCAATCCATCGATATGAAAGAAATCAGGTTACATCAGCGTAAAGTGATAGGTTTGCAGAGTGCAAAATTTACGCTGGTCGTCGGTATTGCCATGGGCTGGTATAACTGGTATTTGTTGCATACTGAAGGCCATTACTATCCAAAAGTCGCTTTCTTTACGCCTATTTTTATCTTAATTTCGATTTACACAATCATATTTCCGCAGGCTATCGTTGATCAATACAATGGCAAAGTTTCTTTTATAAAATGGTTAGCGATCATCATAATTTTCTTGTTGCTTGGGTTTGCCAATATGTACTTACTTGGTCACGGTTTATATTAGGTGGTAAGCAAGGCAAAAGCGAATTGAGCGGGAATGCCCCTCCCGCCCTGCGGGCACCCTCCCCAAATACGATGGGATAAATTTGTATGTGGTTTCAATATTTTAAATGTCGTATTTGGGGAGGGCTGGGGTGGGGCAGTTATCAGTCTCGACGGAAGATCGTCCGTGGGGTCGAAAACAAGGCAAAAGAGAATTGCGTGGCGTGTTACGAAATCACAGTCACATAAAGACCCTCTCTTATCTCCCAAGAAGAGAAGCTTGTCCGTGTGATGGGCACTTCCTACGGTTGATACTGAAAGAATACCGCCTTCAATCCCTCAGGCGGATCGACCGTCAGCAGGCTGGCGGTAAAGGAACCGCATTGACCGTGCTGAAGTAGAGTCCCGTTTGCATCAACCAACGTAATGTACCAGGCGATTTGCCCGGCATGTTTAGGGTCGATGGGTAATGAGAGTGATGTTCCACGGGTCTGACCGGAGGCGGCTAAACCGGTAAACGAATCGTCAGCTGCAAACACAAAGACCTTGTAGAATATTTCCCGGGGCAGTTGATTTTTGTCTGGCCAGCTGAAGGTCACGGTCGTGCCGCTAACGACCTCATTAAGATGGGGGTGTACTTCTGCTTCCGAAAAGCATTGGATGTGAGGATACCAATCGACCGGATTTACGAGCGGAGCACGCGGCATGCCCTCGACACTGATGTCGTCGCGATATACCGCTGACAAATTCCCATATTCATCCTGGTATTGGACGCATACATAAAACCCGGTCCAATTGAGCGCGACATGGATCGGATACGTTTTTGAATCCACGAAAGGTTCCCAGTCTGCGCTCTCCAGGTCCGTATCTGAGGAGCACCCCGTGACCACACGCATTTGGCTGACTTGTCCCAGGGGACTTGCGGCAGAAAACGAAACTTGCGCCTGGATCGTATCCCCTTCAGTGCCGCCGATGCAGCAGCCTCCGCCTGCGATCTGGATAGCTCCGGTGACCGGCGCGGCTGTTGTTGCAGAGACTTCCAACGGGGTCGTTACCGAAGGAGTCTCAGGAGTGACGAGGGTTGTTGACTGGCTGAATTCCTCCGTTGGCGAGGTCGGGGAGTATGTGGGATTCACGGTGGGTGAGACCAGCGTCGGTTCGATGGTTGAGCCGGCAGGTTGGCTGACTTCTCGTGTAGGTGCGCAGGCAATCGCCATCAACATAAAAATGCAAAATAGGATCAGTGCTTTCATAGTCACCTCTTCCTTTGAACGATTCACACTCCTCGAAGGTTCCGATGGTTTAAGAAGTGACAGTCACCTTTATCTGCAAAATTGAGTTGGTCCGTGGATCAAATCCGTTGTGGGTGTGGATTGTCCCTCACCGGCGAGTCCAAATATGCCAAACCACGAAGGTGCGAAGACCGTAAGGAGACCCTCGGGTACATGTACCCACTTCCCATCTTTTAATTGCACGAAGAATGTGCCAGGGGCGTCGCATCCGTTGTGTCCCAGTTCCGAGCCGTCTGCGCGGGCGGAGGCACGTACCTCCGCGATCACATACCAGACATATGGATTGCTCCCATCATGGGCGTCTGGTCTTGCAGCATAGATCTTCACTGTGTGATCGGGCGCGTAGTTTTTGTCCATGAGCGCCAACATCCCTGCCTCGGCAGAGTCATATTCACCTTTTGAGCGGGCGTTTGCGACCACAAGATTAGTGTATCCCCATGCACATAACGCCATCAGGCTGAGGACCGCCAGCGCTATCACCAATCCGCGAATGAGTCTTTTGTTCATGGATTCCTCCAAATTCAGTATACAACAAACTGATATGGAAGGTTATACAGGATATAGAAATAGTATGGAGAATCGTCCGTGGGGGCTAAAGGTAGGCATAAGAGAATTGCGCTGTGCAGTCCAATATCCTTTACATCTCACTGCTTCC
>CAVSRF010000035.1:0-75108 GCA_963730175.1 uncultured Chloroflexia bacterium | reverse complement strand
GGGTTACGGGAACAGGCGTATTCGTTGGAACAGGTGTATTTGTTGGAACAGGCGTGTTCGTTGGGATATCGGTTGGCGGGAACGGCGTTAGTGTAAGAGTAGGCTCGGGGGTTGGAGTGGGCAGGTTGAAGGTCAGAGTGACGCGTTTTTCAGCGTAGTGATCCTCTCCATCGGAAAGATAAATCCGAAGCGTAACTTTGTTCTCTTTGAAGTCTTGCAAATCCCATGTATAGATAAGGGCTGAATCTTTGAACGCGTTCTTGCCATCGGCAAGCGTAGTCCAATCAGACGGGTCGCCGCCAACGCCATATTCGAGACGCCAGGATTTGAAATCGCCGTTCTTGACATCGATGATGCCTTTGATGGGCAGTGACGTTTCGGTGATGACACTGTTGTCATTCAGGTTGCTGAATTCGATCACCGGGTGCGGGTCGCTTGAACTACATTCACGGTCTGGAGCATAGGTTGGGTTGCGCGGCAAGTCATGCGCCTCCAGCCAGTTACGTCCATCGCCTGTCTTGAGCCACTTGCGCGCCCACTCATCAGTAACATTCATCACGAGGTCTTTTTCGGCAAAATCTTCACAGGCATTGCCAGCGATCAAACCCGTCCATGTATCAATGGTGGTTTGCGTCAAAAGATCCTTGGAAGGCGGCAGGGGAGGCTGGTCACTGGCATAGAATTCACTACGCTGTCCGCCTCTGCACCAATTGGACGGTTCCGCACCGGACGTGTTGCAGACAATTTTTTCGATAATGCCCGAAGGGATGCTGAAAGATGTCGGATTATTGTTCGTAACATACGGCACAGCAAATTGCATGAACTGTGACCAGATGGGCGCCGCGCCTGATAAACCGGATGTGTTGATCATGGGCGTGTAATCGGCATTGCCGACCCATACGCCTGTTACGAGATCGGGTGTGTATCCAAGCGTCCAGTTGTCGCGGAAGTCGTTGGATGTTCCTGTTTTCGCGGCTACCTGGAATGGAAGGTTGAGTGCCGAGTTGGGACCGAACATCGGTGTGCGTGCCTGGTTATCAGAGAGAATGGATGAGATCAGGAAGGCATGTTCGGGGCGAATGACCTGTTCACCTTCGGGCGGTTGGTATTCATAGATAACGTTGCCTTCAAAGTCAACGATCTTCAAAATGGAAACGGGCGGCACCTTTTTGCCTCCGTTGGCAAACACAGAGAAGGCGGATGTCATCTCCAATAAGCTGACATCGCCGCCGCCAAGCGTCAGAGATAGACCGTAATCGGGTCGCGTCAAGCTGGTGATACCCAGCCTTTCAGCCATTGCGATCATGCCGTCTTTTTCCGGCGTATTAGGGTCATCGTATACGCCGACAAATTGCAACGTCTTGACGGCAGGAATATTGAACGAGTTCGATAAGCGCGGTGCGGACGGTCATGCCGCCGTGAAATCTATCATCATAGTTTCGAGGGATGTAAGGTGGGTTGGCTCCATCGGGAAATTCGGATGGCACATCCCATATCCATGTGGAGGGCGTCCAGCCTTTTTCAAACGCGGCGACATACGTGATCGGCTTGATGGATGAACCCGGTTGACGTGTAGGACTATCCGCCATATTGACCTGACCCGGAGATGGCGTCGTTGTTGAAATCGGGTGAGCCAACCATTGCCATGATCTCGCCCGTGGATGGCTTGATGGCGACCAGCGCGCCGTTGTGTGCGTTCTTCTCAGCGAGTTGTGCCACTTGTTCTGTGACCATTCTCTGCGCTTCATCCTGCATTTTGGGATCGAGCGTGGTGTACACGATAAAGCCAGAGCGATAGATGGTCTGCGCGTCGTATTGGGCTTCCAATTGCGAGCGGACAAAGTTAACCCAGTGCGGATAACGTGTATTGATGTTCGGTGAATTGAACGTGCGATTTTTGATCTCGTTCGCCGCATCCAACGCCGCGGTCTGATCCACACAAATGGGCGTTTGGTTATCCCCGACCTTGACCTTGATACAGCCATTGGTTTGACTCATGCCATACATCAGCACCAATACTTGTTGCTGGCGTGCCAATGCCACATCGCGGTTGGTGTAAATATCGTAAACCGATGGGGATTGTGGAAGCCCGGCCAGAAAGGATGCTTCTCCCAATGTTAACTGATTGGCGGTCTTGCCAAAATAGGTCTCTGACGCGGCTTCGATGCCGTAGGCAAGATTTCCATAATAGATTTCATTGAGATACAACTCAAGGATTTCATCCTTGGTGTAGCGACGGGTGATTTCCGCCGCAAGGATGATCTCACGCGCTTTGCGTGAATACGTCCGTTGGGCGCGTTCTTCAGGAGTGAGCAATAATGCACGTGCCAATTGTTGTGTGATCGTAGATGCGCCGCCCCCCTGACCGTTTGTTTTGTAGTTTTCCCACAACGCGCGGATGATCGCTCCCGGGTCAAAGCCAGGGTGTGTGTAAAAGTCCTTGTCCTCCGTGGCAATTGTCCCTGCGATGAGAGTCGGGGAAATCTTATCGAGTGTTACATAAGTACGGCGTCCCGCGTTCGGGTCGAGGATCTCGTATAGGGAATTCCCATTGCGGTCCAAAATGCGAGTTGTCTCGAACTGTGATGCGTTGTTCTTTAGGTCACTGACACTGGGAAGTGTGCGTGCGATCCGATAATATGAAAATAGCAGGGCGGAAGCGCCAATGATGGCAAGGACGACGATGGCGAATAACGAGAAAATAAATCCACGAACGAGACAACCGCCCCAGCCATTCTTCCATTCGAAGGTAACAGGTCGTGAGATGGGTCGGCTTGGTGGCGGCGTCTGACTTGGGAGTTGGCTTGGCATTTGTGCGGAAATGCGCCGTGTCTGCGGCGTGCTGTTTCTGGGACGGTTCGCAGTTTCATATGCCGCAGGTGTGACGCGCGTACTGTCCATATCCACTTGATCGACGCGGCGCGGTAAAGGCATGTTATCTTTATCGAGCGCAATATGCGGAGTTGGGGTGGGTGTGTGCGGTATATGGGCACGCGTGGTTGCCGCCTGCTCATCAGACTCATCTTTATTAGGATCAAAAGCAGGCTCGGCGTGAGTCTCTGCTTCAGAGTCCAACAATCGTTTTATTTTTTTGATTCTCTCTTCATCTTCTTCGTTGGTCATAACTCATTCAATCTTTGACTCTGTATTACGCATTACGTTTTACGAGTTATATGATTCGTAATGCGTAAAACGTAGTTTATGCAGATGGCTTGCTCATCATCAAAACAACCCACGTGCCGCGATGACAAACTTCATCGTTTTGATTCTTCACTTCCAATGTGATCGTCACGGAACCACCACCGATACGCGGCAGGGCTTTGGTTTCGATGGTTTCCAATTCTGTATGAATAGTATCACCGATAAACACGGGTTTGACGAACTTCCATTCCTTCACTTCGCGGAAGGCGATTACTGTTCCATCCAAAATACCTGTCTGCCAAGCGAGACCCGAAGCAATGGACATGCCCAACAATCCATGTGCGATCTGTTTGCCGAAGGGAGTTGTCTTGCTGAATTCGGGATCGGTGTGGATGCGGTTGACATCACCGGAGAGCCGGGCAAATTCCATAATGTCTGCTTCGGTGATCGTCCGCTTTTCGGTGATGATCTTCTCGCCAACGACAAATTCTTCAAAGTAGCGTCCCATGATTTCTCCTATGCTCTGGTGGTTGAGTACCGCGAAGCGGCTATCGAAACCACCAATTTCAGATCTTACTTGTTTGCTTGTTATCTTTGACTGGTACTTGATGACGTTGCTTCGCAACACTCGACCATCAGTGTAACCTACTGCTAAATTATACCCTTTGACCTCTTGACGTTCTGCCCGTACAATACCACTATGCGTGACTGGTCACTAGCACCCGGCGATCCACTCTACCTCACTCTCGCAGCGGATTCACGCCTCTCCAATCCTGATTATCTCAACGACCATATCTGGGAACTCGTCCTTGGCGGCGGAGAGCCTGCCGCTCTCTCGCTTCACACCACCTACGGACTGCGTGCAAAAGCCATGCGCGTTTTTCCACGTTTTAGCGAAGGCAAAACCTCCGTTAGCAATCCGTCTGCTTTCGCCTTGCCGCCAACCATTCGGCGCTTTTACCCGAATTTCCTCATCGTTGATTATTCACCATTACCCAATCTAGACGTTTCCACCGAATATTGGGTTCCACAATCCAATGCCATCAGCGGGCGCGTGAACGTGGTCAACAAGACCAACGCCACGCGCAAGATCCGTTTGGAGATCTGTTCACTGCTCGCGTCCATTGATGGTCAAAGCATGACAACGACCCAAATGCAGATGGTGAATGTGCTTGCGGGACAAACAAGCGGACTCTTCCCCGTCCTCTTTTTGACCGGTGGTCCCGCACATGGATCTGGACCTCATCCCTCGCTCTTTCTGGACCTCGAGCTGGGTCCCGGTGCGACGCGTCAACTCACGTGGACACAAGCCGCGACGGACACCTTGCAAGCCTCGTTCGATCTCGCGCGACAAACCGCGGCGCGTCCCTGGGAAGCGGAGCGCGCCAAACTGGAACTGCTCAATGCCAGCCAATCCATCGACATCCGCACCGGCGACAAAGATTGGGACGCGGCATTTGCATTGAGTCAAACTGCGGGGTTTGGATTGTTCTTTCCGCAAAATACACATTTGCCCAACCCATCATTTGTCTCTGCGCGTCAGCCCGATAACGGATATTCTCCCAAAGGCGATGGCATGGACTATCCATCTTCGTGGAATGGACAAACACCTCTTGAGTCTGTATTATCTTGCGAGTGTTCTTCCAGCCTCACAAGCCGCACAAGAACTACTGAAAAATTTCATCTCCATCCAAAAAGAGGACGGAAGCATAGACGGCAAGCCCGGACTCGCCGGTCAACGTGGACGGTATCTCGCTGCGCCGATGCTTGGTAAGTTTGGCATGGAAGATTCACGAGTCCAAAGAAGATACAGCGTTTATCAAGGAACTCTTTCCTTATTTGTTGAAGTTCTTCCAGTCATGGTTCCTGCCTGAACACGATGAAGACCGTGACGGCTTGCCGCAATGGAAGCACATCCTGCAAACGGGATTTGAAGATAATCCGCTATTCGACGCGTGGCATGAATGGTCGTTGGGCGTGAACATCACACATGTCCATAGCCCTGCGCTCGAAGCGATGTTGTATCACGAAGCCGCCTGCCTCATCAAAATGGCGGAACTGCTAGAACAGAATGACATCCTTGCATTGCTTCATGAGCAAGCCGCCATCTTGCGCAAGTCCATTGAGTCCACGTGGCAGGCGCGGACGGGGTTGTATCATTATCGTGACCGTGAGACAGGTTCGAGTTTGGCGGGGAAGGTCTTGGTCAAACAAAACGGTTCAGGGACGATCGCGACCAAGTTAAAATTTGAGGCGCCGATCCGCTTGTTGATCGAGGTGCAGACCCAAAGTCCAGCCGCGAAGCGACCCGAGATCCGCATCCACCAGTTCTCCACAAAAGCTGCGGACGAGGTCATCTCCAGCAGTGATTATCAATGGCGTAATAATGGGGCGGTCTACACCACGCAGAAGGTGTATCCGAAGCTGGCGAAGATCGTGGTGAAGGGGCTGGACAAGGAAGATACGGTAACGATCAGCACGCTCGATTTCACGACCGAAGACCATACGCTCTTCACGCCGCTGTGGGCGGGCGTGCCCGATGAGCAACACGCGCAGACGATGATCGGGCGGGCGCTGTTGAACTCGAAACAATTCAATCGTCCGTTTGGTGTGCCTGCCTGCCCGTCGCTGTCCTTCGTCTCCGCTCAGGATAAGCGTGAGGCTGAATCGATTTCCCAAGCCGTTCATTTGCCCTGGAACTTGTTGATCGGCGAAGGCTTGCTGAGATACGGATTCCGTTCGGACGCGGCGCGTTTGGTGGCGCACTTTATGACAGGCATCATCCAAAACCTGAAACAGAACCGCGCCTTCTATCGCGCGCTATCACGCCGAAAAAGGGACCGGCATCGGCGAACGCAACGCACTCAGCGGACTGGCTCCCGTTGGCTTGTTCATGAAAGTGTTGGGCGTGGAAATTCTTTCATCCACACGCGTGAAACTCGAAGGCGATAATCCCTTCCCGTGGGATGTGACGATTGGATATAAAGGGTTGAAAGTGATTCGGGGAACGAATAAAACGGAAGTGGTCTTTGCGAATGGCAAGTCTGTGGTGGTGACGGGGATAGAGTCCACGGTGGTTGAGTTGTAGAGGATAAGAGGTATATAATCTACTTATCTGATTTTAATTCAGTGCAGCCTAAATTTCTATTTTCCGAAGTCATTAGGGGATTAGGCTGTATGTAATAGATAAGCTGTTATATGACATGCAGCTAAACACCTAGTTGGGCGGAGCAATAGTCCCTTTAGATTAAGGATTGCTTTATGAAATTGTTAGAATCGACTTCTAAAATCCACAGTACGCTTGTCGGCTTCGCGTTACTGACTATTGTCGCAGCATGTAATTTACCGGGAAATGTCGGATCATCACAACCCGGGCCAACACCCCACTATTCCCCTCTCAGTAACTGCTACTTCAGCGCCAACGGACACCCCTGTCTTGATCGAACACCGGATCGGAATTCGCGAAGGCCCATCCAGTGTGGAGTTCTATGACCGCCTGACCGGCGAACGCTTCGTACCACGCGGTGCCAACTATCACCGCTGGGTAATAAAGCCATCGCACACACATGGCGACATCGCTGTTGACGCCCTCTTCAATACCGCCTGGGGACAGCTTGACCAGGCTGAAGCCGAGCTACAGCAGATGGCCGCGTTGGGATTCAACACGGTCCGGGTATGGAAGAATGCCTGCTGGGACGGGGTGGGAGGCTGCATTGGTGACCCCGTGGGAGGACTCTCGGATGCCTATTTGGACAACATTACCGAGTTCCTGCGTTTGGCCAAGCGCTATGGCATCTATGTCATTTTTACCGATGACTGGGTCCCGGATGATGGCGGTTACAGTGAGGAGCTCGCGCGTGCCGCTTACCCAGGTTACAATGGCGTCTACTTGGACGCGCACGGCATCGCCGCAGAGCGCATGTATTGGCAAGATCTAATCCAAGGGTTGATCGAGCGCGGCGCGCCGTTTGATGCCGTGTTGGCCTATGAGTTAAAAACGAGGCCTTTTATGAGGTCCAACTTGAACCACTAAACCACACAAATGGGATGGTTACCACAGCCAATGGAAACACCTATGACATGGCCGATGCGCAGAGCCGCCAGAACATGATGGAGGAAAGTTGGCTATATTGGATCGAGCAGTTGCGAAACTCAATTTTGGCGGCTGATCCAACCGCCCTGGTCACGATGGGCTTCTTATCTCAGCAGGAACCGAACCCGGTGCGGGAGGGTGACCCTCGGCTGGTCTATCTTGATCGTATCGTACGTGAGTCACAACTAGACTTCATCGATTTTCACCCCTACCCAGGCTACGACCTTTCCTTGAAGGAACACGTCGAGAACTTTACAATGATCGGAGAGGGGGACAAGTTGATCTTAATGGGTGAGTTCGGAGCCGACAAAGCCAACTACTCCTCGGCTGAACGCGCGGCAAGCGCCTTACAATCCTGGCAAGTTGACTCGTGTTCATTTGGTTTCGACGGCTGGCTGCTGTGGGCGTGGGGAGAAACTCCCGGGTCTGAATTCTGGACCGCGAGCGACGCGGAAGGTGTTATTGGAACTGTACTCTCTCCCGCAAACCGACCCGATCCATGCGCCTATGGCAATTTTGACTTTATCCGCTTCAATGTAGCGCCTCAGGCTGTCATCACGGCCTCCAGCGCCGTCGATGGACTTCCAGCCCAGAATGTAGCCGACGAATCACAAGAAATCTGGATCGCTGAAGGCGGCCCACCTCAGTGGGTGGAATTGGCACTGGCCGCCCCTACCGATGTCGAAACAATTATCCTGACCGTGGTCCAGGACATACCGAAGCGTACCGTGCACGAGCTCTGGATACGGCAAGCAGGCGGGGAGCTCAGGCTGGTACAGACCTTCGATGGGATAACCCATGAAGGGGACATCCTCACTTACATGCCGGAAGAACCGCTGATCGGAGTTGACCTTGTGCGGGTGGTGACCACGAATATGCTTGACTTGTGGCCTGCCTGGCACGAGATCGAGATATTAACCAAAACACTCCCAAAATGAGATCCCTCGTTGTAAGAAAGTGACCCGAACAAACCGCCCACCGATAAACAGCAGTGTCAAGGGTTAAGACAAAACAGGAAGAAAAAAGCTCCATGCCTACAAAAAATGCAGTGGAGCTTTTCCTTTTTTAGAGAAAAGGTGAAACATGATTGATCAGAATTTCAGTCTATAGGCAGCCTTCCATATCCATGTCCGATGGAAAATTGCTGATCAATCGGGGTGAGGGAGTTAGAGCCCACGGTGGTTGAGTTGTAAAGGATAAGAGGTATATAATCTACTTATCTGATTTTAATTCAGTGCAGCCTAAATTTCTATTTTCCGAAGTCATCAGGGGATTAGGCTGTATGTAATATATAAGCTGTTATACGACTTGCAGCTAAACACCTAGTTGGGCCTCTTTAAAATTGTATTCTCGGATAACATAAAATATGGCACTTGACCAAGACACAATTTATCAAGCTATTGACGAGTTGAGAGCAATTTCCACTATGGGCTTGCATTACGCCCAAAACGAGTATGATAAAGAGAGATACCAACATGTCATCTCTATCGCACTTGGACTTTTAGCAAGTTTAGAAGAACGCCCTTTTGAGCAAGTCAATCGCGAGTTCATCGAAGATAATTGGCTTCATACAAGTCCAGCATCTGGTGCAGAAGCCCTAATTGTTCATGAAGATAAAATCATGCTCATCAAACGAAGTGACAATGGTTTATGGGCTGTACCAGGTGGATTGGTAGAAGTTGGAGAGACCTTAGCAGAAGCAGCAATTCGAGAATTATGGGAAGAAACTGGAATTAGCGCTCAAGTCACAAAACTAATCGGTATTTTTAACTCGGCGGCTTTGGCATAGCAAAACAAAAGCTCATCTCTTTCACGCAATTTTTCTTGCAGAGACAGCAAACTTAATACCCAAGACAAGTACCGAAGCAATTGAGATAGGTTTTTTTGGTGAGAATGAATTGCCCAATCTTTCTTATGGGCATGAATACCCAGTCCCTTTGCTTTTCAAGATATTACGTGGTGAAATCCCTGCTCCTTATTTCGATATACCCAGTCATGAATAAAATGAACGGCAGCCCACCGATGAACAGCAGTGTCAAGGGATTAAGCAGAAAACAACATGAAAAAAGCTCCATGCCTACAAAAAAGCAGTGGAGCTTTTCCTTTTTTAGAGAAAGGGTGAAACACGATTGATCAGAATTTCAGTCTACGGGCAGCCTTCTATATCCCCGCCCGATGGAAAACTGCTGGTGATCGGGGTGACGGGGTTAGAGTCCACGGTGGTTGAGTTGTAAAGGATAAGGGGTTTATAATCCACTTATCTGATTTCAATTCAGTGCAGCCTAAATTTCTATTTTCCGAAGTCATTAGGGGATTAGGCTGTATGTGATATATAAGCTGTTATATGACTTGCAGCTAAACACCTAGTTGGGCGGCTCATATTTAATGGACGAGATTGATGATCGGAGAGAAGTGATGAATATAAAGCAGCGCATCCATAGAGGCTGGCTCGTCGCCCTCAAACACACTCTGAATCACCTAACCCGCCGGCTTGCACGCACATCGGCTGGACCCATTGCGATTGTCAGACACATTGGTAGACGCAGCGGCAAAGTATATGAGACGCCAATCATTGTAGCCCCTGTTGAGGATGGTTTCGTGATTGAACTCACCTATGGACACAATGTTGATTGGCACAAAAACGTTTTGGCAGCAGGAGGCTGTACGATCATCAGGCATGGTAAAGAGTTTGCGATCAATAAGATCGAACCTATGGACCCAGAAACTGGCAGAGCTGCCTTCACGCCACTACAGCGATTTGCCCTCCGTCTTCTTAAACGCAAGGATTTCGAGAAGCTGGCATTTCAGCAATAAGAGTTAAAGCCGCCCACCGATAAATAGCAGTGTCAAGGGTTGAGACAAAAACAGGAAGAAAAAAGCTCCATGCCTACAAAAAGCAGTGGAATTCTCTTTAGGGGATACCCTGCGGGTACAATGTGCTCGACGAACACGAACCGTTGGATGCTTATGTATTCACTTCCAAATCGATAGACCTTTCCGTTGTGCTTTTCCAGTATAGCATTATAGAACTAAAACAAGGCAGTAAAGCTTGCAATGTTTGATGACAAAAGGCACATGACATCAAATGGGGAAATCTGTAAAATATCAACGGTTGACTAATTTTCACAGAAATCTATAGACCGATATATATCCATGAATTATAGGATTCCTAAAGACAATGAACGATAAAATCGACATTGAAGAGTGGGCACCCGGGTTGGTAATATTGATCACATTGGTTGGCGGTTTTCTGCGGATTTTGCTACTCGATACGAAAGGGATGTGGTTGGATGAAACGTTCAGCGTGTGGTTGGCAAACCAAAGTATCCCCGATATTTTGCAATGGACGGCCAGGATCGACCCACACCCGCCTCTTTATTATCTACTGCTTCATTACTGGATCGCACATTATGGGGATACGCCTTATTATGCCCGACTGTTTTCTGCACTATTCGGTACGATCACGATCCCGGTCATTTACCTGATCGGCAAACGCATGTCTGGTGCGATGGTGGGATTGGCGGCAGTCGTGTTCCTGGCTTGCTCGCCTTTCAATATCTACTTCGCCCAGGAAACGCGCATGTACACGTTTCTGACCTTCAATGCAGCCGTGGCGATCTATGCACTGGTGAGACTGCTTACGGATTCACGCTCCGCCAGTCCCATCGGCAGTCAATTTCGGAAATTTCTGCATGACTGGCGTACCTCAGCGCCGATTCAACTATCGGACCCGGAGGGTGATCTCAGCTATTTGATCGAGCTTCCTCGAAGCGGATGGAGATCCTGGATTTACCGTCTACGTCCGTCTTCCATCCAGACCATGGAGACTGACCTAACCTGGGTTGTATTTATTGTGTTCTCGGCTGCCACCATGCTCACCCACAATACTGCTGTCCTTTTCCCTGTAGCCACCAATCTCTTCGTTCTGGGTCTGATGCTTTTTCAAAGGAGAAAGAAATCGGAAGCACTATCCGCTTTTCAGGCTCCATCTTTTGGAAATTGGGTCAAGGCTCAGATCGGCATCTTCCTACTATGGAGTCCATGGATACCTGCCTTTATCCAGCAAGTCCGCCGAGTCGATCAGGCATTTTGGCTTCCTACACCAGATTGGCATACCATTACCGAGACGCTTCGAGCCTTATTAAATACATCGGCACAAACTCAAACCAGCCAGGTCATGACGTGGGTCCTGTGCGCGGTGCTTTGCTTCGGGCTGGTGTATTACCGCAAAAAACTTTCGATATTCTTATTTCTGGCTACCTTGTTTGTTGTCCCCTTTCTGGGCGAGCTGATCGTGAGCATCCACCGACCTATTTTTTACGGTCGAACTCTGATCTGGATAACGATCCCATTGTTGCTGGTATTGGCGGCTGGTGTTGCTCAATTAAGATTTCGTATTCTTATAATCGTAATGGTTGGGGTTTTAGGAACAAATTACCTGCTTTCTGACGGCGATTATTATCGGTTTGTGCAAAAAGAGGATTGGAGCACGCCTGCTGGTTATGTTGCAAATTTTGCCGAAAAGGATGATCTGGTCCTTTTTAACTCCAACTTTGTGGTGATCCCGTTCAACTATTATTTTAAAGCCTATGAAGAAAAGTATTCCATCCAGGTTGTGAAACAGGGAGTACCTCAAGACCTATTCGATAGCGGCATCCTGGAACCAATAATGACAGAGAACGATATCCCCAGGTTGATTTCATTGCTGCGCGGACATAACAGAGTTTGGCTGGTGTACAGCCATGATTTGTATACTGATCCCATGGGGCTGATCCCGCAAACGCTTGCATCGCAGATGACATTGACCCGGACGCGTGATTTTTACGGCGGGCAGGTTCAATTGTATGAAACTCCTTGAGCCTGATTTCTACTCAGAGACATTTCAACTGCCCACTCATACGCTCCTTTCTCATCGCTTGCGCATTAATTGAATATGGTGGTTTAATACTTTCCACCGATTGGAGACATCATGTCCCAAACCCTCATTGAAACTCGCAACTTAATCAAACGCTACGGTGACAAGGTCGTTACGAAAGACGTCACTTTATTTCAAAGGATCAATAAATGAATAAAACGAATCCCAAGGTTGATTGGTATTTTAATAAAGCCAAACAGTGGAAGGATGAATATGAGAAATTGAGAACGATCATTCTTGACTGTGAACTGACTGAAGAATTGAAGTGGGGTGTTCCTTGTTATACGTTTGAGAAAAAGAACATCGTTTTAATACATGGATTTAAAGAATACTGTGCGATTCTGTTTGTCAAAGGTGCCTTGTTAAAGGATGTCAAGGGTGTTCTAATTCAACAAACGGAGAATGTGCAGTCCGCGCGCCAGATTCGGTTCACCAATGTTCCAGAAATAGTTAAAGATGAAAACCATTCTGAAAGCCTATATCAAAGAAGCCATTGAAGTGGAAAAAGCTGGTTTGAAAGTGGAGCTTAAAAAGACTTCGGAATTCAAAATTCCTGTAGAGTTTCAAAATAAATTAGATGAAAACCTTGCCTTGAAGGAAGCATTTTATGCGTTGACACCAGGACGGCAAAGAGCATACATATTTTATTTTTCTCAACCCAAACTATCCAAAACTCGGGAGGCAAGGGTTGAAAAATACATGGATGTCATTCTCGATGGAATGGGATTAAATGATTAGCACATTTGATAAGAAAATAAATCAATAGCAGTTCTCTATGCACCAGCCTTTTCCACTCGGACGGGGAACCCCTCCGCCCCAGCGCAGGTATCCCACTCGCTCCGCTTGGGGACAATGTCGAAAGCCGTTGGTGACCGCCAACATACCTATAAATTATGAGCGACAAGGAAGAATAGGATGCTTGAAACTGACAGATTATTCATTAGAAAATTTCAATTGGAAGATTCAAGTGATCTTTATGAATATTTGTCATTACCAGAAATATATATATTTGAACCTGGCAATCCTATTACATTAGAACAATCAAAAGATATATGCCTAGAAAGATCAAAAGGAAATAGTTTCTATGCAGTTGAAATAAAAAATGAACATAAAATGATAGGTCATTTATATTTTGAGCAAATCCCACCCTTGGAATTTATGACATGGGAATTAGGTTATATTTTCAACCCAAAATACCAAAGGAATGGCTATTGCACAGAAGCATCCAGAAAGATTATTGAGTATGCGTTTAATGATTTACATGCTCATAGAATTACTGCATTTTGTAACCCGATAAATATTGGATCGTGGCATGTATTAGAAAAATCAGGCTTAAAAGAGAAGGCTATTTCAAGGAAAAGGCTTTCTTTAGAAAAGATAAAGAGAATAAACCCCTATGGCATGATTGTTATGCATATGGATTACTTGATAAGGATTATTACAGCAAGTAAAAAAACGCCCAACTAAGCATCCTTTCCCCTTCGCTTGCGTATTAAATAAATGTGGTTTAATACCCTTTATCACTTGGAGATTCTCATGCCACAAACCCTCATTGAAACTCGTAATCTAATCAAACGCTACGGCGACAAGGTCGCCGTGAACGACGTCAGCTTTGATGTGTATCAAGGCGAAGTGTTCGGCTTCCTCGGTCCGAACGGAGCCGGGAAGACGAGCACGATCAAAGTCATTGTTGGATTGCTCCAGCCCACGTCCGGGACGGTCAAGGTGGCGGGCTATGACGTTCAGAGCCAGTCCATGCTTGCCAAGGCATCCAGCGGATATGTCCCTGATACGCCCAATCTGTATGCCAAATTGTCCGGGCGTGAGTTGTTGCGTTTCGTCGGCGATCTGTACAACATGGATCGCACACAGGTCACGCATCGCATTGATGAGTTACTGCGCATGTTCGACCTGACCAACGCCGCAGAAGATACGGTCGACTCTTACAGTCACGGTATGCAGCAAAAGACAGCGCTCGCCGCGGCATTGATGCACGACCCCAAGGTGCTGATCCTTGACGAACCCACGGTCGGGCTCGACCCGAAGTCTGCGCGGCTCATCAAGGACATTCTCCGCCAACTGGCAGACCGCGGCGCGGCAGTGATGCTCTCCACGCACATTTTGGAGATCGCCGAACGCATGTGTGACCGCATCGGCATCATCAACAAGGGACAGCTCATCGCGGTGGGAACCATGGACGAACTCCGCACGCTGGATAAAACCGGACAAGCCAGCCTCGAAGATATTTTCCTCGGTCTAACGGGTGGTGCGGAAGAAGCCGAGATAGCCGAAGTCTTGAAATGAACACAGCTCTCCCTTCCATGCACATGCCCGATGCGCGGGTGTTGCCCGGCGTCTGGAAATTACTTCTCCTGCGTTTGCGTATCACCTATAACGCCTTTCGCCACGCCAAACTCAGGCGCAAGATCGGTACCATCGTTCTTTGGTTGGTCATCCTGGGGTTTGGAGTCGGAATCCTGATCTTCAGCCGGTTCTTGCTTGGCTTGATGCGCGACCCAAAGATCGTTCAATATATCGGCGTTGATGTCGAACCATTCCTTTCCGCCATCCCTGTGGTGACTCTCAGCGCCTTATTCGTTGCCACACTGTTGACCAGCTTCGGTGTATTACTGCAAGCCTTATATCTTTCCAACGATATGGACTTCCTGCTCTCTACGCCGATTCCCATCCGTTCGGTATTCGTTGCCAAACTCTTGCAGGCGGTTCTTCCCAACTTCAGTTTGATCGCCCTCTTCGGCATCCCCATCCTCTTCGGGCTTGGCATCTCCAGCGGCTATAACATCATCTATTATCCGCTCCTTCTGATCATGATGGTCGCGCTGGCGCTTGCCGCCGCAGGGATTTCGTCCCTGTTGGTGATGCTGGTCGTGCGCGTCATGCCGCCGCGCCGCGCCGCCGAGATACTTGGTTTCATCGGCGCCATCATCGGCTTTTCCTTTTCTCAGATCGGCAATTTCAACAACGCCGTTGGCAAAGACATCAACGTCTCAGGTTCGCAATTTACCAATTTCCTCATGCACGCCAACACTCCCTGGTTGCCTCTCAATTGGGCTGGGCAGGGTCTGGTTGCCTTGGGTGAAGGTCATTGGCTTTCGGGTCTCCTGTTGACTCGGAGTCACGCTAGGGCTGACCTCCTTCGCTTTTTGGTTTGCCCTTACTACCGCAGAACAACTCTTCTACTCCGGCTGGGCTGGGATGCAGGTGGTCTCACGCAAAAAAGCGACTCGTGCTCGACAGCGACCCCAAACCGATAAAACGAATCCCGCACTCGGACTGCTCCGCTTCATTCCGACCCCGGTGCTGGGCATTGTCCAAAAAGATTTTCTCACCCTCAGGCGTGACCTTCGCAACCTCTCCCAGTTGGTTTCACCGATCATCCTCGGTGTGATCTACACGTTCTCCATCCTCCGCAGTGGAGGCGAACCGCCGCCAGGACAGGGCAACGCACCCACCTGGTTCATGGATTCGTTTCGTGTCGTGCTGGCTTACAGTAGTGTGGGCATGTCCCTCTTTGTAGGCTGGATGATCCTCTCACGTCTGGCTTTCATGGGTTTCTCACATGAAGGCAAAAACTATTGGATACTAAAAGTATCCCCCGTTCGCGCAGGATATTTGCTTGCGGCGAAATTCATCGTGTCCTATCTCCCGCCATTGGGCTTGGGATTGGTTTTCCTCACCGTGATCTCCATCGCACAGAAACTGACTCTTCTCGAGTTCCTATATAGCCTGATCGCCATCATCATGTGTCTCGCAGGCAGCGCGGGCATTCTGCTGGCATTTGGTGCGCTTGGGGCAAATTTCACCTGGACCGATCCACGCCGAATGAACGCTGGTAGCATGGGCTGTTTTGGACAGATCATAACGATGCTATATGTACCCATCTCTTTTGGTTTGTTCGTCCTTCCCATTGGGTTGACTGGTTTCTTCAATGTCCCCATTCTATACGGCTATCTGACCGGCTTGATCATTGGTTCAGGTGTCACCCTGGCATGTGCTATAGTGCCCCTCTGTGCTGGTTCGTAAACGAGTAGAACGGTTGAACGAAGAATAGATATCTGAATAATGTCACCCTGAGCGGTAGCGAAGGGTCTCGTACGATCATCCCTTCAGAGATTGATAAAACATGCACTTGCGTGCGATGCAATTGTCACTTCGCTCAGAATGACATTCTGCATAAAGTGGGTTACATATGCTTATTCAACCACTCGACCATGAACTTGAACACTTCTGCCTTTTCGGGTTCGTTGTGGATCTCATGGTAGAGACCATCCCATAATTTCAAAGTGACATCTTTATTATTTTCACTTGCGAGTTTTGCGAAGTCTTCGCTTCCGCTGTAGTATGTCAACTTGTCCGCTTTACCGTGCATGATCAGAAGTGGAGGAACAAATTCCTTTGCATGAGCAAAACAAAAATCGATGGCATTAAGAGCAGCTTTGCCAAACCCAAGGCTGGTCTTATAATGCACCAGGGGGTCATCGATATATTTTTGTACCACGTCAGGATCACGTGAAATGGTCGTGGGGTCGAGTCCGCTGGGAATGGTCATCGCGGGGACAAGCGACCCAAGAATCTTTGCCATCGCAATCTTCGCCTTTTGCTCCTGCAAAGCAGAACGCAACCCCGAATCTGTGACGATCACACCCTTCAACCCTGAACCATATTGAAGTGCATACCTGAGGGATAGCAACCCGCCGAGGCTGTGTCCATAGATGAATTGTGGGAGTCCCGGGTATCTTTGCAGTAAGAATTGGAATAAATGATGAACGTCCTGCATCACAGCATCCAGCGAAGGGAAATGTCCGCGTGCGCCGCCTGTCCTGCCGTGACCGCGCAGGTCAAAGCCGACCATGGCATAGCCCGCATCTGTCAGTACTTTGGCAACGTGGTCATAGCGTCCGGTATGTTCACCGAGTCCATGCACGAGACCGATGACGGCTTTGGGTTTGTCGTCTGGCTCCCAGCCGCGCACGTAAAATATGATTCCATCGCTGGCAGTCCAGCTTGACTCGAAAGTTTTCATGTTATTTCCCTATAACGATCCTAAATTCACAGTTATGGTTGCCCGTTGCCTTGCAGGATACTTCCTCCACATCATGGTTTTGTCCTGTTGCCCACGAGAGACTCTCACGGATCAGTCCCTGGGTCACGAAGCAGATCGGTGTTGCGGAGGTCTGGTCATGGGTGGAGGGAGAGGCATGGTCGGCGAGGAGCAGGTCAAGGTCAAGGGTGTGAATCGTGATGTCGCCGGATTGAGCGCCAATAAATCTGCCGAGCAGTTCCAGGGTCGGTTTGCGACGCGAGCTAAGAGGCAGTCGCTTGATGACAGCCGCCTGTGCTCTACCGCCCAGCGCAGAATCTTCTAAAAGAATATTCCATAGTCGCTGCCCCACACGGATGAGAACGCCGCGTGCGCCGCGTCCAAAATAGATGCGCATCGCAGATTGAAGCGCGGCATACACATGCGCTGAGTCTGTTGGGCTTACCTTCAAGAATGATTCAGATTCTCGCCAGTCAACAGGAAGGTTGGACATCGCCAGCATTCCGTTGAACTGGTCCGCGCCCAATTCAAGCGCGACAGTTTCTGCAAAACGTTTCAAGATGCGGTTTGAAAACTTCTGTTCACTCACGCTTTGACATCCCCAACTTCGAAACGACAGTATTCATCACCCTTGGCGATGCAATGTGTTTCGGTGATTGCGTATTCCTTTCCCGTCGCCCATTGCACGGCTTCGGCGACGGAGCCGAGATAAAGATAACAGATGGCTGTTTCGCTGTGACGTCCATGGCAGATGGCACACGTGGATTCAACGTAGGCGAGTTTGTCGCCGCTTTCATCCACCCATGCGTTTACTTCAGGATTGCTCTTTTTCAACGCGTCTGCCATCCCGTTCAGGATGAATTTGATACGTTGCTTTTCAGGCAATAACTTAAGCGCCGCACCTGCAACGCCCAATAATGCGGCTTGTTCACGCACGCCGTATTGAAACGAAGCCTTTCCAATGCGCCGCAACATCCCTCTGCCGCCGCGACCATAAAAATCTTCGATCGCCTGATTCAATTGCGCATATTGTGAGGTATTAATGGAGGGTTGAAGATCATTCGGTGGAAAGTTGTTGATAAATCGTTCCAGTCCGCTGGTGCGCAGGACTGTGTTCAAACCGTTATCGCCCATCACTTCCTGCGCAGATGTCAGCGCCTGCCGTACCAGTGAATTGACGATCTTTGAATCTTCTCTGTTCGCCATGCTTCCTCCTCATAACTTATCAATAAGCGGGAATATCAAAAGTATACACGGGATACTGTTCTCCCGTGCGGACAAATCCCATTTTCTGGTATAGGTTCAAGGAAACTTCGTTGTCGCTTTGTGTGTTCACTGTGATTTTTGTATACCCGCCCGGCACAAGCTTTGCAAATAAATTATTCAGCAAAGCCCTGCCCACCCCGCGCCCCTGCAAAGAAGGGTGTACAGCCAGCCGTGCGAGATGTGCGCGCCCGCCGCCGCCCGTGCTTAACTGATACCCCACAATGGCGCCATGCTCATCCTCCACCACGGTAGCGGTCAATGCCTGCGCCAAAGCCCTGCGAAGCGTATCCAACGAATTGTGCCATAACGGAGAAAATGATGCAGCATCCAACTCTTCCACGTCAGGAAGGTCAACCTCTTCCATCTTTCGGATGCGAAATTCCCCCGCATCTTTCCAAACCTGAGGTTGATACCGCCACTCAAGCATGACCACCTGCTGATGGTTTTCAAACCCGCTCACAGCCAACAAATTTCCAAACCACGGGTGCATGATGATCGCAGCAACCCTTGCCCCACCTGCCTGTGCGATCTCTGTCCGCGCAGTGGACCACAACATATCCCAAGCATTCTCCGCCGTCCAGCGACCCGAATAAACGAATAGCCGTATCCATGCGATGCCCTCTGCTTCCGGGGGACAAGCCAGAGCAGAAGTGATCTGCCCACCGTCATCCAATGCCCAATAAAACGGAGCGCCCAGCCATTCCAAGGGTGAGCGCCAGTCCAGGTGACGGTGGAGACGAGTCTCAAAGAAGATAAGATTCGCTAATTGTTGGTGATCGTTGAGATTTGCCGGACGGACGAGGGAATTGATCAATATGCACCTTACGAATTACAAAAGGTGACAGTCGCTTTAAAAGTGACTGTCACCTAAGACTACTTGATTAACCCAATTCGTATGAGGAACTTCAGGATACGTTGTGTCAGGGATGGTTTTTCAACGAGGCGTAACAAATCATACACATCCATCTGAGTATCGGTAATACGTCCGCGTTTGAGGTTTAAGTTTGCCGCGGCTTTCCGCACTACGGAGTGCATATCGCCTTCACCGGCTTGTTCCAAAATTTTGGCGGCGCGGTCATATTCTGCCAGCGCTTCATCCCATTTTTTTAACCCCTCCAGCGCGGCAGCACGATTACCAATGGCTATGCCCTGTCTCTTCAGGTCGTTCGCCTGTTCAAATATCTCTTCGGTCCCATCGGTAGCTTGTAACGCTTCTTTTGCTTTCCCAGCCTGTAATAGAGCCACGCTCTGATTGTTCTTCATCTCTGCCGCATTCAACGCATCCTGTGCGGTTTCATAAGCCTGTGCGGCTTGTGAAAACAAGTCTGCGGCGGCAACGAATTTCCCCTTTTCGTATTCCTGTTTGCCTTGTTCGGCAAGTGTGGTGGGCTTGGGGGTATCCACGTATAAATCCTAGAAGGTAATGTCGAGCAGGTCTTCCGCCACCGAGCGCAGTTTGTCCCTCGACATATTGCTCAATTTCATCGCAAGTTCAACATAGGGGCGGTTCACAGGAAGTGCAACAAATTGGCGAAGTTCCATCGGCATATCCAGGAAATGCTGAATGGCTTCTTCACTTATCAGCCATTGACCAATGGGTCCGCTTCGATCAAAGAGGGATTCGATCCTGCCGCCTAATGTGCCAATGAGTGCTTCCAGCTCAGGCAGTGGAATAGGGCGTTCCCCCAGCTCATAGGCTTTGATGCGCGCGCCTGAAATGCCCGTCTCATGCGCAAGGTTGCGAATGGAAATACTGGCGTTCATCCGTTCCTGACGCAGGAGCGCACCGATCTTACGCTGACGCACAGACATTAACTTGGGCAGGTCAAGGCTTTCATACGGCAGTGGAGCATTTGACTTGATTTCCTTGCTCCAAAAGTGGTCAATGGGCAGATCCAAAAAGAAAACCAGGGCTTCCAATTCCGGGAGCGATGGAGCCCTGCGCCCTTCTTCGTACGCGCGGAAGATGCCGCTTTTCACACCAATGGCATCGGCGCATTCCTTCACATTCCTGCGCGCGGTCATACGTGCATCTCTGATCAGGATGCCTAATTTTTTGGATCGAATGGTAATCTGAGACTTAGTATCCATGACTCCTCATATGCCCTAATTATAGCAGAGGCTTTGCCCGGTTAACGTCTCGAACCTATACCCATTCCACCAGGCGGCATGAAAATTTCGCCGCCCAGATTAAAGCCTGCTGCTTCCAAGCGTGGTGTGAAAATTGGGCGGATGCCAGTTGCTTTCAATTCACCGATGATCTTTTTATCAGGACTAACGCCGGTTTGTTCGAACTTGAATATGTCGGTCAGGACCACTATTTCACCTTCCATACCAGCCACCTCTGTGACGGCTGTTACCTTGCGCGAGCCGTCCTTCAAACGCGTCTGCTGGATGATAAGATCCACGGCAGACGATATTTGCTGGCGAACAACCTTGAGCGGTAGATCCATGCCAGCCATGAGCACCATGGTTTCCATACGTGAGAGCGCGTCACGCGGCGTATTGGCATGTAGAGTGGTCAGCGAACCATCATGCCCCGTGTTCATGGCTTGCAACATATCCAACGTCTCACCGCCGCGACACTCACCCACCACGATACGGTCGGGGCGCATACGCAGGGAATTACGCACAAGGTCACGAATCGTGACCATACCTGAGCCGTCGATATTGGCGGTCTTCGTTTCCAAGCGCAGGACATGATCCTGTTGGAGTTGCAATTCTGCCGCGTCCTCGATGGTAATAATACGTTCTTCCTCTTGAATAAAGCTGGAGAGAACATTAAGAAGCGTTGTCTTGCCCGAGCCTGTTCCTCCCGAAATTACAATATTGAGATGAGCAAGCACACAGGCGCGAACAAACTCTGCCATGTTTTGTGTAAGCGAACCGTAATCCACCAATTGTTGTATGGAAAGTTTATCCTTCTTGAATTTTCGGATGGTGATGCACGGACCGTCTATGGAAACGGGCCGGATGACCGCGTTCACACGTGAACCATCCGGTAGACGAGCGTCAACAGTGGGACTGTCTGCATCCACGCGGCGGCCCAATGGGAGGATGATGCGGTCAATGACCCGTAATACATGATCGTCATCGTCGAAGGTCACCCCACTTTTGGTCAGCTGTCCTTTTTTTTCAACGAAGACTTTTTTAGGCCCGTTCACCATGACTTCGCTAACGTCAGGGTCATCCAACAAAGGCTGGATGGGACCAAAGCCAGTCATCTCATCGAGTATTTCGTTAAAGACTTGCTTGCGGATATCTTCCGGCAGGGTCACTTTCGTCTGAACATATGCTTCGTTCAGTCGTTGCGTTATGATCTCAGTGCGATCACCCAACACAAGAGATTTGCCTTCCATGGATCGGCTGATGTTTTCAACGAGATATTTTTTGAACTTAAGCAGGTCGGTTGAGGTGAGTCGTGTGAAGTTGGTTCCAATTGGAGTTGCCATTACGAGTTCTTCTCCTCATCCTGCTCTGGAATAACCCAAATAATGTGGGCACGTTGAACAGCCAAAAACGGGGATTGAAAAAGAGCCTGCCCATCGGGTCCCAGCACACTTACATCGGTAAGCGGCAGGAATTTCTCATTTAGATCCAGTTCATCCTTCACACGTTTGTCACGGCGTACGTGCATTTGTCCGCGCATCATATGTGTGGTTGTTTGAACGGTCACAGAAACGGCGATTTTTGTAACAATATCGGTAAAGATTTTTCCTTTTTCATCATATTCAATAGTCATATTACCTCTCATTCACTAGTAGGCACTTTCGGGGGGCTGTTTGTCGGACCAGTCCGTTTATACAACGATAAAAACAACGACAACCTTATATATAATGTCGTTATTCCTAAATTAGATGGAACCATTGACCAAAGTGTAGCCGAATTGAATTGAAAATGGCTTTGCACTTTAATTAAGGTGTTACTCGAGCGCGTAAACGGCGTGCAAGTTTTATCATATCACTTGCAGTGTCCTTGAAAATGATGGAGGCTGTATCGGTGGGAAATTTTGTAGTAATGGGTTGGTTAAGGTTGTTCGCCAGTGTGAAATTACTCCCCATATATGGCATGGTTGTTTTGATTGTAAAACCAAGAATTTCCTCCGCCTCGGCTTTTGTTGCCCCTTCGAGCCCAACAGCGCGGTTTAGAATGGCATAAATATTCTGCTGGTCGATATTCTGCGACTGAAGATATTCCCAAACGGTTTTGGTTAGTTTGACTGTGCTTTGGTCGGTGGAAACGATCAGAGAGATGAGATCCGCCTGTTGGATCAGAGGCAGACTGATGCGGGAGAGCGAACGTCCCAGATCCAGGATGATGAAATCATATGCCTTGCGGAGCACATCCACAATCTGTTCAATGCGGTTGATGTTGATGCTGTTTCCATGCTGTGGATCGGGAGAACCAGCTAATAATTGGAATTGCCATAGCTCGGGCGTGGGCAGATTTTTATGGAAATATTCCTCGTTCGTTTGTTCGGACGGGAGGTCTGCGACAGTTACGAGATTCAGCGTCCCCTCATAGCCAACGATCTGCCCAATGGAGCCGATGGGCAAAACCAGGTCTGCAACCACCACGCGTGCATCAGGTTCTTGCAGTTTGATGTTCATGGCAAGGTTGGCACACAGCGAAGATGTGCCGGTGCCTCCCTTGGCGCTGAGAAATATGATCAGTAGACCTTTTTCTTTGTCTTCCTTTGTTGATGTTGAAACTGCGGTTGGCGTTTGTGCTCCGAAGACACGGCTGAGAGTCTCAACCAACGCAGAGATCGCCTCCGAAGATTTGACCAGATACTGGTTTGCCCCTGCGGTCAAACAGGACTCCCTGCGCGCAGGATTAGGGTCGCTTGAAAGCGCGATGATGGGGACTCCGCGGGTGCGCAGATCCTGCCGCAGTTTTTGAATGAATTCTTCGCCTCTGATGTCAGACAATATGGGGTCAAACAGAACAAGGTCTGGTCCATCGCGCCAGGCAACAATCAATGCCTCCCTGCCAGACGGGGCTTCAAGTACCTCGATCTGTTTTTCGCGCAAAATATTGGCAAGGAATTTGCGACTGGCTTCATCTTCATCCAATAACAAAATCTTTTTACCAGCCACAGGAGCCTCCTGAACTGTTCATCACTCTTCGATGGGCGGCATAAGATAACCCAGACCGGAACGTGTCACAATATGCTTGGGGTTGTGTGCGTCATCTTCCAGCTTTTGGCGCAGGCGGGCAATACTTACCCACAGGATTTCCTTATCCGTGCGATATTCGGGTCCCCATACGCTTGTGAGAAGTTCCTCGGATGACATGATCTTGCCAACATGATGGGCAAACTGTAACAACAAACGATATTCCGTGGCTGAAAGTGAAATGGGTAACTCACCCTTCCACACTTCCGCCCGGGCGAAATCTATCTTTAGGTTGTCGTGTGTGAAGAAACGGGATTGCCCGCCTACATCACCACCAGGGGGCTGTGCCCGGCGCAATACCGCACGGACGCGCGCCAGCAATTCAGTGGCAGAGAAAGGCTTGACCAGATAATCGTCTGCGCCAAGGTCAAGTCCTCGCACGCGATCCTGTTCATCGCCTTTGGCTGTAAGGATAATGATGGGAACGGCTGAAAATTCGCGGATACGTTGGGTTGCACCGAAACCGTCCAGCTTGGGCATCATTACATCCATCAACACCAGGTCTATTGGTTGATTGGAGAAAACATCCACAGCTTGTGCGCCATCCTGAGCAGTGACGACCTCATATCCTTCCGTCCTCAGGTTCGCTTCGAGCAAGCGTAGATAACGAGGTTCGTCGTCCACAATGAGAATGCGTTTTGCCATACAGCCTCCTTCACGTTCACGTTGATTGTTAGTTGATGGGCAGTTCTATGAAAAACGTGGTTCCCTGTCCGGGATTCAATTCTGCCCAAATCTTACCACGATGTGCCTCAATAATTTGCTTGCATATGAAAAGTCCCAGCCCGGTGCCTGTGGCTTTTTCGCTGCGTACTCTGTAGAAACGGTCAAAGATCAGCGGCAGAGATTCCTGCGGAATCCCGGGACCCTGATCCATGAACGAGACAACCAGATTGTCTTCCACCTGTTGAAGTCGGATGTTGATCGGTGCGTTAGGAGCGTACTTGATCGCATTGGTGAAGAGGTTTTCAAATACCTGCGCAATACGTACCCCTTCTCCTTGTATGGGAGGGGTGGGCTTCGCGTCCAGGTTCACATCCAGGTCTTTATAGCGGGAGCGAATGCGGGCAACGACATCTCGTAGAACAGCATCCAGCCTCAAAGGTTGGAAGCGAAGCGGAAGAGTCCGGCTTTGCAGGCGCGCAAACTCAAGTACGTTCTCGATCAAGAGGGAGAGCCGGTCGGCTTCCTCGTCTATGATCGTGAGAAATTCATTTTGTGTTTCCTGGTCCCAGGAAGTATCCTTGCGCAGGAGACTTGAGCTGTAGCCTTTAATAAAGCCAAGCGGGGTTCGCAGCTCATGCGAAATGGTACTGACGAAATCCTCTTGCAATTGCATTTGCTGGTTGAGTTCGTGAAGTTCATCGTGCGTTTCCTTCCACATCTTGCGTTCGAATAATATGGAAAGCAACTGTGCTCCAAGCGATGCCACAACAAGATGTTTTTCTTCGTAGGCGGGTCCCCCAAAACGCACGAATACCAGCGCGCCATTGACCACTTCATTTGTCCGCAATGGAATACCCAATAGGTACGCCTGTTGGAGGCGGTCTTCCAGGGAGGAGCTTTGCTCCTCGGGTTCTTGCATCAATAATTTCCCTTTGGTAAATACCTGCCCGGCGAATGTCTCTCCCCATGCCGCATCTGCTTCTGCATTCTTTGCCCTGCCAATGGCACGGGCATGGGTGATCTCAAGCGTGTCGGTTGAATTATCGCGCATGTATACCGCGACATTATCAAAGACAAACTCTTTTCTAAGATGGACAAAAAATTTTTCGGTCGCCCTGCGTGTGTCATCTGTCTTCGTTGCGATCTTTATCAATTCATGCACATACGAGAGGGTCTGTGTATCCATCAGCTATTTACCATCCACCACAACAAGCAAAGGAAATTTGAAAGTGGAACCATGCCCTTCGACCGACTGCACTTCGATCATTGAGCCATGCGACTCGATGATCTGGCGTACCAGCGAAAGCCCCAACCCGGTGCCGCCATGGTGGCGGGTGGATGAACTATCCAGTTGATGGAACGACTCAAATATCTCATTCAAGCGATGGGCGGGGATGCCAATGCCTGTGTCTGTTACTGAGACGGTGACCAGGTTTTCGCCTTCCCGTTTGACGCTAACCACCACGCTTCCTCCCGACGAAGTGAATTTGATCCCGTTATCGATAAGCTGACTCAACACCCAGCCTATTTTCTGCGAATCTGCCTGTACGAAGGGAACATTCTCGTCAATGACCGCGTGCAGGTTGATCTCGCGATCCTGTGCCTTGCCGATAAAAGACTTCACCGCCAGAGTGGAGACGCGGCGAATATCCATTTTCTCCAACTGGATACTTAGTTCGCCGCGCGTTGCCAGGGATACCATGATCAAGTCTTCGATCAGGCTTTCGAGTTTTCCAGATGCCTGCTGGCTTACCTGTAAAGCATGTTTTTGCTCCTCGGTGATCGGTCCCAGCGATTCGGTAACGAGAAGTTCAATATATCCTTTGATATGGGTAAGGGGGGTGCGTAATTCATGAGAAATATTGGAAATGAAATTGGCTTTCAACTGACTGAGTTCAGAAACACGCTCAAGGGCGGTTTGCAATTCTGCTGTGCGTTCTTCCACGCGCCGTTCGAGTGTGCGGTTGGCGGATTTCAGGGCGGAACGCAATTGTAGGATCTGTTCAGTAACCGCTTGATCGAGATCGGAACGGTCTATCAGCTTAAGATCGAGCAATGCCTGCCCAAGTAAAATAGAACTCCCACTTGCAATGGAATCTTGTTGATAGGTGAGCGCTTTCTGGAGGTTTTCCTCGGTGATGAGACCCTTTTGAATCAGGTACTCCCCCATGCGAGGGACAAGCATTTCAGGAGATAGTTTGGGTAGTGTTTGCGTCATGGTTTTGAACTCGTTTTTTACGACTCCTCTCCACTGCAATTAACTCAATGAGACTGGTACACCCACTCTCCATTTACCATTGTAGCCGATGATTGCAGGGTAAGCAATTCATCAGCGTTGCATTTAAAGGGGCTTTTTTCCAGCACAATCAGGTCGGCGAGGTGGTTTGGAGCAAGCCTGCCGAGGCGGTCTTCCATATACGCGGCGTAGGCGGCGCCGAGGGTGTAGCCGGCGAAGGCTTCAGCGATGGTCAATTTCTGTTCGGGGTACCAGCCCTCGGCGGAGGGAGAGCCGTCGGCGCGCCTGCGGGTGACCGCGGCGTGCAATCCCAAAAACGGATTGGGTGATTCAACCGGCGCGTCCGATCCAAGTGCCAGCGGCGCGCCGAAATCCAATTGGGTTTTCATGGCATAGGCAAGACGTGAACGTTCGCCCCAAAACTGATCTGCCATCAGCATGTCGGAGGTGGCATGGATGGGTTGCATGGAAGCGATGATGTTGAGTTTGCCGAGGCGGTTTGCATCATCGGGGTGAAGCACCTGCACATGCTCGATGCGATGACGCAGGTGAGGCAGGTTGTTTTCCGTTTCGTACTTGCGGAGTTGTTCGTAGGCGTTGAGCACTTCGTGATTGGCGCGGTCGCCGATGGCATGGACGGTCATGCCGAGCCCAACCTGCGCGGCTTTGCGCCCGTGCTCAAAGAGTTCTTCTCCATCCATGTTGAGGATACCGCGATTGTTTTCCTCGCCGATATAAGGTTGGAACATGGCGGCAGTATGTGGACCGAGCGCACCATCCATAAAAACTTTGACGTTGCCAATACGAAGTATGTCATCGCCAAAGCCGCTGCGCAGACCGAGTGCGTGCGCTTCATCGAGCAATTCAACGGGAATGTTTTTCAGCACACGCAGTTTGAGTTTGTGTTGTGCATGGAGTTGTTGCAACGACATAAAGCAGTCACGACGATCAAAATCATGCACGCCTGTGAGTCCCATTTTCCATAATATGGGCTGGGCTTTTTCGATGGCGTCTGCAATCTCATTGACCGTCGGTTCAGGGATCGCCCTGTCTGCCAATTCCATCGCACTTTCAAGCAATACACCTGTGACGTTCCCATTTGCATCGTGTTGGAGTTGTCCGTTATGCGGATCGGGAGTTTGCGATGTGATGTTCGCAAGTTTCATCGCGGGTGTATTAACCAAGCCAGCATGTAAAGATTTAGCCGTTAGGTAGACCGGATTGTTTGGTGCAACAGCGTCAAGCTCTGATGCTGTAAGCCACACACCCCAAACATTCTGATTCCAACCATGACCTAGAATCCATTCGCCGGGCTTGGATGTTTTTACTCGTTCTGCAACACGGCGCAGGCATTCTTCTTTTGTGTCTGTTTCGCAATCTATCTTTTGCAAAGCAGAGCGAATAATATTGAAGATGCAGGTGCGCGTCTGTAAGTCCGGGCAGGATGATACGTCCATTCATATCCTGTTTTTCGGCGCTGGGATATTGAGATAACAAAACATCCGCCTCCCCAACCGCGATGATTCTTTCACGGTCAATGAGGATGGCGGATGCTGTGGGCTGTGATGGGTTTTGGGTGTGGATGGATGCGTTATAGAGGAGTTTCATATTCCCTGCGTAAACAATTTTTGTTTTCTCTGGCGCGTCATCTTTTTGATGGCGCGTTCTCTTTAATGCGGTTGAACGATCTGGTTGTTCCTCTATATAAACCAGTTTTACGGGTCTGCGTGTCCTGGTGTATTTTGCGCCGCGTCCTTTATTGTGCATGGCGATGCGCTTTTCGGGGTCAATTGCCCAGCCGGTGTAATACGTCCCGTCGGCGCACTCGACGATATAGCAATAACACTTTGTCACTTACTTTGGCTTTACGCGGTCCGCCAGGGAACCAAAGAGCATCTGATTGATGCGGTCACCGAATGAGGGAGCGTCAATCCTCTGCCCTTCCTTATTCAGCCACTCAGCTTCGGCGCGCTCTTCGAACCAGTGGGTGCGTCCAGCCCAGGCGTTTTCCAACCGTCTGGCAAGCGCGTCGCGATCACCGGTATCGATCTCATTCCGTAAACTGACCAGCGATGCAATATAACTATTGAGCAAACGGACTACGTTCTCTCGGTTTTCAAGCGCGGCTTCTCGCAGAGAGACAGCGTCATCATGATAGGCAAGCCCGGATGTCACCGCTGCAAATGGACGACCCGCAAGTTTCTTTGTCTCGTACCAGCCGGGCTTATCAAGGGTGGCATCTAGCAAAGCTGCCGCGGCAAGTTGTGGAAGTATTTGTACCGTCCCCAATACCCCATCCGCTTCGAAGGTATCCATAAGCAAAGGTAATGAACCGAGCAACTCGATAAAGTCCATCGTGAGTTTAAATACATTCTCTGGTGTGCCATACGGCACGGTGACAACTGTTATGCTCTTCTCGAACAGGTCGGCACGTGCAGCTTTAAGACCGTAATCGATCTCATGCAGGTGGTCAGGATGTATGGCAGGGAAGAGCCCCACGTAAAACCGTCCCTGAGGGAGAAGCTCTGTTGTCCACGCGGCAACTGTCCCTTTGGAAGGAGCCGTATCCAGGATTAAAGTCCCCTCTTGAAGGTCAGGCGCGATTAATTCCAAGGTTTCGCGCACTTCTCCAAAAGGAAGCGCAAGAATTACGACACCTGCGTTTCGCACAGAGTCGGGCAGGTTATATTTGAAATCGTCCACGGCGCCAGCCTTTTGGGCGGCTTTTCCGGTTTGTGTATCCTTATCATTTCCCACGATATGAAGGTTTGCGCCGCGTGCTTTCAGGGCAAGCCCAATCGAAGCGCCGATTTGTCCGAGACCGATAATAGTGATTTGTACTGGCATGAGTTCCTCACAAATTGGGTTGGTGAGGTTATTATAATGCTGTCCTGCCTGTTAAGTACGAGAACCGCGGACGCCGACCGCGGTTCCCTTACGAAAGGAGGAGAAGAGAAATCACCTTACTTCCTCTAATTTATCATAAGGGACTCAAACGTACTTGACGTAAAACCTACGTTTACCCTACGATTGTTAGACAACTTACAAGGATGTAATTGAATTATGGACTCTCCAATCTACACCGGTGAACTGAATGGGACTCCTCTTGGAAACCTGCGCCTCGCCGCCTCAGACTTTGGCCTGGTCGCTGTTGAATGGGCAGAATCCCAACCCGAATTTGATTCTTATCTCGCGCGCCTCAAGCGACCTGTCCAGCCGAACCCCAAAAGGATCGCACCTTATGCAAAGGAATTGCGTGAGTACTTGAACGGTAAACGCACCGCTTTTACTATTTCTATTGATTGGACTCCCTTCACTCCGTTTCAATGTGAGGCTTTGCAAGCCGTGTTCCGAATCCCCTATGGCGAAACGCGTACCTACATTGAAATAGCGAGAGAGATCAATCGTCCAAATGCTTATCGCGCCGTGGGCGCGGCGAACGCCATGAACCCCATGCCGCTGGTAATTCCCTGTCATCGCGTCATCGGTACGGATGGCAAACTCCACGGCTATGGCGGCGGCGAGGGATTACCCACAAAGGAATGGTTGTTGAAGATGGAAGGCGCGGTGATGGCGTGATAAGATATAAACATCCGAGATTTTGAATATCTCGGATGTCTGATTTCAGGAAAGAACACTAAACAAGAATATGACATTACAGCCTAAAAGAATCTTCGAAAAATATGAATGGATCATCCCATTGGGATTATTCATCCTTTTTCTCGCGGTTACACTTCCCGGCATTTCGTGGGGCGCGCCGAGCACCTGGCATCCCGATGAGGTCGTAGTCCGTTCGATCAAAGCTCTGCACGGTGAATGGAAGTTTAGCGAGATCAACTTTGATTATCCAGACCTGCCGCAATATGCGATGTTCTGGCTTGGGAAAGTGATCCTTGCATTGGGCAAAACGGACAAAGAGGTACTCATCGCTTCACGCGTCCTTTCGGCTGTGCTGGCGGGGCTGACCATTGTCCTCGCCTATATCATCACGCGCCGCGCAGGAGGCGGCATCCGTGTGGCGGGGTTGAGCGGGTTATTATTGCTCTGTGTGAGTGAGATGTCACACAATGGTCGTTTTGCTCATAACGATACATACCTGACCTTTTTTACAACATTGTCCGTTCTCTTTCTGATCCTGTTTCAAAATCAACGGCATAGGATTTGGTTGTACGCGTCGTTCATAACTGTCGGTATGGCGGCATCCAGTAAGTATATCGGCGGCAGTTTGGTCCTTGCGACCGTCGCGGTTTACCTGATCGTACAAAGAAATGAACTAAGAAAAAATTTCTTTTCGATGGTGGAGACCCTCTTCATTGGAGGAGCGCTCACCTTTCTGGGATACGCCTTCGGCACACCCAAAGCATTGTTCTGGATGACCTTCTATTTCAAACGCGTATTTGTCGCGCTCAATTGGCAGGTCAATTATGGTAAACAGCCAGACAGCATTCGGGGAATACTCGGTCAATATCGTCTCTTGCAAGAAGGGCTGGGAACAGCGTTGTACTGGCTTTTCGTCGTTGCCTTTCTGTGGACATGTTATCGAGTTGATCCAATCCTATCGCGGCGGCACACTGAACCAGGGAAACAAGACGAGTAGTATTTGCCATCCTTCTGCTCGCGATCCTTGTCCTTGATCTGCCCATCATGATCTCCTATAACTACCAGGTCCGTTACTTTCTCACGCTCATGCCCTTGCTTGCGATCCTTGCGGCATTCTTTCTGGAAGAACTATATATGCGTGCAATACAAAGCGGGAACCAAATTTTTCCAACAGCGGTCATCGCTGGCGCTTCACTGATTATTGTTTTATCCTTTGCGCGTGTTCTCAGTGTCATGCTTCTGTTCATCAATGACGCGCGCATCCCTGCCAGTGAATTTGTGAAAACGTTGCCTGCCGGCACATCGTTGGAAGAAACCTCTTATCCTCCCACGATCCCGGAAAATTATTTCGTGCGTGAACATAATTACCCTCTATATTTCAAGAAATCAATGAACGACAACACAGTCCCTGTGAATAAGAATTACAAGTTCAATGAAGCAGAAAAAGGATTGGACAACCGCAAAACCGATTATCTTGTGGTCGATAGTTTCACATCGGATAAATTCAAGGACCCGCGCACCTGTGAAGCCATGCAGAATGAATGTGATTTCTTCAAACAACTCGCGACCGGTCAATCAAACCATTATCGTCTGATCGCGGAATTCTCCTACACCCTTCCGCCGTATCTGCCTCAGATCAATGTAGCATATGCAAACCCAACGATCCGTTTTTATGAAAGGATTCAATGAACGATTTCCGCTCAGGTTTTATCGCTGTCGTGGGGCGTCCCAATGTCGGCAAATCTACTTTGGTCAATGCACTTCTCGGTCAAAAGATTGCGGCAGTTTCGCCCAAGCCACAGACCACGCGTAAACGTCAGCTTGCAATTCTCACAGCCGAATCGTATCAACTTGTTTTTGTGGATACACCCGGTATCCATAGTCCGCGCCATAAGCTTGGAAATTTCCTAAATCAAGAAGCCGAGCAATCACTCGAAGGTGTGGATGTGGTTCTCTGGCTGGTGGATTCATCTGTCAAACCGACGGATGAGGACAAACAGATCGGACTCCTGCTCAGCAAGCTCCCGCGTCGGACTCCGCTCGTGCTTGCCGCGAACAAAATGGACCTGATCCCCGCTGAGGTTTTGAACTCGGAATCTCGAAGCGTATCAGGCGTCGGTTAAGAAAGAGGCGAGTTCCATCGCCATTTCTGCAACGCATAATCTTCATCTCGATGAATTGGTCGAGTTACTCGTTTCATTTAGTCCGTTCCGCGCACCGGAGTTTGAGGAAGACCAGATCACGGATTCATACGAACGCGACATCGCCGCGGACTTGATCCGTGAGGCGTGTTTGAATAACCTGCGCGAGGAAGTTCCGCATGGGGTGGGTGTGCGCATCGATGATTTCAAGGAACGCGAGAATGGAATGTTATACATCGCCGCGACGATCTTTGTGGAACGCAATTCGCAAAAGGGAATTCTGATCGGCGAAGGCGGGACGATGATGAAAGCCATCGGGAGCGCAGCCCGCAAAGAGATCGAAGAGATGGGCGGGCGAAAAGTGTTTCTCGAATTGCGCGCAAAGGTGTTGAAGGATTGGCGCAACGATGAGAGCGCGATGCAAAGGTTTGGTTATAAGATAATAAAGAAGAAGAAAAGATAGTTGTTCGGTGATGCCGGGAGGGACCCATGTATATCTGGCTCGTACTTGCAATCTTATTTGCAATCCTTGAGTTGCTGGCTTTATGGAAGAACCTGTCGAAATTGGAATATATAGTCAAACCCGCAGTTATGGTTTGTCTGTTTATATGGCTCTATAACACTGGTTTGCAGGGACACATGATTTGGTTTGGATTGGGGGTTTTGTTTTCACTGATAGGGGATGTATTGCTAATGATCTCGCTTGACCGCATGTTCATTTTTGGATTGATCGCATTTCTTTTTGCGCATCTTTCCTATCTCGTCGGTTTTCAAAACGAATTAATGACTGTTACGGTATGGTCATTTTTGCTGATCGCAATCCTTTCCATTAGTGCGGTGCGTGTAATGCGGAGGATCGTGGGTGCAATGCGGGCACACGAACAGACGCGGATGGTTGTCCCGGTTATCCTGTATTCGACTGTGATCACTGTGATGTTGTATGCCGCCATGACAACCCTTTCGAATCTAGAGTGGAAGGCAGGTGCGGCGCTCCTCGTTAGCGTAGGCGCGTTCCTGTTCTACTTTCAGATCTGATTCTGGCGTGGAATAAGTTTGTGTCCCCCATCAAGAACGGACGAATACTCAACATCGCCGCATATCATCTCGGACAGATCGGTTTGATCGCGGGGGTGATCAGTCAGTTTAGGTGAGCACAACGAGCAAATCTTTATGGGCTATACTTTGTTCATAGAGCATTAATCCATGGCGGTATAAAACCCTATTTCGGATATTACAATGTGTCCGTTAGGGTCTATAATCACTGGTTACTGACTCGTCACTATAATCTCAGTTGTGAAACACTATGATACAGACAATTAGAGCAATCTTTGAGTTCCAGCCATTTTGCTTTGGTTTATTCATATTTCCGGTTGTTCCCGCAAAAGATTCTCAGTGTAAGGTCATTCGATTTCAGCAATTATCTTTGACTCTAATTGGTTTATATTTTCTCTTGTACACTTTGTCTTGTTTTTCATTATAAAGAATATTAAATGTGAGTCGTGTCATCTTTCTTCTTCTGGGGTTTGCTTATGCTTATATCCTTATTGGAGTGCAAAAATCACCCCAAATAGAAATTGCAAGATTCTATTACCAAACTAAAAACCATGATTTGATTATAGCAGTTTACTGGTTGAGGATATTTCATTCATATGCCACTTGAAAATGATCATCTTTGAAACAACCAGAGCAGATACAGCATATTGTTTACGAGCATCTAAATGAGTTGAACATGGATATTCACGCTAATCTATGAACAAATTGCAAGCAATCAGTGAAGTTTCAATCGATTGATCGTCTTCGAAATGTGATTAGAAATACATATTCTGATCTTACCATTTTGTACGTTGAGAAGGTATCGGTGACATCTTGAACTTTATCAGACCACTCTAACGTCAGGGAATTTTGGTGCAGGATGGCAAGAAACTGACTTATGTTCCGGACACTTCCATAAACGCAATGAATCTAGAAAACTTACAAAAGACGTGTATGAAGACGGACTTCCAAGCTCATGGCAGAGCTTTAAGGTTATCGATGAAAACAGCCAGCTTAACAAAGTCGTTATGATTTCAACGGTCTAAACCCTTCGCCCAACGCCTCATGTGCATATCCAATGACCATGAAGGCACGCGGATCAACTTCATTGACGATTGCCTTTAGCGTTGCCACTTCTGCACGGCTGATCACACAATATAAAACAGGACGCTCTGCTCCCGTAAACGCACCTGTCCCTTCAAGGACGGTGACTCCGCGGACGAGTTGTTCAATGATGCGCTGTGAAACGGCTTTTGGTTCACTGGTGATGATCATCGCCGTGCGGACAGTCCCGCCGCCTTCGAGGGTGGTTTCGGCGACAAGTCCGCTGACGTAGAGGGCGATCATGGCGTACAAGGCTTCCTTCCAACCGAAGACAAATCCCGCGCCAAGGATGACTGCAGTATCCACGATGAGATAACTCTGTGTCATCGGAATACCTCGCCAGTGATTAAGGATGCGTGCAAGGATATCCGAGCCGCCGCTGGTACCGCGTGCGCGATAGACAAGTCCATAGCCGATACCGCTGATGATCGCACCATAGAGTGCGCTTAAGAAGATGTCACCTTGCAGTTCAGTGATAAGCGCCGTGCCTGTGCCATTGGCGGCAAAGAGAGGTGTTTTCAATAAAAGATCAGTAAAGATGGAATACGTGAAGACAGAAGTGGCTGTCCGCAAAGCGAAACGATATCCACCCAGAAAGCGCCAGCCCAACATAAAGAGGGGAATATTGCCGATGAGGATCATCAAGCCAATGGGCCAACCCGTAAAGTAATTGACCAACTGAGCGATGCCGCTCACACCTCCCGACGCCAGTTGTGCAGGGATAAAGAACAGGCGCAGTGAAAGCGCCTGTAGTAATGATGCGATGATGATGAGTGCATAATCGCGGAGGGTGGGGAAATATTTTTTCATGTTAATTTTTGACCCGGTGGTTGAGTAGCCCCGAAGGTTCTTTGAGGGGCGTATCGAAACCACAGCTAAGCAAGAATATTCTGGTTATTTGGTGGTTTCGATACGGCGGACGAACACCGCCTACTCAACCACCGGATTGGTTATGGAATCTCAACCCCTGCCAATTTTTCGATCACACCCACAACCGCGGAATTGTCCAATTCGCCCATGCCGGAGTCGATCATTTGTTGGAAGAGCTTTGTGTTCTCAACCGTACTCGATACGGGAATATCATACTCTTTCGCAGTATCGAGAACGATTCCCAAATCCTTTAATTGCATGTATGCCTTGAAACCGGGGTTGCGATTGCCATCGAATAATCTTGGTGGTTTGACATCCAGTGTCCAGCATTGTGCCGCGCCAGCTTTGATGGCTTCGACGACTTTGCGAGGGTCCACGCCAGCTTTCTTAGCGAAGACAAGCAACTCGCCCATCGCCACCATCTGCGCCGCGACCATGATCTGGTTGGCGGCTTTGGCAACCTGACCAGCTCCCGCTTCACCGACATGTGTGATCGTTTTGCCCATCGCCTGAAACACCGGCATGACCTTCTCCAACGCGGACGCGTCACCGCCGACCATGATCGTGAGAGTCCCGTTCTTCGCACCGATGTCTCCGCCGGAGACTGGCGGCATCGAGAGCAAGCGTCCCTTTTACGGATAACTTCTCTGCGAGCATACGCGCAGAGGCGGGCTTGATGGTGGAGTTGTCCACGTAAATAAGTCCATGATGCGCGCCTTCAATGATTCCCTTTTCGCCCAATACAACTTTTTCCACATCGGGTGTGTCGGGAAGGTTGGTGAAAACCACATCCACCTGCGCGGCGACAACCGCGGGTGTGGATGCGGCTGTCGCGCCTTCGGCAACGAGTTCATCCACAGCCGCGTGCGAACGATTGTGAACAAAGAGGGGAAACCCCGCTTTGAGAATGTTACGAGCAATGGACTTGCCCATTAATCCCAGACCGATGTATCCAACTTTGAGCATGTGAACTCCTTTTTCACCGCGACCCCACAAGGGGGTAATAAGGCGCGAAGAACGCTAAGATTTTGAAGATTATAACCGCCCTCACCCCAGCCCTCTCCCATTGGGAGAGGGGGAAAACTCAAAGAAAAGAACCTGCTCCTTGAAACAGAAGCAGGTTCAAAGTCCGGAAAGAAACGGGCGGCGTCTTATTTGATATCGTACGTCATGCTGACGGTCACAGTGAAGGTCAGTTGTCCTGGTTGGATCGGTACAGCCGCTTGTGCACTGCCGCACCGCCGCCACCTTTGCCTTCAAATACGGGGGTGGGTTGGTTGTCGTAGAAACTGATGGACTGGATCTCGCCAAGTTGCACACCTGCCGCGTCGGCAAGTTCTTGTGCCTGAGTTTTGGCATCCTTTACCGCATCGGCACGGGCTTGTTTGAGAGCCGCATTCTTATCAGCAACATCGAACTGGATGCTGTTGACGGTATTGGCGCCCGCCGCAATGACCGTATCCAGCAAGTCACCGAGCTTGCCAAGGTCACGCACCGTGACATAAACAGTATTATCCACCATGTAGGTCTTTTCGCCGGTGGGTGTGCCGGTCTGTGGATCGTATTTGTCGTTCGGGTAAATACTGAAGTTGGTTGTGCGGATGTCCTTGGGATCGATGCCAAAATCTTGAAGCGACTGGATCATCTTCTGGGTTTTGTTGTTATTATCGGTAACAGCCTCCGACGCTGACGATAATTCAGTATGCACACCAACGTAAATATAGGCAATATCAGGGACGAGATACGCCTGTCCACTGCCCGAAACGCTAATCGAACGCTGGGGTGCCGCCTGACTTAGTGTGGTTGGTCCGCAGGCGCTTACGAGAAGCGCAAACAGGGCAACCACGGAAACGAATAAAACTTTGTTTTTCATGTTTATAAACTCCTTGTTGAATACTTTCTCTAACTAAGACGCCGACCCATATAAAAAGTTCCGGCGTTTGTTCTTGAAATTTCCCCCATTTGCCTGTACAATCCTTGTACATTTGTTCTAACGATATGCCAATCGACTATCAGCAAATCTACGAAAAGATACAAGAGATCGGCAAAGGCGCACGCGAACGAAAAAAGACTTTGGAAGAACGCCGTACCAAAGCGCGCGAATTGCTGAATGCCTACGCGTCTGAATTGGATTTGCTCCGCTCCAAAGTGGATTCTGCCAAAGCGGTTGACCAAAACATCCGATGCGCTTATCCGCTCGATGAACCGCTCGCCTCTTCCTACCCCGCGCCTGATTCTGTTATCCAAGCCACCTTGATCGCCGCTGACGGTTCGCAGATTGTTCCGACCGCACTGACCCTCTTCATATTCTTAATCAATGTGTTCAATCCAGATCGTCACGCCTCCATCCAGTTCTGCCTCGTCAATGTCGGCGCGATCACAATGAGACTCAACTCTGGCGAAACCCCCGAAATCTCCACCGATACCGAACTGATGTATGGTGACGACCTCCTGCCGAACGGCATTCCCATGTCTGATGGCATGGTGGCGCTCAAACGTGACCTCGCCGAACGCATCAAATTGTATGATCTATCCAAGGACATCAAAGGACAGTTGTCACCTTTACCGATGGTCCCATTGAATTGTGGGGCGCAAAAGGCGAAGACGCCAATTCATACGAAGACTTTATCAAAAGATATTTGACCATCCTTTCGCGCCTGCAATCACGCGGTGTGACTACAGCCGGTTATGTGGATAAACCTTCTGCCGACCTGGTTGTTCGCTTTTGGAGATCGCATGGGCAGATAATGAACAGCTTCAGAAACTGCGCGAGTTCCATCCTTTGCGTGGCGTGAGTGATCGCTGGTTGTTTCGGTGAACGAGAAAATCCTTTATTGCCACCCGGTCATCGCTCGGCAGTGTTCAAGATCCAATCCAGTTCAGATAAAAGATACACAGGTGTTTTAACTCTGCATTTCTTCTATCTGAACGTTGGCACGGAGGGACATCCGTGGCCCGTGCGTGTGGAAGTTCCCAAGTGGGTGGTGGATGATAAAGAGAAACTGGATTTGTTGCATGGTGTTCTGGTCGAACAATGCAAAATGATGGGAAGCAGACCGTATCCGTATTTGTTGCATCGCGCACATGAAACCGCAGTGGTGAAGCACGAAGAGAAACAACAGATCGAGCAAATGTTATCCATGGAATTGCGCAAGAACAACGAAGATGTGGATGATGGTTCGTACAAACAGTCCGCGAAGGATTTGCAGGGAAGAACAAGAATGTAATTTCGTAGGGGCACAGCGGGACGATTAATCGTCAAAATCCTTTACGGTTTCGCTGTGCCCCTGACCAAGGATGGTAATCATGACTCAACCAATCGAAATCGGACGTTTACTGCGAGCAGGGACAACAGGCTTTATCGCGGGATGCCGCGTGAATCAACTGGATGCGCCGTCATTTGGGGCGTTGGTGCGCGCGCCGCTGGGAGATGGGTATCAGATCTTCGGGCTGATCCACGATATTCACATTGACGATGACGGGCTGGTGCGTCAACTCGTGACAGCGGATAACGTCAGTGAAGAGGTGATGCGCGATAACCGTGAGCGGCGCATCGTGCCTGTGGAGATGTCCGTGCTGGCGGTGGGGTATGAACAGGATGGGAAGATATTCCATCTGTTGCCGCCGCGTCCGCCGTTGAGTTTGGATGTGATCTATTTGTGTGATGATAAGGATATCGCGCGGTTCACGGAGAAGTTCGGGTATTTCAGGCATATCTTGAATTGCAAGGATGTGCCTGTCGGGGAAGTGGTCGCGGCGCATATTTTGCAGGCGCAGTCCGCGCATAAGGATAAGGGTTGGCAGGAGCGTGCGACGCATGAGGTGATCACGTTATTGAGGGATGATTATCCGACGTTGATGGCGGTGTTGGGCGCGTTGAGTGATGTGAGTGCGTAACATGGCGGATTTTTCCTTCGTCCAAATCACGGATCATCACTTGCTGGAAGCTGAGGAGCAACTCCGAGACGGATTTTGCCCCGGATATGCTTTTCGGATGGTGATGAGGCATATTTCAGAGCATGTTGCTGATAAAGCGGATTTCATCATCTCGACGGGAGATTTGGTCGACCCGCCCACAGCAGAGACTTATCAAGGCGCGATGAAGTTGCTGGGCATCCATTCGTCCGCGGCGTTGCCTGGACCGCAGCATATCAATGTCGAAGGATTGCAGGATTATCCAATGTATTTTCTGCCAGGCAATCACGATGACCGTGAATTGATGACGAAGTTATTTGTTTTCGGATTCAAAGCCGGTGAAGTTATATAACTTCACTTTCGTGCATAAGGGTGTGCAGTTCATCATTGTGGATTGGGGACCTGAGACCAGGCGCATTTCTTTTCCCTGAGACGCGTGCGTTTTTGGCAAAGGCGTTGGAGTCGGATTTGCCGTCTGTCATTGTGAGTCATCAGCAGGTGAAGAGAATCGGCAGTCGCTGGATGGATGGTTTTCTGGCGGATAATCTCAATGAGTTTTGGGATGTGGTACTACCGAACAAGGAAAAGGTTCTGGGGATTCTTATGCGGGCATTTACATCTCACGTATGAAGAGGAATACAAGGGCATTCAGGTTTTAGGTTTACGCTCCACGGCGTTTCAGTTTGCGAGGACGGATGAGCCGATGGTGATGTTGGCGGAGCCGCATTATCGGTATGTGAGGATTAAAGATGGAATTCTTACTTCGAGGATTTATAAGGTTTCAATTTAAATTTTTTCACCACAAAGTGTCACAAAGGGGCACTAAGGAAAAGAGTTAAAACCCTTGTGTACGTTTGCAACCCGTTGTGGTTGACAAAGAGGAGAATATGCAAAAGAGAATTTATGCTCCTGTCCCTCCAGATGTGGAAAAAGTTGGCAAAGCTGTTTTGGATGCAGCGTTCAAGGTTCATACTGCTCTTGGACCTGGGTTGCTTGAATCTGTTTATGAGACCTGCACAAAATTCGAATTGACCGAAAGCGGACTGAGCGCACCAACTCAAGTTGGGCTTACCTGTGACGTATCGCGGTATCAAAATGGATGCGGGTTTGAAACCCGATATGATCGTGAACGATTGTGTAATTGTAGAGTTCAAGTCTGTGGAGACAATGCATCCTGTTTTCGATGCGCAGTTGATCACTTATTTGAAGTTGACGGGAATTCGGCTTGGGTTCTTGATCAATTTCAATGTTGTACATTTGAAGGATGGAATTAAGCGGATGGTTGTGTAAAGGACTCGACCACTAAGTGTCACAAAGTAACACTAAGGAAAGCTCAAGGTTAAAACATGAAACCACTAAGAGGCACGAAGAAAAAAGGTTTTAAACCTTTGTGGACCTTGGTGACCCTTTGTGGTAATAAAAGAGGTAATTATGGATAGAACAAAAATCGGTTATTTAGTTGGTGGCGGATTAAAGGAAAATTTTCAGGGTGAGGCTCATCGTTTCGCCGCAGGAGATTCAGGAGGGGGCGTTTGTGGTGATTCAGAGCGGGGGAGTGGAATTATTATGGGATCGTGACGGATATTCAGCTTGGGGGCGACGGATGAGCGGTTTGCTTCGGAGCAGATGGATGGTCGGTTCCCTGCGCATATCGCTCAGGCGCTGCATGGACAGACGTTGTATGCGAATTTAGAGGTGTTGCCGAATTTGATGTTGGAGGTGGGTCCTGAGTTGGGGACGGCGGCTTATAAGGATTGGCAGGGAAAGATCGCGGCAGGCTTGAAGGATGAGCCGCGCATTTTGCCTGTGAAGAATATCCCGCCGCATCATGCGCAGGTGTTTTTGGCGAATGAAGGTGACATTGCGGAGATCTTCGGTGACCCGAACGAGAAGGGCAACTTCATCATCGGGTATACGCGCGAGCAGAATCATCCTGTGTGCATCGATATGGAGAAGTTCGTGCAGAGGTCGTCGGGGGTGTTTGGGGCGACGGGTACGGGCAAGTCGTTTTTGACGCGGCTGGTGTTGGCGGGGTTGATGCATTACAACAAGGCGTCGGTGTTCGTGCTGGATATGCACAACGAGTATGGCTTTGACGATGTGGCGTCAGATACGAAAAAAGCCGTGACGGGACTGAAGACCAAGTTCAAGTCGAAGGTACGAATTGTCGGCTTGGGAGGCGGATCCACCATCAGAGGGCAGGTCCCTGATTTTAATTTGGAAATCTCAACGGGAGACATCTCCACAAGCGATATTGAAACGTTGATGCGTGAGTTGAATCTGCGCGAGACCACTCCGACGACGTCTGAATGCGTTGTATGGGTCGTTTCGGGATGATTGGTTTGCGAAGTTCCGTGATATGTCGCGTGATATGGTGGTGATCGAGGATGAAAGAGGAAAGAAGAAAGAGGTGCCCGCTGAAGGAAGTGTGGCGCATTGGGCGAACGAAAATGGAGTGAATGTGGCTGCCGCCGAAGGTTTGCACGATAAGATGCGGCGGTTGTTCGGCAAGCCGTATATCGTCGAGAAGCCCGCGGCGGACAGCGTGAAGGAGATCATCGCAGTCGCTGGAGAACGGTCAGCATGTGGTGCTGTCGTTTGGCGAACACGAAAGCGACCTGGATTATCTGCTGGTGTCGAACCTGTTGACGCGCAAGATCCGCAATGCGTGGGAGCATAAGACCAACGCGTTCAGAACGCACGGCAAGGAGGAGCCGCGTCCGCTGGTGATCGTGGTGGAGGAGGCGCACAAGCTGTTGAACCGCGAGATGGCGGCGCAGACGACCTTTGCGACGATCGCACGCGAACTGCGCAAGTATTATGTGACGCTGTTGATCGTGGACCAGCGCCCGTCGCAAATCTATGACGAGGTGATGTAGCAGTTGGGGACGCGCATCTCAGGCTGGCTCGGCGACGAGGACGATATCCACGCTGTGCTCTCGGGTCTGGCGGGACGGGAGGCTTTGCGCGGCATGCTGGCGCGACTCCAACCGAAGGAGGAGGTTCTGTTGCTCGGTTGGGGTGTCCCGATGCCGTTGCCTGTGCGCTCACGTCGGTATGACGAGGAGTTTTGGAAGGAGTTGTTGGGTGGAACGCAAGGAGAAGAGCGTAGCAAGGAGCAGAATTTGAAGGAACTTGGTTTCTGATGGAAGCACCATGAAAATCGAACATGAGACTTTCGATTTTCATGGTAATATACGGACATGATAGAACGAAGTTCCATCCTTTCCAGTATCAAAACGGCGCTTGGGCGAAGTCGAGTAGTGGCGTTGATTGGACCTCGCCAAAGCGGAAAGACCACATTGGCGCGTCAATTTATGCGTCCTGACTCGGTGAATTACTTTGATTTGGAAGACCCTGTCAGTTTGGCGCGGCTGGAACAGCCCATGACAGCCTTGCAAGATTTGCAGGACCTTGTTGTGATTGACGAAATCCAGCGCCGACCAGATCTTTTCCCCATCCTGCGCGTATTGGCAGATCGCGAAGACCTGCCTGCACGTTTTTTGATTTTGGGGAGCGCCTCTCCTGAACTGATTCGTTCATCATCTGAATCATTGGCTGGGAGGATGGAGACAATTTCCATCAGCGGATTCAGTCTCGCAGAAGTGGGCGTTGAGGCTTTGCAGGATCATTGGCTGCGCGGCGGATTCCCGCTTTCCTTTTTGGCAGAAAGCGACTCAAATAGTTTTGCATGGCGGAAGAATTTTGTGCAAACCTTTCTGGAACGTGACTTGCCACGCTGGGGAGTGCAGATTCCCGCAGGAAACCTGCTGAGATTTTGGACGATGATCTCTCACTATCATGGACAAGTTTGGAATGCCGCCGAACCTGCGCGCTCCATGGGCGTCAGCGAACCGACAATACGCCGCTATCTGGATATTCTGCAAGATGTCTTCATGATGCGGATTTTGCAACCGTGGCATACAAATTTAAAGAAGCGTCAGGTGAAATCGCCTAAAGTTTATTTCCGTGACAGCGGACTTTTACATGCCTTGTTGGGGATTCGGACTCATCACGATTTGCAAACCCATCCGAAGAGCGGCGCTTCATGGGAAGGGTATGTAATCGAAGAAGCGATCAAAGCCATGGAGCCCGATGATGTTTATTTTTGGGGAACGCATAACGGCGCAGAAATCGACCTGCTTTTATTCAAAAACGGAAAACGCTTTGGTCTGGAATGCAAGCGGGTGGATGCGCCACGTTTGACCCCATCCATGCAAATTGCGCTTGAAGACCTGCAACTGAACCATTTGGCGGTGATTTACCCAGGAGAACGGTCATATCCGTTGGCTGAAAAAGTGACTGCCGTTCCGCTTTCCAGTTTGGGAACGGAATCTTCTTTCAATATCTTTCGATAAGCGGATGAATAACTTTATGCTATATTGCTGCTCGGTTGGGGTGTCCCGATGCCGCTTGCCTGCCCGCAGGGGACTCACGTCGGTACCTGCGGCGAGGAGTTTTGGAAGGAGTTGCTGGGTGGGAAGGAGAAGCGGAGTAAGGAGCAGAATTTGAAGGAGTTGGGGTTTTAGGAACGGATTGAAACGGATAATCGGATAAGTTTGTATCAAAAAGAGCTTGTGTCTAAAAATGGACACAAGCTCTTTTTATCGATCCTTATAATCATTACACCATGAATAGAATTGTTGGTTGTCAAAGTACAAACCATATGGAATGCAAAGGCGAACTTTGGGAATGTGAGAGATGTCATAAGATAATTTGTTGGGAGGAAGGCTCGACAGATTTGATTGATTTGTGCGATGACTGTTGGTATGATATTCGGGTTTTAAGTCATGAATATTTGACACCACTGGAAAGATGGAAGGCAAAACATGAACAGATTTGATTTTTACCAGTTTGACGCACAAACTTTTGTTGTTTTTGATACAGTTGAAAAGCGGGAGATTTGTGTTTGTTCAAACTACGAAGACTGGGAAGATGCTGAAGAAAGAGCAAGGCAAATTGTTAAATTGCTAAACATAGGATAATGCAAATGCGACTAAATTTACCAGTCGAAATTGCTAACGATTACACAAGCAAGCCAACGAATCCGTGTGATGACGGAGCATTGGGTTAATCGTTCTGCGTTTTGTCCAAATTGCGGAAAGATGTTAAGTCAATTTGAGAATAACAAACCCGTTGCTGATTTTTATTGTGGGAATTGTTCGGAAGAATATGAGTTGAAGTCCAAGAATGGGAATGTGGGGAAGAAAATTGTCGATGGCGCGTATTCGACCATGATTCGAACGACTTGAATCAGATAACAATCCCAATTTCTTTTTTCTGACGTATGACAAGTCCACGCTGGAGATACGGAACTTCCTGACGATACCGAAATATTTCTTCGTGCCGTCCATTATTGAGAAACGCAAGGCGCTTGCGTCCACGGCGAGGAGGGCGGGCTGGGTTGGCTGCAACATTGACGTGAGCAATGTCCCTGACTTGGGGAAGATCTTTTTCGTGCAGAATGGCGTTGTCCGCGGGAAGGATGAAGTTTTAGAGAAGTGGAGTAAGACAGGCTTCGTGAAGTCCACGGGGGATGTGGAAGCCAAAGGATGGTTGCTTGATGTTTTGATGTGTGTGGAAAAAATCAAGAAGCAGGAATTTTCTTTGGATGATGTTTATGCGTTTGAAGGATATTTGAAGGCGAAGCATCCTGCGAATCACAATGTCAGGGCGAAGGTAAGGCAGCAACTTCAATTTTTGAGGGATAAGGGGGTGATTGAGTTTTTGGGACGTGGTCAATATAGAATGAGGTTGGCGGACAGGTAATTAGAGCTGGAATGGATGAGGGTATAATTCCAAAATATGAAAATCGTATTTGAGTGGGATGAAAAAAAGGCACGTGCCAATCTTGAAAAGCACAGAATTGGTTTTGAAGAAGCACGTACCATTTTTGCCGACCCATTCCTGGTCACTTTTGTCGACGAATTCCACTCAAGCAAGGAAGAACGGTTTATCAGCATTGGGCTTTCTGAACGGAACCGAGTTTTGCTGGCAGTACATACGGAACGCGAAGAACAGAACGAAACGATTGTCATCCGCATTATCAGTTGCCGAAAAGCAACACAAACCGAAAGAAAACGCTATGAAAAAGAAGACGAATAAAACTCAAAAAGACGATATGTTGACCGAGTACAATCTCGAAGGCAAAAAAGGCGTACGTGGCAAGTATGTCAAGGATATGCAGAGAGGATATTCCGTCCGTGTGATAAAAGAGGATGGTACAGTTGCCACACAGCATTTTGTTCCTAAAGAAGATGCCATTCTTCTTGATAAAGATGTGAAGGCTCATTTCCCCGACTCCAAGAGTGTCAATAAGGCTTTGAGAATTCTTATTCGCCAAACTCAAAAACAAGCCAAGACCGAGGGGACAAAACGAAGCAATATAAAGTCAGCGGTTATGAAACCGCGCGGTCGTAGAAAATTGAAATGACCTACTTGTAACGAGAAAACACTGGGCTGAGGAAGTTCGGTGTTTTTTTGTTGGTGGTGTGAGGACCTATCCCCCCGCCCTTCCCAAATGGGAAGGGGGCTGTTGCTCAGTTTATAATAAGTGGAAAATTATTCAAAGTAAACAGTAGCCAAAGGTTAATCATGAGCATTACAAATAATGACTACATTAGAAGAATTGCGGAAGCTTCCATTGGAGTTTCTACGCTTCGTGGACATCCATCAAAAACAATTGCAACAACTCGAGTTTATTTAAAAACGTTGAAGCTTGAAGAATTTCAATGTTCCAATGTAAAAGACTTTAATAAGGTTTTAGATAAACATACCATTCGTCTCAGCAAAGAAATCCAAAAGCTTGATTATCGCTTTGCTTATTGGGGCTCTGCTCGTAAAGCATTGAATTTGTTTTTAGGTGATGCGGCTTATCACGCAATTCTTCGCAACGAATATAGTCTTGACCGAATAGAAAAATATTTGGAAGTGCCATTGGATAGTCAAGTTGCCAATGGATTGATAGTGTTGGCAGAAGAAAGAAACATAAATCTGCCCAAGTGGAAAACGATAAGGGGATTGCTTCCTGAGGAAAGCAATCTTTACCAAAATTTTGCAAGTTCATACTCAAAAGAAATAGGATGCACACGAATTCAATTGGATTTACTGCTTTGGCGAAAAGAATAGTTTTGACGTTGACGAGTAACGAGAAAACACTGGGCTGAGGAAGTTCGGTGTTTTTTTGTTGGTGGTGTAATTGACCTCACCCCCGTCCCCTTACCCTTCGGGCACACGTCCTAAAGGAGATGGGTGCCTTTTGGCGGGAGTGCCTTGCATGGTTGTGACGAGTGAAGGCAAAGGAGTATTCGAGCCCAGCGCGGGGAAGTCCGTGTGATGACGGAGGAGTGGGTCAGCCGTGCGGGGTTCTGTCCCAGTTGCGGGAGGGGGTTGAGTCAATTTGGGAATAACAAACCCGTCGCTGATTTTTATTGTGGGAATTGTTCGGAAGAATATGAGTTGAAGTCCAAGCATGGGAATGTGGGGAAGAAAATTGTCGATGGCGCGTATGCGACCATGATTCGAAACGATTGAATTCAGATAACAATCCCAATTTCTTTTTTCTGACGTACGACAAGTCCACGCTGGAGATACGGAACTTCCTGACGATACCGAAGTATTTCTTTGTGCCGTCCATTATTGAGAAACGCAAGGCGTTAGCGTCCACGGCGAGGCGGGCGGGTTGGGTTGGCTGCAACATTGACGTGAGCAATGTCCCTGACTTGGGGAAGATCTTCTTCGTGCAGAATGGCGTTGTCCGCGGGAAGGATGAAGTTTTAGAGAGGTGGAGTAAGACCACGTTTGTAAAGTCAACGGGGAGTATCGAAGCAAAAGGCTGGCTGCTTGATGTTTTGATTTGTGTGGAAAGAATCAAGAAGGTGGATTTCTCTCTGGATGATGTTTATGCGTTTGAAGTCCGTTTTGCAGGCGAAACATCCCGAGAATCACAATGTCAAGGCGAAGGTGAGGCAGCAACTTCAGTTTTTGAGGGATAAGGGTGTGATTGAGTTTTTGGGGAGTGGACAATATCGAATGATGTTGTTTGGAATGATGTCTGCTCGCTCGTATAAGTTCGATTCTGAAAGAGCTACTCGTTTCTGGTTAGCTATTGCCGTTGCGACCCTTTGGGTTCTGAGCGTTGGAGGAGAAGCTGATGCAAATATTCCAAAAAGTTCTTTGGGGGCTTTGCCGGAAAATCATATCGCTCGTCGTCGTTCCCGAAAAGCATCATTTACTCGTTTGCTTTCCTGTTTTCAACACGGCATGATGATTATCATAACTGCTTTGATTGCCCAAAGACCTTTGCCCTTGGGTAGAGGATGCAGCCCCCGAACCCTGGCTCACTTGAAATACCCACCCTGTGAGAAGCGGCAGAGGGGATCCTACCTGTATAATTCAAGCCAGCGTGAAACACCAAGGAGACATCCACATGAAACGTTTTTCAATTCTCACCCAGGCACTGATTCTCACGTGATCGTCAGTGCCTGTGGTGCAAAAGCCACACCCACAGCAGTCCCAATTGATATACCAGGCACGGTAGCCGCGGGAGCCGCCACGATGGTGGCAGAGACTCAGGCTGCCATCCCAACTGCTACGCCACTCCCGCCAACACCAACAGCAACCCAGACGAATATACCGTTGCCTACAAATACTTTCCTTCCCGTGCCAACCGAGGGAGCAGCCTCCACTTCGAATCCCAGTGCAGGAGACCCATGTGTAAATAACGTCCTGCCAGCTTCCCTGACGGGGCAGAAGATCAAGATCCGTGTCGACAACCCGACCAAGGGGACGATCAATCTCACTGTTTATCTACAGTCAGGTAACCCACAGGGTGTATGCGGCTACCGCGGCTATACACTTGACGCGGGGGGATCTCTTGTCATTAATGACCTTAATCGAAGGTTGCTATTCCCTTTGGGCGTGGAACCCCGACCCCAAAGGCTACTTCATGGTGACGAACGGAACCAGTTGCCTTGATAGCTCCAATACCTCGACATTTGATATTTCAAAAAACGGCATCAGTCTTAGATAGCTCATATCGTCCGAATGGTAAAATTTTCCATGTTCGTTTAAAGGTAAAGGAGAACATCGTAAATGACCGTTTCTGAAACTATTAATAACAATCCACTCAACCCCGCGCTTCCCATACCTCCACGTGTGCCGGGGCTTCCCGTTCTTGGGAATGCGCTTGATTTTCTCAACCGTCCGATGGAATTCTTCCTCGACTGTTATCACAAATACGGACCGATCTTCCGCATCACAGCCGCCAATCAAAAATTTGTCGTCATGGCTGGTTTGGAGGCGAACCGCTTCTTCTCTCAGGACAAGGATGAAATTTTTTCCAGCGAACCGCTCTTTGGTGAGTTTGCCGGGCAGATGGGTTCCAAGAACTTTATGGTCGCACAGGACGGAGTCCCGCACCGTCATATGCGCAAGGTGATGCAACGCGGCTATTCCAAAAGCGGACTGGCGCCTCATCTCGATGATATGGCGCGCCTTACCTACAAAACCGCGCACACCTGGACGCCCGGTAAGACCATCTATGCGCGCGATGCGTTCCAGCGTCTCGTTACCGAACAACTTGGCACAGCGCTCACTAATCATTCATCAAGAGAACACTTCGACGCCATCCGCATCTATCTGGGTACCCTGCTCAATGTGCTGGTCATCAAACGTCAGCCGCGCTTTATGCTTTCACTGCCGCGTTATATCAACGCACGCAACAAGGTGATGGAGTTTGCCAAACTGGTTTTGGATGAACATCGTCACTCAACAGATGAACATGCGCCCGATCTCGTGGACGACCTGCTTGCTGCCGTGGATTGGAACGGCGACCCGCTCAAAGAGAACGACCTGCTTGCCGCCACCATCGGTCCGTTTTTCGCAGGCATGGATACCGTCGCCAACACGATGGGATTCATGATCTATGCAATACTCAAGCATCCCGAAGTCTATGAAGCGATCCAAAAAGAGGTGGATGAATTCTTCGCTGACGGCATCCCGCCCTATCAGGAACTTCCCAAGCTCCAGGCTTTATACGCCGCCACCATAGAGACGCTTCGCCGCTACCCGGTAGCTCCGTTCACTCCGAGAGGCGTGACGCGTCCCTTTGACTTTGCCGGGCATCACGTGGAAGCCGGGCAGGAGATCATCATCGTCAACGGTTTGACTCATTACCTGCCGGAGTTCTTCCCAGACCCGTGGAAGTTTGATATCAATCGTTACATTGCGCCGCGTAAAGAACACAAACAGGGACAGGGCATCTTCGCTCCTTACACACTTGGACCACACACCTGTCTCGGCGCGGGCGTGGCAGAAGTCCAATTGATGGTCACGGTCGGAGCCATGTTACGAGCCGTAAAATTGGAATTGGAAACGCCTGATTACGAGATCAAAACCAGGCTCATGCCCATCCCAGGACCTGACCCAAAGTTCAAAGTCCGTGTGACGGAACATAAGATGATCTGATGAATAAAGAGCCTGACGATTTCAAAAATCATCAGGCTCTTTTGACGAATTTCCACCATCCGTGTTTACAGCTTTCTTCCGTTCAAAAAGGCGTCCACGTGCGCCTGTGGATCCATGGCGGGAACGGGCAGGCTGAGGCCGGAATGTCGAAACATCTGGTTAATCATGATCGGTCCCATCAAAGCGCTGAGCGTTGTAAGCGGAGGTTCGTTCTTCAACAGCCCCTGCTTTTGATACTTTTGAATGGTTTTGATGATTGACTGAATATTCTTCCAGGGGGTATTGATCGATTCCTGCAAATCCGGGTTGCGCGGTAGTTCAATCAGGATGATCGGAATAATATCTCCATACATCTCATTGGTTTCCACATAGGCTTCCACGATCGCTAATAGATCAGCTTCGAGCTCGCCTGTGTAAACGATCTTGTTTAGCGGCGTATCTGACAACTGGTGTTCGATGGCTTTTTCAAACAAGCCCGCCTTGCTCCCATACTTGCGGAAGAGGGTGACTTCATTCACTTCCGCAATATCCGCGATTTCTTTGGTGGTGGCGCCATCGTATCCGAGCGACATCAGAATATTGATCGCCGCGCTGTATATTTTTGTTTCATCGATAACCTTGGGCATTTGAACTCCTTGTCAATCCAATTCTACCATAAGCAAGTATTGACTTGCAATAGATTTTGTGCTATTCTAATGCAAGTAATGGGTTGCAATAAAAATTGAAGGAGTTAACTTTATGACAAACACCGATCTGTCCCATGCCGCCAGGATGGCAGCCGACCATCAGAAACTCACACCTAATGAGAAAGCCATCATTGACAGCATCAAAATACCCGTATTGAGAAATATCTTTACATCGATTTGGCAGGCAAAGTTACGTCTGCAATTCACTGGCTGGCTGCAATATGTTCCACCTTTGATATTTACGCTTGTAGTATTCCTTGTTGCTATGTTGATAAGCATTCTTGGAATTGCGCCACTGGCAAATCTATTTATCTATGTGGGAATCATCCTGTTGGTTGTGCAAGTCTTTGACCTTGTCACTGTGAAGTTTCGTATTCGTCTTCCTGAGGCGCTCCCTCGCCGTAAGGACGATCTGGATTTGTTTGACTTGATGCGGTCAAGACGCTCCTGCCGTTCATTCCAGACCCGAAAACTGACACCCTCCGACCATAAAGAACTTATGGAATCCGTGCGCATTCATAGTGAAGACGCCCATGATCGGTAAATCTCCTGTTCGGTTCGAATATATTTCTGCGCCGCTGACGGTCTGGCCCACGGTCAACGCGACCGAGTTCCTCGTGGCAATTGCTCCGAAAAAGTACAACCGCCTCGCAGTCATCGACGTGGGCAGAAGCTTGCAGAAGATCGTCATGGATGCAACCCGCATGGGATTGGGAACATGCTGGATCGGACCCGGCGCCGATCACGCAAGCATCATGAAAGTACCTGGGGGATCGTTTCAACGAAGAGGAAGACCATATCATCTGTGTATGTGCTGTTGGATACAGATCAGGGTATATCCCTCTGTTCATCCGTGTCTTCAATGCGCAGTTTTACCGCCGCCGTCCGCTCTCCTCACTCTTTTTCACAGACCCACAACTAACAGAACCTTTGAACCTGGAAGCGGAACCTTTCAATCGGTTTGGACGCAACTTCGAGATATGTCAGTGGGCTCCATCTTCATATAACGGACAAACAACACGCTGCGTCGCAGTCATGGATGGAAGTGATAAGGGCAAGTCACATTTGGAGCGTTTTGATTTCTATGAATTCATTGAATCACGTTACTACGCACCTGTGGCGCTGGGCATTTGGATCGCGAATTGGGAAATGGGATGTGATGCGCTGAACATTCACGGACACCTTGCCATGCTCTCGCCCAAAGAGCGAGGCATTCAAGATGAGAAGTCCCTCCCTGAGTTGCCCAGATACGACTTGAGTTGGGTGTTAGACGAGAGCCTTTAGAAACACAGTTGTAGAATCTTTTTTTCGTATACATACGAGTCTCCTCAAATGCGACAAAATCAGACAGCTCAAATCTGGTATAGTACGAACAATCAGAAAAAATAATTTTCCTCTCAACTCTTGAACGGAGAATCCTATGTTTCTATTTATGGGTTTATGTCTGGGATTGTCGGCTTTTGGATTATTGGGCGGCGCAGTTTGGGCATATCTAAAGCAGCAACGCACCATGCAAGACAGGGTTGCCGCGACCGGCACTGTCCTGGAATTGACACAGAAGAGCACAACCAGTGCCCATGGTTACATTCTCTGTCCGGTGGTTGAGTTCACCCTCCCATCTGGAGAGAAGGTCAAGTTCACATCTGAGTTTGGTTCATTCCCTGCGAGCAACAAAGTCGGTGACACGGTCAAAGTTCGTTATGATTTGACCGATCCGCAAAAAGCCGAGATCGATTCTGCCATGAGCGTTTGGCTCACTCCATTGATCCTGCTTTTTATGGGATTGATCGCCTGTTGCCTGACGGTTGCGTTTTTGGCGTTTTATTGGATGGGCTTTTCGCCTTCGTGATCTTCGCCCGTTTTCAGGATGCAACTAATTTCTACGTTTTCCACAATCTGTGACAGGTTCTTCAGGGTATCTCCATCCACTTTAGGTTAGGTGTTAACTTGTTGATGGGGTAATAAAGCAGACAGAACTATGGAACAAGGACGAGAGTCACGACCCAGCTTTGCAGATCTGAGTAAGGTGCCATGGTAACCAACAGGGTGCTCTTGTCTTTGGTGAACTCGATACCCCATGACAGTTGATCCTTGATCTCCCAGCCCTGCGGCTTTAGCTTGTCGCTGTAGAATGAGGCGATCGTTCCCGTATCCACAGGGACTCTAAAAGAATAACGATTAGGATCGACTGCCTGACCCGCGGTTGCCTGCGACATGATGGGAATATTCTTCCAGTTGGCAAGCGGTTTCTCGGTCGAATTGAAATCGCTGAGGGCGCCCGAACTCATTTCCTTAAAAGTGCGCGCAATGGATGTGGCAGTGGCATCCACCACTGGAGTCGGAACCGGAGTCGCTGTCATGGAACGGATCAAGGGTCTTAAATTGAATAGTGTTAAACCGAGGACGAACAGGATGATGAGACCGTTTCGAATCCAACCTGCCCACTTCAGAGCTTCCGCACTTTTGGGAGACGCATCCCATCTTTTATAAAGAGACCAGCCAACGACGATCACCACGAACAACAAGAGACCATAGATCACCCCGGCATACAAACTCATCGGAAAGATGCCCAATTCAGTTCTGTCACCTGTTTTCTGATCTACACAATACCAGTTGAGTATGGTGCCACTTTCCGTGGGAGAGACTTGATAGTCTTGTGTGGTGAGCTCCATTTTCCCGTTCGGACAGACGAATGGTCCGGCGATACGGTTCATGGAAGGGAATATGGCTCCAAAGCCTATCGAGATCGCTGTAATCCCCATGAAGATGGACCAGAGAAATATCCAGAATAACGTGCTGCCACTAAGTTTCATTGGATGTGATTCCTTTCATACGGATAATGGTTTGATTGTCACTCCATCTTTTGAAACTCGCCAACCCCCGAATGAACTAGTGTAAAAACCTCACCCCAGCCCTCTCCTAATGGCTTTTAAGAAATTACAAACGGTAACCCTGTTTCTAAAGGACATGTCACCCTGAGGAAGCGTTTTTTGCGACCGAAGGGTCTCGAACTTCAGGAGTGGAGACCCTTCGCTACGCTCAGGGCGACAGGCTTACGGTATTTATTTTTTAAACTTCATAAGGAGAGGAGTTAGAACATTCATCAAACATAATATGGACTTGGACTGGTGATAGGACTAAGCTGTATTATCCGCGTTCCATTATTGTTTTTTCTCACTTCAACTTCTGTCGCAATTTCTCAGCGACCGTGCGCAGGGATTTGATGCGCGCAAAATATTTATCGTTGGCTTCCACCAGTGTCCAGGGAGAATCGGGTGTGCTTGTCTTCAACAGCATCTCTTCCGCGGCGGTGATGTAATCCTCCCATTTGCCGCGATTGCGCCAATCCTCATCCGTGATCTTCCATGTTTTGTAATTTGTCCGCTCACGTTCGCGGAAACGGTTGAGTTGTTCCTGTTTGCTGATGTGCATCCAGAATTTAAAGATAATCGGTGCCAAAGTCTGTAAGCTGGCGCTCGAACTGATTGATCTCGCTATAGGCGCGGCGCCAGTCTGCTTCGGTGCAGTACCCTTCCAGGCGTTCGACCAATACGCGCCCGTACCATGAGCGGTCAAAGATGGCGATCTGTCCCTGCTCGGGCAGGCGCCGCCAAAAACGATACAGGTAATGATGCTCTTTATCTTCGCCCGACGGCGCGGAGATGGGCCAGACCACATAGCCGCGTGGATCGATGCGTTCGGTCAGGCGCTTGATCGTGCCGCCCTTGCCCGAGGCATCCATCCCTTCAAAGACAATGACCACGGGTCGCTTCTGTGTGTAGACTTGAAATGCCAGTTCATGCAGTTCAGCCTGCAAAGCCTTGAGCTGTTTGTTGTATTCGGCGCGCTCGGTTGCCAATGTAAGATCAAGACGCTCAAGCATTGACGGCTCCTTTCATCTCCTTTGCGACGCGCGGACGTTTGGCATTCGCTCCCAAAGAAGGTGGCAACTCCAGGCGCGCTTCGAGCGAAGCGATGATCGTTTCAAAAACCTTGATGCGCATGTAATATCGATCGGATGCCTCAACAATCGTCCAGGGCGCATGAGGCGAATCTGTCCGCGCGATCATATCTTCGACGAAACCTGCATATTTTTCATAGTGCTTGTTTTGCAGGATGTCCTCTTCTCCCACCTGCCAGGCTGTCAACTTATCCTTGCGCAATTTCTTGATGCGCTTCTTTTGATCCGCTTCGCTGATGTGCAGCCAGAATTTTAGGATGACCGTTCCATCGGCGGTCAGCATCTCTTCGAATTCGGCGATGTCGTGGTAGGCGGCGCGCAGTTCAGCCTTCCTGATCGTCTTGTTCAAACGGTCGATCAAGACCCGGCGATACCAGGATGTGTCGAACGCAACCATTTGCCCGCGTGCAGGGATCTTGAGCCAGAAGCGCCACATCCACGGATAGCGCAACTCGGCGGTACGCGGCGGCGTGATCGGGACGACGCGGAAGCCGCGCGGGTCCAGGCGCTCCGCAAGCAGACGGATCAGTCGTCCCTTGCCCGTAGCTGACCAGCCTTCGAACACAATGATGACTGGAACGTTCGCGTCGAAGACCGCGTGTTCCAATTCATAGAGGCGTTGCTGTAACGGTCTTAATCGTTTTTTATACTCTTCTTTCGGCAAAGCCAGATCGAGATTGACATATTCAAGCATGGACGACTCCAGTTTTGATCTTCAACTTCTCACACACGGATTTGGAAATGGAGATTTGATTTCGAGAGTTGACTTTGATTATCACATTGTTATTTTAACCCCTCTCCATCAATTCCATTCGATGGCAGGCGGGGAGAAGTCTTTTGCTGTTCAAACAAAATATTGACTTGGAAACTCGCCCCCACCCAGTCCATCCTATTGACAAGTTTCTTAGCCGTAAAATGGAGTTCGATTTTAATTTGCAACAAGTTCGGTTGAACTTGCAAGAAGCTTTTAAGACACTGTTGGTTTTGGTACTTTTTCCCCCAGCTTGAATTGCACGAGTAAGAAGATCAGTGTATCCACGATGAGAATGTAGATAATAAAACCGCTGTTCGCAAAGGTAATGCTTGTGAGTGTCAATAAAGTGAGTATGACCCCAAATGAGGTAGCCAACCAGGGCCATGCAAGCTCTGTTTCCGGATACTTGTAAGCCTTGACTACTGTTGGTATGGCTGCAAGTCCGTCAGCGACAATGCTGAAAAAGATGGCTACATTACCCACCTTTGTGATCAACCAGAGAATGAGTCCCACGATGGATAACAATCCGCAGGTTAGATCGAATTTTGTTAATTTCCATTCCGCTTCTTTGTTGACGAACGAGGCAATGACGATAATCAGCGGCAAAAAGCCAGTACTGAAAGTCATGAGTGATTCCAGCCCCACGCCTTGTTTGATTTGTGCAAAAAATGCGATAAAGGGCGCAATCGCCCAAAGCAAAAAGGATACCCGGTTGGGTTTAACCCTGCCTCTTATCGTATCGATCAGATAAGCCACTGAACCGGCGGCGCTGATCAATGTACCAATAATGACGAAGTTACTATTAAGCATGATGGGATTATAAACGCGGACAACAAAATGCCCTCTCCCGCTGGGAGAGGGGGGATTCGTCCCGCCGAAAAACCGTCAGAATCGAGGTGAGGGAGATTTTTCTCCCTTCCTCCACTGGCGGATTTGTCTCACTAAATTCGTTTGATTTTCGACCTGCCTGATGCAGCAATTAATCCGATGCCTATCATTGCGATCATGGCAGCGACTTCAGACTCGATCACATTCGTCAGCAAAAGAACAGCGTCAATACCTACAACGAGTAGACCAATAGCAAAAAGGGTTTGGTTCATTGGACTATCCTTTCTCTAAAATCATTGTAGAGCTTTTTTACGAATTTACAAGCTAACCCCACCCCAACCCCTCCCCTGAATGGGAGGGGCTAAAACGTTCCTCATACTGAAGTGTTGCTTTGGAAACTCAACACCCTCATCGCACAGAAAAGAAGACAACAAAATACCCTCTCCATTTGGAGAGGGACAAGTCATCACGCCGATCAATCACGCTAATCTGGGTGAGGTCCCACTCGTACCGCCGAAAACCGTCAAAATCGGGGTGAGGTGGAATTCACCCTTCCAACGCGCTCTCCCTCCACTGGCGGATTTATCCTTTCTCTTTCAGAACCTTTTCAATTCGATTTCTCACCCAATTGCCAAACACCACAGGTTTCCAATTTTCACCAATTTTTGATGCTACATCTACAAGATATTTAATGCCAGCGCTAGCGCTTCCAGTTATCAAGGCGGCTTCAGGATATGTTTTTGCTGCAATTGCTGCCGCTACAGGTATGCCTAAAATACCAAACATGCGTAATGTCTTTCGCCCCATTGATATTATCCCCACTTCTTTAGCAACTTCATTGTGATAGGCAATGATTGCATTTCGATCACGGTCACTTTCAGTTTGTAACCAAGTACGGAATTTTTTTGCCTTCCTTCCTGATTCTCAGGATCTCTTTCAAATCCAGCTTTCCCTCATTGACTAGAATTTCTTATATTGGGAAACTCAACTTCTTGATTTAATTCACTTATTACTTCCTTTACTTTTGTATTTCGTAAATGACTTTCGTATAATTTGTCCCCGACAAGATTAGCCATTGGATTCCCCAGATACAAATCACACTTTTCTTAAGCGGCTGACCATATTAATCTATTGCAATGTGCAATTGCGGTTAATGGTGTTCCTTGATTAAAATTCAAATCTTGACCAAGTAACTTTGATATATTCTCAAAGTTTATGATTGTATGTTATACGTTTGCCGTTGGGTAGATTTTCTATTTTTGCTGCAACAACAGGTGGGATTCCCAAGTCAAGAGCAGGATAAATATCATCTAAAAAAGATTGAATTAATAGAGTATTTCTTCTTGGGTCTAAAAAATCTAAACGTGCATTTTCTATCGAATTGCTAAAATCTTTAGCTTTCACTTCAATTACTTTGTCCCTTAGAACCTTATACAACTTCTTTCTTTCACGATGGTTTTTGAAGAGAGGCTTCAAACTTTCGTGATACAGAAATCTTTGTTCAAACGTATTGTGTCGTTCTTGAACCTGATCTTGTATATTCATAATGATGTAACTGTTTGTACGTTCATCTTTAATGGCAGAAGTGGAAAAACTATAATCATACAGTTTTATAGTTTCATCATTGAATAATGAGAGGAATTCTTGATATTTATTTTGAGAAATAAACCAATGGAGAAATTCTGCAAATTGTGGTTGATTTGTTATTTGAAGCAAAATTTGATCGTAATAGATTAATGCTTCAGCCAATAGTCCTATATCAAGAGATTTCCCCTGATGTCGAATTTCAGGTGAATTATATGACCAAGATTCCAATGGAACCAATGCTTTCGAATGATTTGACATTTTGCAGATAACTCGCCAATTTATTTTGAGACAGCGTCCCACCCTCCGCCGTCCCATCCGTTTCCAAATCCGTTATTCCGCTTCAAAGTCCGTTTACAACTTACTATTTCTTCTGTTGCCGCAGGATTCGTTTCTCTTCGTTCTCCTGCTCGAGTTGCAGTTGTTCCTGTCTGCGCAGTTTTTGTTTCTCCACCTGCTCCTGTTCGAGTTGCAACTGTTCCTGTCTGTGTAGTTTTTGTTTCTCTTCCTGTTCCCGTTCCAGTTGTAACTGCTCCTGTTGACGCAGTTTTTGTTCCTGTTCCTGCTTCTGCTCGAGTTCCAGCCGTTCCTGTTTCCGCTGTTCCGCTTCATCTTGTTGTTGTGTCATTTTCTTGCCTCTTTCACACCCTATAGACTTGCTATTCATCAGTTATTCGTGACTTCATAAGACATCTTTCCCTCTTTTGCCATCGTGTGGGTATTATACAACCTCTTCAAGCCATTAGGAGATTGCACACGCTCAGCTCGAGGCGGTTCGCTCGCAATGATATAAAAATGGGACGATGCCAAAGCATCGTCCCATCCGTTTCCAATCCGTTTATCCGTTACGCCAAAGGCAATCCGCTCACAACTTAGCGAACCAACTCACCACCTTCGCCATCCCAGCGGGACGTTCCATGTTGCCGCCTTGATGGATACCGATCGGCGTGCCCATCTTTGTATACGCCAAATCCACATACGCCTGACCTGTGATGAAGCGCTGACCGTCAATCGCGCAGGAGGTGACGAAGCCAATGCGTTCGCCTTTTTCATTGATCACGGGGTCGCCGTTGTGCGCCATGCGTGTGCGCTGTTCGTCGAACGTAAAGCGGATGACGACTCCCTTGCGTTCTTTCTCGCGCGCCACATACGCATCCCGCCCGATGAACCACGGCTTGTATGTTTTCACATACGAACCAAATCCGCCTTCGGCAACACCCAAGTCACGCTAGGCCGGGTCTCCCCGCCCAACTACATTGCCAGAGACCCAATCCCATCTCATGCCCATACAACGGAAGTCCCGCCTCGGTGCGCAATGAGTCTCTTGCGCCCAAACCGATCGGCTTGACGCCGAACTGCTCGCCTGCTTTCAAGACCGCATTCCAAAAGTCCACGACTTGCTCGGGATGGACGAACAACTCGAACGCCAGCTTCTCGCCGGTATAACCCGTGCGCGAGACGATCAAATCGAAACCGCCAACTACCGCATCGCATAACTCTGTCCGCTTCAACTTCATGATGCGTTCACGTGTCTCACTGTCCACGCCCATTGCCAACAGCGTATCGCGGGAACGCGGTCCCTGCAGGGCGATGTCCAGTCGCATGGCAGAACCAGCTTTCGGGTCCCGTAAGTTGCGAAGCTCGGCGTTATATCCAAACGTCCGCGCAAACGGACGGGCATTATCGATCCGCACCTTTCCATCGCGCACGCTTTCGAGCCACGTCCGATCCTTGTCATCGTTCGAGGCGTTCACCACCACGAGATACGTGTCCCAGCCGCGGCGATAGACGAGCGTATCGTCGATCACATCCGCATCGGGCGTCAGGAAATGCGTGTAAAGCGACTCGCCAGGTCGCAGCCCGCCGCAGTCGTTGCCGCAGACCGCATCCAAAAACGACGCCGCATCCGCGCCGCGCACATCGTACACGCCCATGTGCGAAACATCGAACAAGCCCGCCGCATTGCGCGTGGCAAGATGCTCCTCGAAGATACCCGAATACTGCACAGGCATCTCCCAACCTGCAAAGGGGACCATCCTGCCGCCGAGGTCTCGATGAGTTTGATTCAACGCTGTCTTCTTCAACTCGCCTTCGACTTCATTCCACTCAAAGGGCGGCATCCCACTCGCTCCGCTCGGGGACGATGGCGCTTCACCCTTACCATCGGGCTTGATTCCAACAAACCAGGGTTTATCTTCACTGACAGCTTTACCCGTCACGCACTGCGATCTTTTCTTTTGTCTCCCTGACGGTGAACGGTCCAGGCATCCGCTTTGCGCTGAAATCTTTTTTGCCATCCAAATTGAACGACATATATCCGTCTGAAAGTCACGTAGCCATGTCGCCACCATGCCCGCCTTCGCAACAGGCACAGCCAATTGGAATATTATGTCATCCATATTCTTCAACGTTCCCTTGACCTTGCCTTTCGGGGTTGAGATCGTCCGTCGCCTGGACTCATGCCGGGTTTCAACGCTGATAAATCAGACGAATCGCATAATCCAACATCTGCCTGACGCCTGTCGCCGCTCAACTCATACACAGCCGTCCTTCGCCTTCGATTCTTCGTCAATGTAATAGAAGTGCGGATATCCATGCGCCTTGTACTTGAAGTCAATGCCAGCTGACTCAGTCAACTTGCTGATTTTCAACTTGGCATCGTTCAATACTTTGAAATCCAGCTTCGCGCGTCGTTGCTTGCCTTTGCGGACGGTATCCACAGAATGCGGCGCACACGCCAGCAACACATCCGCCATGATGTCTGCAAGCTGACGAGTCTTCTTCTCATCGAAACCACGCTGTGTGATCCACGGCGTCCCCAAACGGATTCCGCTTGGGTCGCGCGAATTCTTGTCACCAGGGATCGTATTGCGATTTGCCACTACGCCGACAATGTCGAGAATGCGTGAGGCTTGATCGCCGCTTAATGAGGTTCCATCCTCACCGACGATGCTCGTGCAATCCACATTCACCAGATGCGTATCCGTTCCACCAAACGGGACGCGCAATCCGCGTTTGGTGAATTGGTCCGCCATCGCTGCAGCGTTCTTAACAGTTTGTTCTGTAATTTCTTGAACTGTTCTGTTTGAGTCAGTTTGAATGTAAGAGCCAAAGCCGCAAACACATTGACGTGTGGTCCGCCTTGCTCACCGGGGAAGACGGCTTTATCGATCTTCTTCGCAATGGACGCGTCCGTGGTCAACAACACCGCCCCGCGTGGACCGTCAATACTCTTGTGCGTCGTAGACATCACCACATGAGCATATCCAATCGGTGAAGGGATCACACCAGCCGCAACGAGACCACCAATGTGCGAGATGTCCGCCAGGAAGTACGCACCGACCTCGTCCGCGATCTCCCTGAACTTCTTCCAATCAGGAACCCACGAATAAGACGAGTATCCCGCGATCATCAACTTGGGTTTGTGCTCCAATGCCAATGCGCGGATGGCGTCATAGTCCAGTTTTTCGTTTTCGTCGATGGTGTAATGCACCGCGTTGTACCATTGACCGCTGCGATTGACGGATGAGCCGTGTGAGAGATGTCCGCCATGCAGCAAATTCAATCCCATGACCGTGCTGCCCAGATCAACCAACGCATGATAGACCGCGTTGTTGGCGGGCGCGCCAGAGAGGGCTTGCACGTTGACAAAGATCTGGTCGGCAGTGACTCCGTTCGCGGCGAAGGTCTCTGCTGCACGACGACGAGCCAGCGCCTCGACCGCATCCGCGTATTCGACGCCTTTGTAGTAGCGCGGGTCACTGCTGCGGCGATAATGAGCCAGTCGCATCGGGTAATCGAGGATTTCCTCATCGGTCATCCAACGCGTCTCTTCATCGGGATAGCCTTCCGCATAGATGTTCTGGAATGCAGAAGATAATGCTTCTCGTATCGCCAGTGGCGCGGTCGATTTCGGAAGCGATCAAGATCAATTTGCGGGCTTGCCGCTCCGCTTCGAGTTGTGTCAGTTCATAGACATCGGGGTCGAGTTTGGCAAGTTTTCCGCGGAATAAATAATCGGGCATTGTTGTGTCTCCTTGTGAGAGGTAATTGAATTGTCAGACGATTTGAATTGTAGAACGGGAAGGGGGAAGGGTCAAGTGAGAAATGATATATCATTATGTTACTGTCCTTCCACTTGACTCTCCCGCCGCTGGAGGGTGTATAACACGCATCGGAGGCTTCCAAGCATGATACGTATCGGAGACTTTTCAAAACTCAGCCGCGTTTCGGTGAAGACGTTGCGCTACTACGATGAAATGGGCTTGCTCAAACCTGTGGAAGTGGATCCCTTCACAGGGTATCGTCTCTACGAGTATAGCCAGTTGTCGGTGCTTAATCGCATCCTGACGCTCAAGGACCTGGGCTTTTCGCTCGAGGAGATCGGCCGTCTCCTTGACGATGGACTGTCTGTGGAGCAGATGCGGGGGATGCTCAAGCTTCGGGAAACAGAAGTCAGGCAGATGGTCCAGGAAGAAGCAGAGCGTCTTGAGCGCATCCGAACGCGACTGAGACAAATCGAACAGGAGAATGGTATGTCCAAGTATGATGTTGTCATCAAAAAAGTGGATGCGGTCAAGATCGCGTCTGTGCGGGACGTTGTGCCGTTGCCGTCTGAACAGGGCGGGTTGTGGCAGGAGGTAGGGGAGTATTTGGAGGCAAATCGTATCCGCCCGAATGGTGCCTGTTTTGCGCTCTATCACGATGATGAATTCAAGGAACGCGATTGGGATATTGAAGTTTGCGAGCCGATCGATGGCAACCTTAGCGAGTTGAAGCGTGTGAAGGTGCGGACTTTGCCAGCCATAGCGAGCACGGCGTGTACGATCCATAACGGAGGGTTCGCCACAATAGGCGAAGCCTATAATGCCATCGGCAAGTGGATCACGGATAACGGTTATCGCATCGTGGGACCGTGCCGCGAGGTCTATCTCAATCCGTCTAAGAACGGCAGTCAGACTGATCCGGATACGGTGACGGAGATCCAGTTCCCGGTGGAGAAAGTGTAAAAAGGGTTTGTTGGTGAGTCAACAAGTGAGACGAGTATTCGTCTCACTTGTTCATTTAATCATCACATGCGAATTCAAGATCGGTGGCGGCGGGTGAGGGCGTGGTATTGATAATTTGGTCAGGATCAGGCCAAAGTCCAAGTTGGAAGCGGTCGATGTAGTCGCGTAGAATATTTTTATCCGCATCCAAAATGGAGGTGGTGTCACCCAGTTGCGGGTCGAATTGTTTTGCATTGCTGAACAGCTTGATCGGGAAACTGGCGAAGACCACGTCACCGCCGTGCATTTGTGTGGCGAGGCAGGCGAGTTGGTTGATCTGCTCGGGGCTGAGATCGGTTTGCACATAACGTTGGAAGGTGCTGATCAATTCCGGGACAGCGGGCACAATAGCGGGACTTAAAATTTTCTTGCGAAGCGCGCACATGACGATGTTCTGATTTTCGGCGCGGCTAAATGTATGATACTGACGGATGCGCGCGATCCATAGTGCGGTCTCACCGTCAATATGATGCTGACCGGGCGGAATACCAAATCCCTTGGGGTTATCGTGCGATTTCACGCTGACCTCATAAGGCAGGTACACGTCGATCCCGCCGACGGCGTTCACGATATTTTCAAAAGTTACCATATTGACGGCAATGTAATGATCGGGTTGCACGCCAAAGTTTTGATTTAACGTGCGCGCCAGTAAGCCGGGTCCTTCACCGGGACCATCGTAATAACCAAGCCCTTTGTTGCCGTATAAATAAGCCTGATTCAATTTGCCTTGCGTGATGCCATAGTGACTGGCGATGCCGGGGATATCCACCCACAAGTCACGCGGCACCTCAAGGATGCTGACGCGCGCATTTATGAAATCCACGCGCACGAGGCGGATGACATCCGCCAGCCCATACAAATAATGATTACCGCGCGAATCCGAACCGATGGCAAGGATGTTCATTGTGGATGGACCGCCGCATAACGGCTTGGGCGTGGATGTGGATGTTGCCTGCGGTGTTTCTGTGGATGCGTTGATCCCCGCTTCTGTCCCGACGGGGAGGCTGGTCAGCGTTGGACGCGTTCGTGTCGCTGTTGGCAGTTCGAGCGCCTCACCGAGTGGCTGGCGATAGAAACGATATACTGCCACTCCCCCAATTGTGAAGATAAGCAAAAAGATGCCAAGAATGATATTTCTTTTGGATGCCATGATGATTTCCTCTCCTTGTGTTTATATTTATGTCACCCTGAGGGAGCGGTTCTCAGCGACCGAAGGGTCTCTGACTATATTGACAGAGATTCTTCGCTTCGCTCAGAATGACATCGCATTGATTGTAGTTTGAACGGATAGACAGGTCGAATCGTTCCACACAATTTTCACACAACCTCATCACAGGCTCATAACATCCTCCCGATAAGATAGGGGCAGGTTGGAGGTGTTCCGACCAAACAAAAATAAGGAGAGTAACAATGACTAAAAAGTATTTGATCGTCATTGGCGGCTTGCTTGCCGCCTTGTTAGTGGTCGGTGTGGTTGGAGCAACTGCCGCTTACGCACAGGACCAAACTCCACCCGCCGTTGGATGGATGAATGGACACGGTCCCGGTGGCGGACCTGGCTTCAACTTAAGTGGCGCCGCATTGGATGCCGCCGCCAAAGCACTTGGCATGACGTCCGATGATCTATCTGCGCAACTCAAAAGCGGAAAGACCCTTGCCGATATTGCCACTGCGCAGGGTGTTGATATAAAGACGGTCATGGAAGCCATTCGAGCCGCCCATCCGTTCATGCTCCCCTCCGCAGAATTGGATGCCGCCGCCAAGGCGCTTGGCATGACATCGGATGATCTCTCTGCCGCGTTGAAAAGTGGAAAGACTCTTCAGCAGGTGGCAACTGATCAAAAGGTCGATATCCAAACCGTACAGGATGCCATCAGCGCAGCACGCAAGGATCAAATGCGGACTCAGATCAATCAGGCTGTAACGGATGGAAAGATGTCGCAGGATAAAGCGAACTGGCTGTTGGAAGGACTCGACAAAGGCTTTCTTGATGGACAGGGCTTTGGGTTTGGTTTCGGCGGTCCACGTGGCGGACATGGTTTTGGTAACGGACCGATGGGGCAGCCTACACAACAGAGCTGGTCAATAAGTTCGATTAGCAAGACGTAATAAAACAGGTGATGCGACTCCTCCGCATCACCTGTTTTGTTTATATTCACAAGATATATTTATTTATGGAACAACGTAGATGGCATCCACTTCAATGCCATCGCCACTTGGAGCAGAATGGGTGAGGATGATACGGATATATGTAATAGTTTGTTCCAGTGGGTACAGATACCATCCAAGTCAATAGTGATACCTGATACCGTTGTATAGTAATGTCCATCAAGTGGAACAGATTATCATGGTTCTCATGCGCAGTTGACAGTCCGTTGGGTTGGCTGCTCAACGGATTTGGATATTTGTGTATTCAGATTCGGGAAACCATCTCCCCAATTGAAAATGGTATACCAATTGGAACCGTCGCTAATTTGCAAGGATCACTTGATCCATCATGAATGCCATTACGATTCGCGGATTGTTACTGGCAATTCATAGTAAACAAGATCGTAGCCCGAATGATGCCTAACGATAAGAGGTGTGCTAAATGTCAGAGTAATGGATTGCCTGTTGGAGAATGATATTGATACTGTCCATCTTTAGTATGTGCCAATATTGCCAATTGGTTACCCGAAGGATACAGATTGAATCAGTGTGATCTGTGTCTAGCAGCGAGTTGTTTCCGGTACAGGATCCGTATATCCGCCAGGTACAGTGACTGTTGCTGTGTTGATCCAGAGTTCCAGATGGCGCAGCGACAACATGTTGCTGTTAACTGTATAAGTAATAGTAGAACCAACAGGCATATTCACTGTGTCGTTGATATTGCCTGCACCACCGCTCGAGTGCATGTTGCCGAACCCGATGCCGAACAAGTCCAACTGGTAATATTTGCATTGCCTTGAGAAAGTGTCTGTCACGGTTGCGCCTGTTACATCAGATGGTCCTGCATTGGAAACCACAATGGTATATGTCTTTGTTCCGTTCGCGAGCGTAATCTGTGGAGTTATCTGTATTTGTGATGCCAAGGTCTGCTGAGGGGGCAGGTGTATCCGATATCAGTATGCAGAGTTGTTGCTGGTGTCCGATCGTATCCACCTGGCGCAGTGACCGTTGCTGTGTTGGACAGATTACCTGTCGCAGATGGATGCAAGTATTGGCGGTAACAGTATAAGTCAATGATTCCGCTGAGCAGGGATATTTACACGTGTCGTTGATATTTCCCGGTACCATTGGTTCCGGTACATGTTGCGCCGCCTGCACCAGAGCACGTCCAAGTTGCATTGGCTATATTTGAGTTGGCAGGAAATGTGATCAGTTACAGTTGCGCCAATCACATCTGATGGATCCTGTATTCGATACAACAATAATATATGTGACTGGACTGCCGGGTGTGTAAGTTGTGACTGTCCGTCTGTTTTGTGATTCCCAAGTTCACATTGATTTATAGGCGTGTCGGTGTCTGTTGCGGAGTTGTTTCCGAGGTACGGTTTCTGTAATGCTGGTATGTCACAGTGGCAGTGTTTGTCAATGCGACCTAGTTGCGGCAGAACTGATATTGCATTGACCGTATAGGTCACAGATGCGCCAACGGGCAAATCAACCGTACTGTCGTTGATGTTGCCTGAGTCCGCCTGCCGCACAGGTTCCACCGCTTGTGCCGGAACATGTCCATGTGGCGCTGGCTATGTTTGGATGTCCTGATAAATTATCTGTTACTGTTGCATTTGCGACATCATCAGGTCCGTTGTTTGTTACAGTGATCGTATATGTTACACTGCCTCCAACACGTATATGTTCCAACCCCATCTGTTTTTGTGATTGACCAAGTCGGCGGATGGGGCGTAGGTATCGGTGTCTATATGCGAAGTTGTTTCCAATGGTTTGGATCGGTGTATCCAGCAGGAACAGAAACCGATGCTGTGTTGGTCAGGTTGCCTGTGGCTGTAGCAGAGATGTTTGCATTAACCGTGTAGGTTACAGATTGACCAACCAGCAAATCAACTGTGTTGTCGTTGATATTGCCTGAACCGCTTGCAGTGCAGGTTCCAGTGCCGGAACAAGTCCATGTTGCGCTGGCTATATTCGGATTGGCTGCGGTGGTCAGGGTGTTATCCGTCACGGTTGCGTTAGTCACATTGTTGGGACCGCTGTTCGTTACGGTGATTGTGTACGTTACACTGCCTCCCGCGATGTAGGTTGTAACGCCATCGTCTTTTGTGATCTGTAAATCGGCGGGTAGTGTATCCGTATCCGTTGCGGAGTTGTTTGCAGTATTGGGGTCTTTGTATCCAGCAGGCACAGAAACCGATGCGGTGTTGACCAGATTGCCTGTTGCACTCACAGCTATATTTGCCGTGACCGTATAGGTGATGCTCCCCCCACTGGGCAGATACACTGTATCGTTGAAGTTTGAATTTCCAAGCATGGGGCTGCAACCGCTTGCCCCATTGCTTTGATTCGTACAAGCCCATTGCCAGGTTGTGACCTGTGATGGTTTCGGGTCTGAAACCACCGCGCCATTGACATTATCCGGTCCATTGTTTGAAACAACAACTGTGTATGTTACAGGACTGCCTGCGATATAGGTCGCAACCCCGTCACTTTTGGTGATTCGCAAGTCGGCGCTAAAGACAGGACCAGGTGTCGAAGTTTTTGTGGCTGGAGGAATATATGCACTTGTCCTTGTTGGGCTGGGAGATACGATAGGTGTGTTTGTTGGTGGGGCTGTGGATGGTTTGGTGGGTGTTGATGGTGGTGTCGGTGTTGTATTTACAGATGTCGAAACTGGAGCGGGAGTCTTTGTGGCAAAGGATGCACCCGGTGTGAGAAATACGTTCATCCATGCGGGTTGTGTGAGAATGGATGGATCGAGGGGTTCGAAGAAGCCGTTTGGTTTGGAAGTGAGGAAGTCACTGTTCGGGTCGAGACGGGACTCCATGCTGGTATCCAGCCTCCAGTTTGGAGCGAAGCGGAGCGCCCATCCGCTTGTGATTATGATGCACAGGAATCCGAAGAGCAGAAGCAGAAGGATGATGAGCCAGTCGCGTCTGTTGCGCTTATCTTGTTTATCTTGTTCAAGCGCTGTCATGGGCGTGTCCATTGACTGGCAACTGCACAAAGACCGTTGTGCCGGGGTTCGTTGCTTCATCCTGGCCGGGGCTTTCCAGCCAGATGCGTCCACCATGTGCATCTACAATGCCGCGTGCGATGGCAAGCCCGAGACCAGGACCGCCTCCTTTGAATTTTGTCTTGCCGGAGGAGTGTAAAAGCACTTCACCTGTTTGATAGAATTTTTCAAAGACCAGATCCTGGCTTTCCTTATCGATGCCAATGCCGGTGTCCTTGATCATGATCTCGATCTTTGGTTCCTGAGAACCGTTCTGAACGGTCCGCCCGCTGACATCTATTTTTCCGCCATCAGGTGTGTATTTGATCGCATTTCCAATGACGTGAGAGAACATTTTGTAAAGCAGGTCTTTATCGCCTTTGATCTCAGGCAGGTCGGTAAACCCTTGTGCTGTGAAATCAATATTGCGTTCCTCAAAAGAAGGCTGGAAAGTTTTTTGCACCTTTTCGATGATCGGTTCGATCTCTGTTGGAACCGACATGGCTTCCAGTTGGTTCGTATCGATGCGGGAGACATCCAGCATGTTGTCAATGATATCCACGATGCGCGACGTTCCATCCAGGATGCCGTTCGTATATTTCGTGAGGTCTGCACGATCCTTCCCCTTGATGTTGACCATCTGGGCGTATCCCTGAACAAGGGTCAGCGGGGTGCGTAGTTCATGTGCAGAAATCTGGATGAAACGCATCTTTGTACGATCCATCTGTTCCAGTATCTTGTTCGTTTTCTCCAGCTCGTGCGTTCGCTGCTGCAGGTTTTCGGTCATGTCGTTGAAGGTGTTGGCGAGAAGACCGATCTCATCATTGGTTTTGACTTCGCTGCGCTGGGTCAGATCTCCGCCTGCGATGGCGCGCGTTGTTCGCACCAGCGATGAAAGCGGATTGATGATCAGGCGCGCTACGAAATAGCCGATGAGGATCACCCCGATCATCGCCAGGGTGTAGATGAAGATGTAGTTGTCGCGGCTGGTCGAACCGGATGTGACGACATAATCTGATGGCAGAATGACGGCGAAAACCGCCAGGCGGTCATTCCCGATCTTTAGGGGGCTTTGTCCCAGTTTGTATGAGCGTTTATCCACTTCAAAGTTCTCGCCCATGACAACTTCATCCTGAGAAACGACTTCATCATAATGGGTCTTCGTGATGGAGATGGTTTTTAAGAACAAAGGATCTATTGCGCCGGCGCCAAGTGTGGATGCAATAGCCTTACCGCTACTATCATAAATGACAATATCTGCGGACGCCGTATTTTCCAGTAATGGTAGGAGTGTATTTAAAGAAGTACCAACCACCGCCACGCCGACGACCTGTTCGTTGAAGATAACCGGGATGGCGGTTAGATAATAATATCGTCCATCGATGGAGTCGGTTGCCAAGTCCCTTTTTGGGAGGCTATCTGGACTGTTCTCTTTCAACAGCGCACTCACAATAGGGAACGGTGTAGCCTGCCCCGGCTTGCTCACATCGATGATCGTGCCGTTGGATTGTTTGAGCGCATGCACGACCTCCAGCCCCTGCGCATTGAATAGGAACAAATTCTCGATATTCGCACCGCTGGCGGCTCGGATTGCCAAGCTGGAGAGTCCCGTCATATCCCCTGTACTGAGTGCATTACCGACCCCATTGGTATATGCCACAAGGCGGGCAGCCTCCACATGTTTGATCTCCTGCCGCACCATCGTATCCGAGACAACCCGTCCCGATTCGAGCAGTTGGTTGGTCAACCGTTCGCCGAGGGAGTTTGAGACCAGGCGCGTTACAACATATGCACCCGTCACCGCGACGATGAGCGTAAGCAACAAATATGGAAGAATGACCTTGAAACGGATACTCACAAAAGACCTTTTGCCCTCGTATGGGTATACAGGGCGATGATTACATTATATATGTTTACCAGTGAAAAATACTACAAATTCTCAAATACTGAAAGATATTTACAACAAATCTATCTTTAGTGTAAAGATTTATGTGAAAAACCGACGTTTGTGAAAAGAAAACAGCCCTGATTATTCAAGGCTCTTGTGGGCGCTACCCACAGGGTGCTTCGCGAAGGAACTCGTATCATCCCCCTGTGGGAAACTCCCGACCCTGTCCCCCGCGGCAGCCTCGACATAAATAAAGAGCCTCACCTGTAAAGATGAGGCTTTTGTGGGCGCTGAGGGACTCGTATCATCCCCCTGTGGGAAACTCCCGACCCTGTCCCCCACGGCAGCCTCGACATAAATAAAGAGCCTCACCTGTAATGATGAGGCTGTTGTGGGCGCTGAGGGACTCGTATCATCCCCCTGTGGGAAACTCCGACCCGTCCCCGCGATTCGCTAAATAAAAGAGCCTCACCGTAAGGATGAGGCTTTGTGGGCGCTGAGAGATTGCCCACTATCGGAAGGAATAATAAGGGGATTCACGTAGTGAATTATAGCCTTGTCGCGTCCAATCTCAATTTTACTTATAAATTGTGCTAATAGCCTTTTGGCGGCAAGAATATTTCCTTTGCCAGTAGTCCTTTTTAATTTCTGCCCGCCACTCAGCAAAAATACATTCTAATGCTTCAGGTGTGACCTCTGGCATCTCTGTTTCTCGGTCGGCTTCCAGCTTTATTATTTTGGTTGTGATCTCATCTCTCTCCTGTCTAAGTTGTTTCAGACGTACCGCAATCTCTTTAATTTCGCCTGCCTCTTCAGCAAGTGATAATAGCCGGGTAATTGATCGCTCTGTGGTCACAAGTATATTGTTTGAAATTCCTATCTCTCGATCTAATTGATCTGTATCTACCATTTGATTTTGAATTTCGCCTAGCAAGTCATCCACAAAGGAAGGGTTTAGTATCCGGTTTAATACGGTGTCCAGAATGACTCTGTCAGCCTTTCGAGCATTGATACTTCGAGCCTGGGTGCAGTCTTTATCCCCGCGTTGGCGGTCCCTTTTCCCGCATTGATAGCTTCGATAATCGGATGATGTATGCAGAACCATCGCCGCGCCGCAATGAATACAATAAGATAAACCAGAGAGTAACGATGGATGTTTTATCCGCTGTGGATGAGTAGGATCTCCGCTTCGTCCATGCCGGGGCATTGTCTTTTCGATTTTCTTTACTGCATCCCAGATCTCCCACGTAATAATGGGTGTGTGGTGATCTGGAATTTCAAGATCGCCAGCCTTGCCAATTCCAAGATAGGATTTATTTCTAAAGTGGCTGGCCCACGAATTTTTGTTTTTATAGATTTTCCTCCTGTGGCTATTGTGATCTCGCCATATCCCTTTCCCTGGGCGCGAAGCTCCCAAGCCAGGATAACCAACGGGGCAAGATCGGGATCGGGTTCCCATTTTATACCAATACGCTTTGCACCATTGGCGCGCGTACTCTTCCTGCTCTTCCCTGATAATCTTATACCCGCGCGGAGCTTGCCCGCCGTTGTTATATCCTTCTCTTACTCTGTCGGCTATCCCTCGTTTGATGGCCTTGCTCAACTGTTCAGAGTAATCAGCATTTGAATATGCCTTCACTGATAATACGACACCGCCTGCCAATCCCTCCGGGATCGCTTCATCGGTCAATGAGTGAACCACAACCCCAAAATCAACCAATGTATAGAAGTAACGCTGGAATTGAGCATAGTTGCGTGAGAATCTGGAGAACGCCCAGAGAAGCAACCCAGCCGGGCGCAAATCTTCATGTGCAGCCATAACATCACTGAACATCTGAATAAAATCATCACGCTTCTTTACTTTTCTCCCACTAGCGGTATCTGAATAGACTCTTTGCAGTATCAATCCATGGTTTTTGCAAAACTCTTTGATCGCTCTTTCTTGTTGTGGTATGGAACTCATCTTGTTTCGAGCCGCCAGAGTCTCTTAAGTATGCAATAACAATAGAGCCAGGCGGGAGCGTCTTCGGCGGCTTATAAATATATTCACTCATTTCATTCACATCCTTTCATGATCAATGCGCACTCGCTCGATCATTCATCGCGGGATCTCACGAAGTTGTAAAATTTCATCGAAGGATTTAACTTTGATCGTGGGATAACCATACTTACGGATTCGCTTTGCCTTTGATCTCTTGCGTGTGATGTGCTTGCGTCCACAACCAGGACATGCCCTCGGACCTAACAAAAGGCAGGTCCGTGTTTCTTCGTCGGCTATATCTCGTTTACCTTCGGCATAATCGCGCCATGTGGAATGAGATAAACTCACGGCGTATAACTCATTTAATACTTTCGCCGCTTTTCTCCACGAGCGTTCTTTTATGATAGGCTTTCTTTACTATTTTGGGAGTACATCGTTTTTTCATTTGCGCTTTCCCTTGCTGTGTGTAGCGTGTTCGCTACACCTTTTCTATATTAGGGTTCGGAATGATTTTCCCGTCAACGTTTACCAAAACCCCACGCTCTAGCAGGTCACGGATAACAGACTGTAGATTATCAGCAAGCAGAAGCAATGCCGCGCTCTGGGCTGTTGCCAGATCGGGATACTGATCGCCGCTGATTTCTTCAACCTGTAGAGCGGGGGATTTTCTCATGGTGTAGTGTGTAATTTCCTCGAGGGATCCTAAAACGCGCAGCGCCTTAAGCTACGTGTTACGTGTTTCGCGTTTTAAACCGTAACATGTAAACATGTAGCAACCTGCTACGGGTTTTTTTATGAACGTCCGTTCATTTTTACAAACAGGCGATTTGTAGCGGGTCCACGTGTCTTTTTGATCTCTTTTTCGACTATGACCTCATCCCTAAGTAATTGGTCAATGATCATGTCGAGATTGGCGCGCTTCGGTCCGGTCTGCATATGCAGATCCGTTGCCAGTTCCCGCCGTGAATTTCGCGTGGACGTTTGAAGGCGTGTAACAATCTTTTCCAGCAGTTCGTCATCCTCGTTTCCATGGGTGTACTTGCATCTTCAATCATGCGGTGAAGGCTTGCGCGGTATCCTTCGGTCATCTCCTGGGCACGTGCCCAATGGTGAGATTGGATTACCAACGGATTACCCTTTGCCATTCGTACCCAATCTGAAACGGCTAATAGCATGGCTATCTTGATCGCCTTTTCATGGAAACGTCCGTAACATGCGTGCAATTTTTCAGGCACGTTCTTACGGCTTATGATTTCAAACATTGCCGCGTGATAGTTATCCCACTTGCTTTTAACTTCGGGCGTGATCTTCGCCTCAGTTGCAGGTGGCGGAGGTGTCGGCCCTATTGCGTTTTCCTTCGGTTGCTCCAACTTTTCAAAAGTCAATTGGTTGATATGCTTTGCAAGCGCAGGCGGGATCGGGAACGGATCGGGATAGAACACACGGACAGGCGCGGTATCAGGTGCAACCAAAAGGAAACGGGCAAATAATCCATTTGTCCAATAATCATGTGTCTTAAGATGTGAGCGCAAGGCGGCGGGTGTTGTGGGTCCGCAAATGGTCAAATAGGAATTGCGGACAGTCTCACGCCCGCGAATCTGTGTGCTTACTTTGATCTTTGATTCGCACTCATAAAGGCGTAAGACAATCGGCAACAGGTCGGCTAAATGCTTTTGTTGAAATTGCGATAACAGACGCGCGGCTTCATCGATCCACCAGGCACGCTGTCCAGCAAATAATCTTTCCTGCTGCCATTCTTCCTTATCATCCTGTGTCCAGTCCTTGAAATTATCCTGGGGACGGTTCGAGAGTTCGGTGATCAAACTTTGCGGCGTGACCCCATCGGGTAAAAGCAAATGAGACAAGCCCGCCGTTTCAATCAATTTCATAGCGGACTTGTAGCCTGTTGTTTTGGTGTAAAGTGTGGATGGCGCGGATAGCATGATATAGAGATTCGGGTAAATGGCATTGGTTCCCACACTCACGAACACGCGCCGCGCTATGGCTGTGGATAGGATAGCCAGCGCGTAAGTTTGGTGAAACAAAGGCGGCGACATGGGCGCGTCATGCGTGGCAAAGGTCATGTAATCATCTATGAACTTTCCCGCCTTCCTGCCTTGCTTGATTTCAGCATCCGTGAGTTGTGCAATCTTTGGCAATTCAGGCATACCGCTATGGATCGGGAAGGCGTAATCCGTCATCATTGATCGATTTGCCTTCGTCCGTATCATCCTCTACAGTCGGCACGGTCGCTCTCTTGCGGTTCGTTTTGTAATCAAAGGCTTTAGGGTTGGCCGGTGTTCGTGGTCCCATAAAGGCGCTTTTGATCGTTTCGATTGCCTCCTGTTTTTTCTTCCCCAGGCTTGACCAAACAGGCAAAAGCATAGACTCCGCTTCACTTTGGGAATACCCGCATCCGTTCAAATCACATGCGGCGATAAATAAACGATTGTTACGCGTGCCAGGTCCAGCGCCGTATTCGATGAAGTCCCTCGTTTGACGTGACAGACTCCCGCGCCCATCGTGGGAAGGCTCCGCCATGATCGGTTCGGACGGGATCGAATCGCTGTGCAGTTCATCCCATAATTGGCAGATCTTAATTAGCTTGTCACCATCGAAGGCAAGCGCGGGACCATCTGCATTTATCAATTCATACGGTGCGCCGCCTGGGTGCCTCGATGGTGGGATAACTCCCTGATTACCATTGCCCAAAAATTCAAGATGTACTTTGTTCCACTTCTGATTTTTCGGGATCGAGCCTGTGATCTTAATAACCAACTTGCTGCGGTTCGGCGCGTCCGCCCGTTGGACCATCGGCGCAACTGCCAAGCCTGGGAAGTATTCGAGAAATTCCTGCAGGTGATCGTCAACATCAAGCAGGCATATCCCATCTGAATGGCTGCCACATAACACACCTACATTCCCGCCGCTGTTTACATGCAGCATAATGTCCTTAAGCGTGATCGGCTTGACCTGCCAAGCCTTATCAATTGGCTGTTTGCCAGGTGAATTCACTTTAGCATTCCACGCGGCGACTCTCACGAAGCGCGCGCCCTGCTTGAAAAACCATTGAAGAGGTGTATAATTTTTTTGGTGTTGTCGCTTGCCCTGCGACGCCTGCGCTCCAGTAGAACCTGGGGCGCTTTGTCTTTTCGTGATCGGTGTCATTTTCGTTTTTCCTTTCGTGGTGTATCGGTAATTGATCCGACACGGCTTGAAGCCGTGTCGGTTTTATCACTTGTCCTTATGGGGTATTCCAGACGTATCGTTTTTGCCCGTTTCATGATTTACGCCCCTTCTACCTATGAATCGATTTCAGATTGTGTTGCAGATCTACCAAAACTCAGGCCTGCCTAGTCCGATATCCTCGGCGTATTCAAACAAAGCGAACATGACCCAGGCAAAAGCATCTTGGATTTCAAAATAATTGAATTCTTTCAGAATTTGGCAATTGTCCTATTACCACCTTTACTGTATACGAATGCCCATCTTCGATCACAGGGTAGATATCAAGTAACTTGCTTGGTCTCCATCCGTGATA
>CAVSRF010000034.1:0-59526 GCA_963730175.1 uncultured Chloroflexia bacterium | reverse complement strand
CGCGCGGCTCCTCGCCCAGGACGGCGACCCCACCGCCGAAGCGGTAGCCCCGGCGCGGAACGCTCCGGATGAGCGTACCCTTGTGGGTGTCGCCGATGGCGCGTCGCGCGTGGCTGACCGCGCGGGTGAGCGAGCCGGGCGTGACGGCCACGCCCGGCCACAGCGCCTCGAAGATCTCGTCCTGGGTCACGACCCGGTCGCGCTCGCGCAGGAGCAGGGCGAGCAGGGCCAGGGGCTTCGGCTGGATCGCGACCGGCTCTCCCTGAGTTCGTGACCAAGCACAACGTTTCAATTGTGGGCGGATGTTGCGGCACGACGCCTGAACATCTTAAGTTGCTGATTCAAAAACTGGATGCGCATCCACATCCCAAGCAGGCGCTTCACTCTACGCCTCAGCTTGCCTCTGCCATGTCAGCGATTGCCATGCGACAGGACCCTCCTCCCACCCTGCTCGGCGAGCGACTCAACGCCCAAGGCTCACGCAAGTTCAAGCAACTCCTGCTCGAAGAAGATTACGATCTCGATTTTCGAAATTGCCCGTGAACAAGTGGACTTCGGCGCGCACGCCCTCGACATCTCCTGCGCCGTCACCGAACGCGCCTGACGAAGCCGAACTCATGCGCAAGGTCGTCAAGAAACTTGAGATGGGCGTGGATGTTCCTTTGGTGATCGACACCACCGAACTCGATGTCCTCGAAGTCGCACTCCAAACCGCGCCTGGACGTTGTCTCATTAACTCAACGCATTTCGAAGCAGGTCGCACCAAAGCCGATAAAGTTTTTGCCTTGGCAAAAGCACATAATGCCGCAGTCGTCATCATGACGATTGACGAGAACGGCATGGCAAAAACTCGTGAACGCAAACTCGAAGTCGCCAAACGCATCTACGATGTCGCTGTCAACGAATTTGGACTCAAGCCTGAAGACTTGGTCTACGACGCTTTGACCTTCACCCTCGCCACAGGCGACCAGGAATTTGTCGACTCTGCCATCGAAACCATCGAAGGCATTCGACTCATCAAACAAGAATTACCTGGTGTGATGGCTTCGCTTGGCGTAAGCAACTTGTCATTTGGTTTTGCTCCGCAAGCCCGCCCTGCCTTGAACTCAATCATGTTGTATCACTGCGTGCAAGCTGGCTTGGATATGGCAATCGTAAATCCAGCCCATGTCACCGCCTATGCAGACATCCCCGCCGAAGAAAAAGAACTCTGCGAAGACCTCATCTTCAACCGCCGAGCAGATGCGCTTCAACGGTATATCGAACACTACGAAAACATCACCCCAACAACCGAATCAACTCTTGCCGACCCCACCGAAGGCATGACCCCCGAACAACGCCTGCACTGGAAGATCGTCCACCGCAAGAAAGAAGGCGTCGAGGCAGATATTGATGAGGTCATCAATCGCAGATTTATTTGGAATGAAACATTACCCGATAACGGAGCAGGGATAAGCCCAGCCCCTACCCAACATGAGATCGCGGTTTATACACTAAATAATGCCCTCCTCCCTGCCATGAAAGAAGTCGGTGACAAATTCGGCGCGGGCGAATTAATTCTGCCTTTCGTGCTTCAATCCGCTGAAGTGATGAAGAAAACCGTCTCGCATCTTGAGAATTATCTTGAAAAAGTTGAAGGCGTTACCAAAGGTACAGTTGTCATTGCCACCGTTTATGGCGATGTACATGACATCGGCAAGAACCTCGTCAAAACCATTCTCGCCAACAACGGCTACACCGTCATTGACCTCGGCAAGCAAGTCCCTGCCGAGACAATTATCACCAAAGCTGTCGAAGCCAATGCCACCGCGATTGGTCTTGTCCGCGTTGCTGGTTTCCACCTCCAAGCAAATGCCGCTCATTGTCAACGAACTCCAACGCCGTGGACACAAAATCCCCGTGCTCATCGGCGGCGCCGCCATCAACCGCCGCTTCGGACGCCGCATCCTCCAAACCGAAGATGGCGAGTTCTACGACCCTGGTGTCTTTTATTGCAAAGATGCCTTCGAAGGTCTCGAAACAATGGACCAACTCATCGACACAAAGCGTAAACCCGCGCTTCTTGAACAAGTCCGCAAAGAAGCGGATATGGAATTCGGTCGCGCCAACGCCAAATCTACCGAACGTTCCAACTTTGGAACGTTCAAATATTCAACCTGCGCCATTGACTCTGCCACCCTCCAAATTTGGGTATGCGCGTCGTCAAGAACATGCCGCTCGAAATGGTTCTTCAACATCTGAACATCAACGAACTCTATCGTCTCTCATGGGGCGCCAAGAACACACACGGAGATGAATGGACCAAGCTAAAAGCCGAGTTTGATTCTCGCTTGGATAAGATGAAGCGCGAAGCTATGCGCGAGAAGTGGCTCAATCCACAAGGTGTATATGGACTCTTCCCCTGTCAAGCAGAGGGAGATGATCTCATTGTCTACAATCCAGAAAATCTCGATGAAGTCTTGACTCGTTTCAACTTCCCGCGCCAACCTTATGACGAGCATCTTGCGTTATCTGATTACTATGCTCCCGTCTCCTCAGGTCAAATGGACGTGGTCGCTTTCCAGGTTGTCACCGTTGGGCAGGAAGCCATCGAACGATTCGAAAAACTCCAAGTCCGCGCATGATTACACCGAAGCCTACTTCACCCACGGACTCGCCGTCCAAACAGCAGAGGCAACCGCAAATTATCTCCACGAACATATCCGCCGCGAAATGGGAATCCCTGAAGAATCAAGGCAAACGCTACTCGTGGGGCTATCCCGCCATCCCTGAACTGGAAGATCATCAAAAAGTATGGCAATTACTGCCCGCCGTTGAAAAAGAACTCGGCATAACCTTGTCACCCTCATATCAACTGATCCCCGAACAATCCACTGCGGCGATCATTGTCCACCACCCGCAGGCGAAGTATTACAGCGTCGGCAAGTCGCGCGTTGAACAATTAATGAGATAAAAAGAAACAGGGTTTCCCTGCATTCCTTTTGGTTTGATATCGCTGCTCGAGCCAGAAGTATAATTTGGAAACTCATGATTAATATGCAAAATATATCTCGCCCATTTAAGCCGCTGTGGAGCGCCATCGTGACCGCACTCTAAAACAATACGCATCGAGAAAGTCCTGCTTTTAATATGGTTTATTCTCAATCTAATTATTGGAGCGCTGACTGTTCATGAATACGGCATAAGTATTGATGAACCAAATAACTATCGTTATGCAGACGCCTCACTAGATGCTTATCCGTCCTTCTTTGGGATTCTTTACGAGCCAAAATATGATTCAAGCTTTGATGGTCATGGACCAGCTTTCGTAATCATCACAGCGCTTCTGATAAAGATCATTCAGAGCGTATTCCCAAATGTGTTTGCACCTGATCTTTGGCATTTCTCTTATTTCATTACATTCCTTTTGACAGGCTTGTGCTTATATTGGCTTACAAAACGCTGGTTTAGCATGTGGACAGCCTGGGGAATCCTAATCCTTTTTAGTACCCAGCCCCTGCTATTGGGACATGCCTTCATCAACCCCAAAGACATACCGTTCATGTTTCTGTTCACCTTAAGTATCGTGATCGGATTTTGGCTGGCGGACAGTATGGAGGAAAGAGAATCATTCGTTTCGCTGGAAAGACCTGCCAAAGCCTTGACAAACAAATTCGAGCAGACGGATCCGCAACGCAGGAAGAAATTTCTCACCCTCCTTTATTTAGCGCTGGCAACTATAGCAGCTCTTCTTCTATTTTCAAGCCAAATCAACGCTCTGACAAAACTGGTTGTCACATTTTTCTATACAGCCGATCCAGTTTCATGGGCAGGGCAGGTATTTAATTCCATAGCCGGTCACGCATCGGACATATCGGCAGAGGATTACGTAACCAAGGCGTTGAAATTAATCCATCGAGCTGAAGCCGGCATGTTGTTTGCAGTTTTTCTTTTCTTTCTGGCTTATTTTTGTCTTCTGATAACCAGCCCAACTTTACCAGCTATCCTGCGCAACACGTGGGATCAACTGCATAAACTTAGGGTCTTTGTCATGAACCGCCTGTCAAAGTTCGTACGAAACTCGCTAAATTTGGGCATTCTAAAGAATGGGTTCATTGAGGTCTTTCGAGCATTGCGCAATCCACGCGTCATTCTCACCGGAATCGCTTTGGGATTGGCAACCGGGGTACGCGCCATCGCTCCCTGGGTCGGGATAATTATCTTTCTTTATCTACTGGTAAAAACCCGCTTCATCTAAAGCATGGATAACGGCTATTGCGTATTTCCTCGTTGCAGGGGTGGTGACCTATCTTGTATGGCCTCATCTTTGGGGAGCACCGATCCATCGCTATTTGGAAGGTCTTGGAGTTATCTCGGACTTTCCCGATTATCCACAGCGCGTGGTATTCAATGGGCAGTTATATGGCGACACCGATCTGCCTCGCTCGTATTTGCCAGTCCTGTTGAATATTCAATTCACTGAGCCATATCTTCTGGGTGTTTATATTGGGCTTGGCATATTGGTTTGGCGGCTCTTACGTGACCGGATACGGACAGATCTACTCCTTTATATCGGTCTCGGATTTGCGCTTCCACTATTCGGACTGATCGTGCTAAGTCCACCGCTTTACAACAACTTCCGCCAAATTCTGTTTCTGATACCTGCCATGACCCTGCTCACGCGGGTTTTGCTTTTGAATTGGTTTTAGCAAATTGACTCAAAGTTGGGCGAGGGTGTTATTGATTATAGTCATTGCCCTCGCCTGGAATCTATTCCAGTGCAAAACTGTACCCCTATGAATACATCTACTACAATTCGCTGGTGGGCGGCACGGGGGGAGTCCAGGATAGTTATGAGTTGGATTACTTCCGTATCTCTTTACGAGAGGCTGCTGTTAAATTGAATGAAATAGCCCCCCATGAGGCGACAATTGTCGTAACACGCTCAGCCGGACTCTTTGTAAAATATTCGCGGCCCGACCTGGTCGTGGATAAAGTGATTAATAGCATCCTCAACTTGAAAGATGGGTACGATTACGCTGTCCAGTTAGCTCATGGTGAGAACTGGGATACATACCCAAACGGAAAGGATCTGATCATCATCGAACGCGATGGCGCTGTGCTGGCGACGGTAAAGACTTTGAAGAACGCCAACAGCAAATAGGAGGGTGAGATGAAGAAGTCAAAGCCAAGGCGGCTAAAACATCGATCATTGTCCATCACCCCAAGGCGAAGTACTATTCGGTTGGTGAATCACGCGTTGAACAACTGATGAGATAGAAAAATGGCAAATAATTTTTTAGAGTTATTGGGAAACCAAATCATCCTCGCCGATGGTGCGATGGGAACCATGCTCCACGCGCGCGGGGTGGGATTTGATAAATGCTTCGATGAGTTGAACATCACCAATCCAGCCGCGGTGGCGGACATTCATCGCGAGTATATCGAAGCAGGAGCGCAGTTGATCATCACAAACACATTTGGAGCAAACCGTTTCAAGCTGGGTAAACATGGCTTGCAAGAGGATGTGAAGGAGATCAACCAAAAAGGCGTGGAGGTGGTGAAACGTGTGGTCGCCGCGTCGTTCAAGGATGTGTTGGTTGCAGGGGATGTTGGTCCGCTGGGGGTGAGGATCGCGCCTTTCGGACGGGTTCAGCCTGAGGCGGCGCGTGAGGCGTTCGTGGAGCAGGTCGAATCCTTGTGCGAAGCAGGCGCGGATTTAATTGTCATCGAGACGATGAGCGATCTGTATGAGATCCAGGAAGCGATTAAAGCAACAAGAGATGTTTGTCAATTGCCTGTCGTTGCATCGGTCACATTCACGCGCGATGACCGCACATTGCTTGGTGATGATCCAACAAAAGTGGCGCGCACGCTCAAAGAAGCGGGCGCAGACGTGATCGGTGTCAATTGCTCGGGCGGTCCTGCACAACTTTTGCGCATCTTGAAGCAAATGAAAGGGGCTGTACCAAACGGGATGTTTTGGGTGAAGCCGAACGCGGGTTGGCCCGAACAAGTTGGCGGACGCATTATGTACCCCGCAGATGCAGATTACTTTGGCGATTACGCACTATCGTTTCGGGATGCTGGTGCATGTATCGTTGGCGGATGTTGCGGCACAACTCCGCAACATATTGCTGCGATGCGTAAGGCGCTTGATACCAACCCACAAGTTGACCAGTCGCATATTGCCATTCTTCCACAGGAGGAATTTCCCGATGTCGCACAGGAGGGACCAACAAAGTTCGCACAAAAATTGACTTCAGGCGGATTTGCGATCTCCGTCGAAATGGATCCGCCGCGCGGAACTTTCAACTTATAAATTATTAGCTGGCGCTTCTCTCCTGGCCGAAGCGGGCGCCGACGTCATCAACGTTGCAGACTCTCCAATGGCACGCATGAGGATGTCTGCCTGGGCGGTTTGTGATGTAGTGCAGCGCAAAGTTGGAGTTGAAACCACGATCCACTTTCCAACCCGCGGACGCAACTTGCTTCGCGTTCAAGGCGATTTACTGGCCGCACACGCGTTGGGTATTCGTAACATCTTTGTTGTGATGGGCGATCCAACAGCCATCGGTGACTACCCTGAAGCGATGGATAACTACGATCTTGTGCCATCTGGTCTGATCAAGCTCATCAAACAGGGATTTAATGAAGGTATTGATCATTCCGGCACAAGCATCGGACAACCTACCAATTTCTTCGTCGGTGCAGCGCTCAACCTTTGCCCGCCAGATATGGATAACGAGATCAAGAATCTACACCGCAAGATCAAAGCCGGTGCGGATTTCTTCCTCACGCAGCCTGTGTATCATCCGGAAGATGGTCCCAGACTACTCGAAGCCTATGAAGCAAAACATGGTAAATTCGACAAACCTATCCTGGTAGGCATCCTGCCGCTTGTCAATGTAAGACATGCCAAGTTTCTACATAACGAAGTGCCGGGAATATCGATACCAGAAGAAACTCGCAAGCGCATTGAAGCCGCGGGCGATGATGGGGTCAAAGCGGGAGTGGAGATCACGGTCGAATTGGTGGAGCAACTCAAAGCGTGGGCAAGCGGCGTTTATATCATGCCGCAATTCCACAAGTACGATATGGTCGCGGAGATCATCGAAAGAATAAAAACGTAGACAAGTACATCCGTGCAAAGGTATACTTGCCCCATGCTTCTCACCATTGACATCGGCAACACCAACCTGACATTGGGGCTTTACGATGCGAACACTCTCGTCGCACATTGGCGGCTTGCCACCGATCACGCGCGCATGCCCGATGAATATGGTCTGCAATTTCAGGGGCTATTGCAGAACGTGGACCATTCGATCAAAGATATCACTGGTATTTGCATTGCATCTGTTGTTCCGCAACTCACCGGGCGGGTAATACAAGCATGCCGGGAATATCTCGAACAGGAACCTTTCATTGTAGATGTGGGAATCAAGACAACCATAAAAGTCAAATATGAAGACCCAAAGTCAGTTGGGGCAGACCGCATTGCAGATGCTGTCGCAGTGGCTTATCTCTACAAAGGACCGGCATGTGTCATTGATTTCGGCACGGCAACAACCTTCAACGCCATCACAAAAGACGGTGAATACCTGGGCGGAGCGATCACAGCCGGCATCAACCTTGCCACCGAGGCGCTATTCACACACGCGGCAAAACTTCCGCGCATCGATCTGCAAAGACCTCCCAATATCATTGGGCGTAACACAGTTCACGCCATGCAGTCCGGTTTATTGTACGGATATGTGAGCATGGTCGAGGGCATGGTTGATCGCTTCCGCAAGGAACTCGGTCCTGAGATGAAGGTGATCGCAACGGGCGGACTTGCAGAGATCATCGCGCAAGAAACGGATGTCATTCAGATCATCGCCCCCTGGCTCACACTGGATGGCTTGCGCATTATTTGGGATATCAATCATCCACTATAACAACTTGCGAAAAATCTTATTTTTGGTTTCAGTCACCACATTATTATTAATTGGATGTAGTGGCTTGACGTTGCCCTACCAGCTTTTGCGTACATCCACACCAGCGCTAACGGAGACAATGAGTCCGCTTCCATTTTCCATTGGGCCTGCTACTGTCACCCGTATCCCTTCCCCCACTGACACCTTCACCCCCGCTCCATCCCAAACGCCGCTTCCCACAATTACGTCAACGTTCACACTCACCCCCGAACCGCAATCGAGTTTTCAGGGACCCGGCGATGTCCTTGTTCCCATTCTGCTATATCATCACATCGGAATCTCACCGAGCAACAGCAACTATTACGTTTTGCCGTATGAGTTTGAACAGCAGATGGCGCTTCTGCATCAATGGGGCTATCAAACCATATCGGTTGAGCTAATGGTCAAGGCGATCAAAGAAGGCGCAGAACTACCATCCAAACCGATCATCCTGACGTTTGACGATGGAAGCGAAAGTGTATACACGACCGCCCTGCCGATCCTGCAAAAATATAACTTCACAGGGACAGCCTATCTTGTTTACAACTATATCGGAGCGCCGACTTTTATGAATGTCAAAGAAGCTCAGGAACTATATGCAGCAGGATGGGAGATTGGTAGTCACAGCCTCAGCCACACAGACCTAACCAAACAGCCCAACAGGGAAGAGAAAGAGATCGTCGATTCGCGCCGGAGGCTTCAGAGTCTTCTCGATATACCTATTTTGTCCTTTGCCTATCCATACGGTGCATACGATAAAGACTTGGTCCATTATGCGTATTCGGCAGGATATATCGCCGCCATGGGGTTGGGAGTATATACATACCAGGGAGAAAATAATCTGTATTATCTCTCTCGAAGAGAGATCAAAGGCACCTACGACCTCCGAACCTTCGCTTCATTCCTACCCTGGCAGGGGGATGTAAACAACCTACCTGTGACTACAACTGTGCCGTAATCAAGCATACGTGGGGAACAAAATAGGCTCTTTGAAAGTTTATTAGTATAAGAAGAGGAGAGCCTTATGCAAACAAAACTTGTTATTGGTGTATTGATCATATTACTTTCAACCTGTTCGATGAAGCCTCCCACGCCAACAGAGAGCGGCATTGAGGGACAGGTGGTAATCGGTCCGATATGCCCTGTTGCACAAGAGGGGCAGGAATGCCCGGATCAGCCCTATCAAGCCCTTTTAACAGTGACCAGCTCAAAGGGAGAAAGAATTGTTCAAGTCCAAACCGATGAGAACGGCATGTTCAAGATCCCGCTTGCACCGGGAGAATATGTCCTGCATCCCGAGTCCCCGAACAGATTGCCGTTCGCAAGCGAACAATCTGTCGTGGTGGAAGCAGGCAGGTTTACCCAGGTATCTGTGACATATGACAGCGGCATCCGTTAACGGAACTCATACCATCTTTCCCTTGCCATGCGTTTTGGTGCGCGCTATAATGCCGTGCTAGTTGAATAGCAAGGAGAAAGAAAATGCCCGTTTATACTTATCGTTGCGAGTTTTGTGGTGTGCAATTTGAGCGTCATCAATCCTTTAATGATGCGCCGTTGAAAACCTGCCCGGAGTGTCGCAAAAAATCATTAAGAAAAGTCATCACCCCTACCAAGATCATCTTTAAAGGTTCGGGGTTTTATGCTACCGACAATCGGTCTCCATCAGGAAGCGAATCGAGGGAAAGCAAGTCGGACAAATCGGAAAAGAAAGCTGAAAGCAAGGCAGAAAGCAAACCTGCAGAGTCAAAGAGCAGTGACAAGAAGAGTGAATAAACAAAAAGAGAGAAGCCAAAACAGCTTCTCTCTTTTTTGTTTATTTGGAATGCAGGAGCTGCTACTGCGAGTTAGCCAGCAAGCTGGCTGACTCCAAAGTTTAAATTAACAGGTGGACGCAGGGCAGGAAAGCTCCCAAGAATGGCATCCGTTGAAATGCCATAAGCCAAGGCGTTCCAAAATCGCATACTGGCGGGCTGATCTTTTACCTTTTGCCAATAACCGGAGAACACGAAGAAGGTCGTGACCAGTGCGATCCCGATGCGAATGAGGATATTTACCCACGAACCAAAACACCACGGGGCGTTGTTCTTGATGACATCCACTGCAATACTGTAAATCCAGCGTAATAACACACCAAGGAAAACACCGAGGAAGACTTGCACTTTGGCGTTGGTATCCTCCTGTTGTGTTGCCAGCTTAAAACGAATGGCATCGTTGAAGATAAATGAATTCATGTCATCTCTCCTAATACATCCACGGACCTACGAGAGCGTCGATGGAAACGCCATAGACCAGCGAGTTCAGGAAACGCATGCCAGCAGACTGGTCCTGCACTTTTCCCCAATAACCTGAAAAGACGAAGATCGTTGCGATCAGAGCCACAACGATACGGGCAATGACCACAGCAAGATTCCATTGCGACGTGGTTCTTGATCAAATCCACCACGATCCAGCGTAGGAGCACACCGATAAAAACGCCAAGGAATACCTGTATTTTTGCGCCGGTGTCATCCTGTTGCGTTGCCAGCCTGAAACGGACAGCATCATTGAAACTGAACGATTGCATACGGATTCTCCTTTCATGAATTCGGGCTATTATACGACTTTATCCTGTCACAATATGCCACTTGGACATATCCGAGCGACTGACAAAGACCATGATGGACATGAAGATCAGGAAGATGAGTATCACGAACAGCAAGCCGCGGAAGATGGGCATCATGAAGATGAGAGAAAGGACAACGGTCAACAGGAACAGGTACACACCCGCGACGCGCGTAGCGAAGCGCCATCCAAATACATTGGGACAGTATACAAGAAACATAATGGTAGTCAGTCCAATAGAGATCAGGAACGTTGGGATGATTCCCAGGAAACGAATCAAGTAGGAAACGAATAGGAAGTAGAACACATCGATCATCCCTAGGAAGAGATAATGAAAAGCGTTGAATCTTACATCCTGTATCTGTGAGAAGAAGAAAATTACCACAAGGAACAGGATCAACGATATGGGCGAATAGGTCATCAGGCTTTGTATCTGGTCGAGGTACCTTTGCTTTGAAATGAACGTGAGTCCCATATCCTGCGTGGTTGAGAAATCATCCACAGTGAATTGAATATCCGCGCCATCGGGAGTGTATTTTGTGTCGTGAGGCAAGCCAAAACGATAGATCTCAAATTCTTTCGTGTTGACTTGGATATCAGCTTTCAAACCCTGAATGACACTATTCTGGTACGCTGAGAGGTTATATTTGAAAACATCCATGCCCTTGGTGGAATAGGTAATCACGATCTCAACCTGATCCCCTTTTGCCATCGCAGGTAAAAGGGTCACTGACTTTGCCATGTCCGGGCGGATGACAAGTCCGTTCTGTGACGGAATCGAGATGGTGTAGTCGTACAACAAATTCGCGTTCTCCGGCTTGGTTACGTTGACGAACAATTCGCCCGAATAATCTGTGGTATTCGTAAGGACATAGGTCTTCGGTATTCTCCACTTCAAAGGCGTTGAAGATGAGCAGGTCACGTTCCTGTTCGCCATAGAGGATATTTGAATCAATGTTGATGGATTTGGGGATCAGCGTGAAGCGTTCAGTCTTTTCAACCTGGTCGTATTGTTCAGAATCCTTGTTATAGATCGACTCGGTATATTTCCGCTCCAGAGCGAATTCCGGCGGAATGATCCCAATCTCGCCACCCCACGAATCCTGGAATTGAACATAGGCATAACCATAGGTGCTTGATCTATGCTCCCCCACACGAGACGCAGTCAACGCCAAAACGACAGACCCGGCAATTGCCAATCCACCCAGCCAGATGAGCATCACAAAAACTCTTGTTGAAGTGTTCATTTGAGCATCCTCCTGTGTTTGTCAAAACACATCACTTTTAATACTATACGGTTTTCGCCTACCCAAGTCAATTGCTATTTGTCACTTTCTAAATCTACAATCTGAATTAAACAAAAAATCCCCCATAAAGGACTTTTAGTAGCTATCCTAAAATTGCTTTCGTCGCCGTCCCCGGCAGCGAGGACGCCGCCTCAAGCGGGATAATCGGACAGGTTCTTAACTTATCGACTCAAACTTGGCGAGGGTAGGCGCAAAGTCTACGTCTCAGGCGTCAGACTATATCCAGCAAGCACTAGATATTCCTCTTGATCATACTCCCGCCATTGCTTCACATAGAGGTCTACGAGAGGTCTTGTCGGAACCTCGATACTTCTTGAGACATAGGTCTTTTTCTTTCCATTTACATCAACGGTATCAAACGAGAGCGCATGCAAAATCGATCTCGGAAGTGAGCGTAAATCAGCCGCAAATAAAGCGTCATTGGAGCCTTTGCTTAACGAGATCTTAGATTTCGATTGAAGAATAACAAATTCTCCACTTTTCAAATGGAAAGGAAACCGGAGCTTGCTCCCATTTTGGAATACATCGTCAACAAGTATTTGCAAATATCTCAGGTCCAAATCATTTTCCGAACGGATAGCCAAAACATCAAGTGGCAAATCTCCAGAATTTTCCATCCGTACATTGATCTCAAGATTTCCTTTACTCATTACATAATAAACTTCGTTGTTTATATAAAAAACACCTCGCCCATCAAAGTGACTTTTCACTCCCTTCGTCTTTTGCATTTTCGTTATATAGGGATTTTGCCCGGAATAGGGATCTGAAACTGAATATTTGTACTCGTTCCCACGAACAAACACGATGGATAATTCTGACTTTGGGGTTTTTTCAGTTAATTTCGAGACTATGTTTTGGTGAGTGACCAACTGATCCCTGTAAACGTGAAACGCAGAGGCAATAAATCCGGCGAACAAAAAACCGAGATAATAGATTTCTGGTAAAGAAAATTCAGGGCGGATAAATCCAACAATGAGGGCGGCAATATCCAGAAACAACAAAAGAAGGAATTCCCACTTCCTGAGTATGGCGGCGATAAAGTTTCTGAATTCAGAGAATGGAGGAGCGGGCAAATTCGTTTTCATAGTCAAGGATTTCATACCATTTCTCATTCTAGCTCTTGAATCCCGCTAAAACCATGCCAAAAGCATTATCGCTTTGAGGGCGTTGCCCTATGATGCAATAGGATATAAAACAAAGTTTGCCTCTAGCACAAGAACTGAGGCAAATCGATTGGTTGGCACCTCGACTTGGTCTCGAACCAGGAACCTAGCAAGTTCAGGGGCAAGTCCTATTCAGGCTTTCTGAACATGGTCTTTTCTCAACAGCCATGGAATTATGATAACCACTCCACCAATGATACAGATGCCTAATCCACTCCAACGGATCATGGAAGCAATCTGAGAATGAAAATTGTAACCTGCGGCCAATGCAAGGGTGGGGGCTTGATACGGTATTCCTACAAACAACGCATCATACACAAACCCAGCGAAGATGATTATTATTCCTAAAATAATCAATATGAATGGCAAAAGTCGTTTCATCGGCGTTTCCTGTTCGTGCAAATATGTTTAAGGTTAACAACAACATAATGATATATAGTTTACAACAAAAATACCCTAAACCAAAAGCTAATGGTATTTTGTTCTTGAAAAGTTCCTCGACCTAGACTCGAATGGTAACCCTCCCATAAAATCATACCAAGTGAAAGTGGAAAACTCATGGCAAAATAGAGCCAAGAGAGAGCCACATGAAGAAATCAAAGTTTTCAGAAAGCCAGATCGTCAATATCCTGAAAGAAGCAAAATCTGGGGTAGTACTCGAAGATTTGATCCGCCAACATGGATTTAGCAAGGTCTCATTTTACAAATGGAAATCCAAATACGGCGGTATGTCAGTTAGCGAATTGAAACGTTTGAAGGAACTGGAAGAAGAAAACCGCCGCTTGAAGCAGATGTATGCGAACTTAAGTCTGGAACATGAGGCGCTCAAAGATGTTATCGAAAAAAAACTCTAAAGGTGGAAGAGCGACGCAAGCTGGCAAGATGCTTGATGGATGAGCATGATTTGAGCGAGAGGCAAGCCTGCCGAGCTGTCCACTTGAATCGTTGTACCTATCGCTATCGCTCCAAGAAAACCGATGATCATGAAATCGAGCAGGAATTGCAGCACTTGGCAGAAAACCAGCCGCGCTGGGGTTGCAAAAAGATGACCGATTACCTGAGAAATCATGGTCATCGTTGGAACCATAAGAGAATTCGCAGGGTCTACCGCAGTTTGGGGCTCCACTTGCATAGAAAGCCCAAGAAACGACTGGCTGCCAGAACTGCACTGGCACTTGCGGTACCAGCACAATCTGACTTGACCTGGTCTCTGGATTTTATGAGTGACAGCCTTTCGAATGGTCGAGCAATTCGTACTTTGAATGTTATTGATGATTACAACCGCGAGGCCTTGTGGATCGAAGTCGATACCTCTCTGCCAGCTGAACGCGTGATACGAGTTTTGGAAAACCTCCTGCTTTGGCGAGCTATCCCAAAACAGATCCGCATGGATAACGGTCCGGAGTTGATCTCAAAACGACTGAAAGGCTGGGCGAAAGAAAAACAGATTGAACTCCTTCATATCCAGCCAGGCAAACCTGCGCAAAATGCTTATATCGAACGGTTCAACCGCACGTTTCGTGAAGATGTCTTGGATGCATATCTGTTTGATGACCTACAGGAGGTGCGTGAGATCACACAACAATGGCTGGAGCAATACAATGCCATTCGTCCGCACGAGGCTTTACAGGGTTTGTCACCCCGCCAATATGCAATTCAGAACACCTGAGTTTGTCTACTTATCTTTGGTATATAAAATGGGTACTTGACACCTAAGGTTCCTAGATCGAACGAGCACCCAACACTTGGGCTGTCTATGCAAGAAGAATCTCCAAAACCTAGGCTTAATCATAGAAGCGAGTATTTGAGCAATCTCATTTGCTTTAACTTTCGCCACATGCTTCGTGTGGATCTTACAGCGATATCCGCTCCTGTCTCCACAATCTTCCCAATTGTGCCCGGTTGGGTCGATATAACGGACAGGGTTATTAAGCACGTAGGTGTAGCAATTCAAGTTCTGCGGATTGGCATACCCCGGCACGATGGTATCTGCGCTCAAGAAACGTCTCAGCTTCGATCACTTATCTTAACCACCTCCGTGATGCTTTTGGGAGTGGTAGAGACCTCCTGGAAGTAGAATGAGGTTACCCAACCAAAATTCTGCAACACAGGAGGTGTGTTCATGCTATCGGAAGTTGAACGTTTCGTCAATTGGACTCGCAGGCGTAGTCCAGAAGCGCGGACGTGGAAGGACTATGGCTACGATCTGCGTATTTTCATCGAAGTGGTGGGGGATCGTCCGCTGAAGGACATCACGTTTAGGGACATCGATCATTTCATCGCGGTGCAAAGTGAGAAGGGATTCAAGCCCAGCACGATCAATCGCCGTTTGGCTTCGGTGATCTCGTTGTATGGATTTCTTTTGCCAGAAGATGAGGAATTGGTGTGTCCTGTCATTGTGCGCAGGCATCATGTACGGGAACATCAGAGATTGCCGCGTCCAGTAGATGAAGAATCGTTGAAGCGTTTTTTCTCAGTCATTACAGACAAACGTGATCGGGCCATGTTCCTCTTGATGTTAAGGTGCGGATTGCGCATCGGAGAAGTAGCCGCTTTGCGTTTGGTGGATCTGTTCCTGGATGAAGAATATGCTCGTTTGGTCGTGCGCGGCAAAGGGTCCAGGGAACGAGGCGTGTATCTTTCCAAACAGGCAGAAACCGCGTTGCGGGAATATCTGTCGGAACGTCCATCGTGTGAAGAGTGAGTTTGTCTTTTTGAGTTATCTGGAAGACGGGTTATCCACCACCGCCATTCACAAACGACTTATGCGCTATCGCGAAGAGGCAAATATTCAGATCAGCGCGCATCGTCTGCGTCATTCCTTTGCCAACGACCTGTTGAATGCAGATGCGCCGATCACTTCGATTCAGAAACTGATGGGACATCGCTGGATCGAGAGCACACAGACGTATGTGATGGCGAACGACAAGCAGGTCTGCGCGGATTATTACGCGGCGTGCGCGAAGCTGGAAGGATGGACCTATTCCACAGGGGGACGATGTGCCTATGCATAAAGAGCCACACTCAGCGAACAATACGATCAGGGCTCCAATTGAGCGTGACCACCGCCTGCCACCAGGTCATCCCAAACCCCAACCCACTGCCTGCTGGCCCCAAGAAAACATCGCACTGTATGAACGCTATCGCGACTGGTTGTTGGAGGGCGGGGCGAATGAGGGTGCCTCCAAAACCATCTATCTGCCTGTGGCTGGACATGTGCTGGGACTGAACCTCAAACCGCATCACGAACTTGACCTGGAAGTAGACTTCCAATGCACATTGGAATATGTCATCGCCAAAGGATCGGGCAAGGATTGGATCAAAGCCAGCCGCAACGGCTTGAACAAGTTCAAACGTTTTATGAGATGGGAGCGTGGACTGGGGGAAGAAAACAAAGAGACGCCTTTTGACTCTACCTGCGCCGCTTCGGGACTCCCATTGTGGCTGGTTCATGAACTGGAACGCTATCAGCATCTGCATACAACGCAACTGGCGGGCGGCAAGATTGCAAAACAGCATCCGCCGTTTTTGGTCTGGGTACTTGCGGATGTGGAAATACTTTGTGGAACAGAAAAGCATTCACGAACTCAAAGACCTCAAACGCCAGCACGTGTTGGACTATGTGGATCACAAATTAGGCAAAGGTTATGCCGTGACAGGCGTGAATAACGACTTGCGCAACCTGCATACCTTCCTGTTATTTTTGCAGGAGGAGGGATACAGCGTGCCGCAGTCCCTTTTGAAGATTCCAAGTCTCAAGCAACCCGATCCACTGCCGAGATACCTGACCGATGAGCAGGTCAGGAAACTGCGGGAAGAGATCGAAAAAATGGTGCATGAAGCGAAGTTAGCCAGTCATCGCAGACTGGGGTTGCTCGTCCGCGCCGCGTTTTATCTGCTCTGGCAGGGAGGTTTGAGGCTGGGCGAAGTGGAGGAGTTACGCCTGGAAGATTTAGACTTCCCGCAAAAACGCCTTTCCGTGCGGGATGGCAAGGGCAAAAAGGATAGGACGGTGTACCTGACCGAGACTGCCATCCATGCTTTGCAGGAATACTTGGCAGTGCGGGGAGATGGTTCAGGCGACCATGTCTTTCTGTACCGCAATGCGCCCTTGAAGAAGGATCTCATCCGGGCGCAATTGAAGTATGCAGGGGAAAGAGTGGGCGTGAAAGTGTTTCCGCATCGGCTGAGGCATACCTGTGCCACGCAATTGCTCAACGCAGGGTGTCGTGTCACGTCCATTCAACGCTTTCTGGGTCACAAGGAACTCTCCAGCACCATGATCTATGCCCGCGCCCACGACCAGACCGTGGCGGAAGATTATTTCGCACGCCATGGAACGCGTAGAGCAGAGGTTGCAGATCGTGCCGGAACCAAAACAGGAAATAGAAGATGAAGTTGTTAAAGTGCAGGAACCAGAAAAACTATTTCGGCTCATCGAGAAACTGGAAACTCCAGAGTTGTGTCTCGAAGAGAGGTTGGAGGTTGTCAATCAGTTGCGCATGACGTTTGGCAATGTCCATGAACACGCACCGCCCGAGTACAGCATTAACAGCTGGTGATTTACTTTATGTAATAGCTGATTGTATATTTCCGTGTAGCGATTCTGGAAGTGCCAGCAAAGAATCATTGATTTATTTCTGAATAACAGCCTCGGAAAAAGAAGTCAATATTGCATATTTATTGTTCACGAATTCAGTCTCTCTTTAAATATTTCTAAAGAAATAGGGTTGTAAAAGCAAACACATCAGGAATTGATGAATATTCAATGGGGTATCCATTAAAGCGAATCAATAACCCTGCATTGAGATAGGTTAAAGAAACGCCGTTGAAAATTATTGGCGCACCGATGGTGTCATCCTCTCCAATCTTCAGCGACCATAAAATCTGGGCATCCATACTTATTGAGAATATCCTTTAGTGGCACTAAGATTTCCGGGTCATCTATCGAACATGTCCTCTATGATGTTGTTCTTCTGCGCGAAAGTTATATACGTAGCCTGCTTCCTTGTTGTTGTATATATAATAATTTGCCCTTGATCATTGCCTGAAGTTTCATTAGGTTGACCAAATTGCGCGAGCATATCAGGCACGGTAGTGATACCGGGATACATATTCCTAAAACCAACTTGACGATCATTTTTAGTTGAATATTGCAACCTGCAATCCTGTAAGTAAGATAAGTCGTAGACTACTTTTCCAGATGGCTGAATGAGCGTCGAAACTTCTTGAGTATTAAAAGGTGTTTCTTCAAAGGGCTGAGTAGGCAGTGTAGTTTCCTGAGTATAAATCGGGACAGGGGTATCGCTTGATAAATTACGAGTTTCTATTGGCGCATTTTTTGAAGCGCAGCCTTCGATCCAAAAAAATAGCGCAAAAAATAAAAAAGAGTAGTTAATTACTTTCATATTCAAATCTCCTAATGAGTTACTAAGGATTCAAATTATTAAAAATAGTAGATGTATTTCCAATTCTTAAATTGGGACTCTCCAGGAGTAATTATGTCTCGAGCTATGTCGTTGGCAAAATCTTCTTTGTCGCCACCCCATGTTGACGTGTAGGTACTTAATGCCGCAGGGCTAGCATCATGCAAGACATGTCCCGAGCTCATGTGCCATTGTAAACTGAGATCCTAGGTCAGTGCTGTTCCAAGTAACTGGTCTCGTGTAGCCAGGATTCTCTTTGTCCGGTTTTGGGCATGTGCTGGTTTGGTAACAGTCAGAAAACGTTTTGTCTGAAACTACAATGGTGTTTTTGGGGCAATCCGCGCTTCCGTTTCCACACCATGCAGCAGCCGCAGAGCCTAAATCACCTGGAATATACCCATCCGTTGCAACTCTTAGGTAAGTGATATATGTTGCGTTCGGGTCGTTATTCTTCGCGGTTGTAAGTATGGCATCATTTAAGTTTTCAACACCGCCTAAAGCCGCTGCAGCTTTATTTAGCGTTTTGTAAAGACTTATCACCTCGTCCTTTTTCCATTTGCCTTCAACTTGCACAGTATACTTATCTTGGATGATGTCTTGCATTGTCAAACCTTTGCCGGTTGCTTGTTTGCAATTATCAGTATCACATGACATATGCCCTGATGGATCATTATATCGAATAGGATTATTTCGCACGTAGGCGTAGCGGTTCCAGTCCTGGGGGTTGTACGGGTCTGGTACAATGCTGTCAGGTTGGATAAAGTGGTTAAGATAAGGTGAATAAAAGCGTGCGTTATAGTAATAGATACCCAGGTCGGTCACCTCGCGTTGACCGGTATATAACTTATCTGTATGCATTGTCCCTGTTGCCAGGCGCGTCTCGCCAAAGGCGATAGTAACAGTTTTCTCCCACAATATTCCCGCTGGCATCGGTCACGGCACTGGCAGAGCCGAGATGATCTTTCAAAACATAATACAGTGTACTATTAATTCGCATCGCTCCGCCAGGATAGTACGTCACTGTGTTGACAGGAGGGGGAGCCGCGATCAGTTTCATCCGTGCAGGCGATTACACAAGTTTGTTAATTTGGTTTTCTGCTGCACTATTCATCCCAACCCTCGCCCTGACATTGGGCATATGGAGCAATAGCTCAAAATTATTCGAAGTCACATGTATCTCAATGTGGTATCTGGCAATGAACAAAATAGACACCGTGGATTATTTCGGCGCGAAAAGCGATGGCAATATTGGACTTTTCATTCCGCTTTCCATTGTCTTGATTGTTTTTGCCTTTGTTGGCAAGGCAAACTCAAAACTAAAAGCAAGAAGGATGACATGAAATTGAACGACCGAACCAAGCTTGTCTTGATCGTGTGTATATCCGCTTAATTCATTGAGCAGATCCGAAGCCATGCGTTCCAGGAGTTGACCCATGTTACTGAATGAAATACCAGTCGCTCACGAACTCCTGTTTCACTGCCGCTCCTCTTTTGAAAATACTCATCGCTTGATGTCGTTAAAATCAAGCGTCTGCCGCGGATTTGCTTATTGCATTCGAATCAGACGTCCCTGAGAAAGAACCGCCTTTTCCTTCATCATACACTTGGAAGCAAGGGGAGGAAATATCAATCAGAGTCAAAATGTCGATTTCAATATCACACATATAAAAGAGGCGGACAAATACCTTGCCCGAATATATCGAACACCACTGTTAAAGACAGCATGTCAAACTTGTGAGGTGTTTATGGGAAGCGATTTAAATAAATTACCCCACCTTCCCACTCCTTTGATGGCAGGAAGTGTAATTCATTCCCATGAACTTCTGGTATTGTCATGGATATCGGGAAACAACCAGTAACCTGCCAGCCATTGTCAGGCAGTGGTATGCGGATTTCTGCAGGTAATGGCGCGGCGAATGTATGCACTACCACCAATGCTTGATCGCCATTTTCTGAGAGACGAATCACCGCCTGCGCTCCCTGTGGATGTCGCCAAGCAGTGCCGATTTGCTGGTAAAGACGACTCTTGCCGTTCTTGATGATGGGTGCGACATGCTCATAAAAACGTATCGCTTCTAGTACCAGCGACCATTGCTCACTGTTTAAGTGGTCAAGCTCGCCTGAAATACAGAGCCTGCCCAAGAATCCCGCCGTCAAAGAATAAGTCAGGCGTTGCAGCGTATCGCTGGCGTGCAGGACAGCCCAAATCTGGGATTGCCGCGGCAGGATCAGCCGGTGTAAGTTGGCAGCAATAATCGGAATTTCGAGTGACTCATGTGCATCAGAAAAGGAACCCATGCTAGCCAACGCCAACATTGACGGTTCCAATCTGTGCCCGCCTGACGCGCAGATTTCAATTACCAGATCGGGGAGATCCTGGCGCATCTCACGGAAAAATTCCTGCACCGCTAGGATATGCTGGCGTAGACCTTCTCCCAACGATTCGGCGCCATCGACACCGATACCTATGGTTTCGTTATAATCCACCTTGATATAGCCGAACCCGGAATCTCGCAGTTGAGAAATAACCTTTTCCCGAAGGTATTCGCGCACCCATGGGTCACGGAAATCCCAAAAGCGGCGTTGTCCTGCTGTAATGGGAATCCCATCGCGTTGAAGAAAGTGATCGGTCATGGCGTCAAATAGAGGTGACTGACTGCCGACCACCTCAAATTCAAACCAGATACCAGGGATAAGCCCTTGCTCGCGGATGGCGGCGGCAGTAGTGGCAATACCTTGGGGAAACAAATTCCGATTCGGCGCCCATTCTCCCTGAGATGAACCCCAGTCGCCGCCATCGTCCTGGTACCAACCCGCATCGATCACAAAATATTTCACCCCAGAACTTTTCAAGAGTTTGGCAATTCCAACCACACGTTCGTGCTCAGGATTGCCCCAGGTGGTACACCATTCGTTGGCAAGCACTGGCAGTGATTGTTCACTGGCTGGGGCTTGTTCCGTTGCCGCAATTTGCATGGACGTCAGACGTTGGCACAGATCATCCAAATCGCCTTTGACGGTGGACACATACGCCAGCGGACTGGAAAAGGACTCGCCAGGAGCCACGTTTTTCGTCCAGTGACCGAACTCATGGTCAGCCAGACCGCCCGAAAGACTCAACTGATCGTCACGGCGATAAGCTTCCATCTGCCATGATCCAGCCCAGACCAACTGCGCGCCCCAAAAGACACCTTCAGCTCGGTCTTCCACACCTATAAACGGAAAATACCCTCGCACTGGCATTGAGCCGACCTGTCCAAAGCGTTCAGCCCGGACACCATGCCCGCTCCACGAACGCTCCAGATTAAGCTCCTCTATTGGTTGGCAAACATGACGCCCCTCAGCACTCCACGAACTTCGAAACCGGTGCAAATAAAGACGGTTGGGAGCATCATCCTCCGCAAACGGAGTCAACCCAGAGAGCGAAAAACTGGCGAGAAATTCCAGAGAAAGAGTTTCCTGACCTTCGTTGCGGAATAGCGTTTGAATGGTGATCGCTTCGTCCCCAAACCGATAAAACAAATGGTGTTCACAAGCATAGCCGCGCTCTGAGCGTAAAGTCGTAACAACTTCGGTTTTCTCTTTACCTTTGAGCACTTCTTGTCCGACATAGCGCAGGCTGGAAAGCGTTTCGCTGTTGCGCATGGTGATGCCCTGGCTAAAGCCACTCATTGGGTCGCCGATCAATTTGACCTGAACCAACGGTTCGATCTGCCAGGCACGTATCGGGGGCATGGACTTGGGCAGTAAGAGGATTTCATGGGTTTGCAAAAACTCACGGCGCGTTACTAGGCTGTCAGCCATGGCCACCGGAATCATGCGAAACCCAACTATCTGGGATTCCGTTGCCAGCAGATACTCAATTAACATATCGCCAAATTGAAATTGCGACAGGCTGGCAACATACTCAGTGGACATGGGAGAAAATTCCTTTATCTGTTCATTCATCAATTCGGCTCAAGTGGCAGGTGAAACCCATAATAAAGTACGCCGCCCCTTCCTACTTTTCTTTGCCCATTGGAACTCATTGCGGAACTTAAGAAATACAGATTTTGACAAGTTTAGAACAACCGCAAACAAGAAGTTTGTTCGCGTTACTAATCTCGAAAGCCGTGCGCGCAGTACCGGTACTCCCACGTACAGCCAATTCAAAGGGAAAGAGGATTTGCTGTTCTGTCTCCGAATTTCCTTCCAGTTGATCGATTAAAAGCATGGCGGCTTGGAAGCTTGCTGCTTCGGCTTGGCAGTTTATGGTAGTTAGAGGAGGGGTAGTCAATTCAGCCATTTGCTCAATGGCTGAAGCCACAATGGAAATATCCTCGGGGATGCGCAAATCTCGATTCTGAACAGCTTTGATGATCCCGGTAACAGCCATATCCTGGCTTGTGACGATTGCGGTGAGTTGAGGATTTTCAGCCAATAAGTGTAAAACTCCCTCTTCGACACTTTCCGTCGCCATCTGAACTCGCTCACAAATCACTGGCAACCCATACTGCTCACAAGCATCCTTATAGCCTTCCACCGACCAATGGGTGTGCCCATACCCGCTGTCAGATTCTGTTCTTGTAAATGCGAAAGGTTCAGCTGACACAAAACCAATCTGGCGGTGTCCTAATTCAACCAGGTGTTTAATCGCCATTTTGATCCCGGCTTCAATATCAAAGTCAACATAACTCAACCCGGCATTATTTTCACAGTGACCAAACATTACAAAAGGGAAATTGTTCTGACGCAGAAACTCAACCCGCCAGTCCTGCATCAGAACCTCCATCAGAATCATGCCATCCGTCTGTCCACTGCGAAAAAAAGTCATGAGGCTGGTTTCGTCCAAAGGGCTGACGACAACATTGAGTGAATAATTTGCCTTCTCACAAGCCGCCGCTGCCCCAATAACAAAAGAGTTCATCATATGGACTCCTGGTGGGAGTTTGAGGATAATGCAAAGTGATAAAACGGCTTTTCCCGGACGCGAGTTGCTTCCAAGGAGCCTGTTGAATAAAGCGATGCTCCTTAATGACATCCAGAACTCTTTTTCGAGTCTTTTCCGAAACATCCGGTTTGTCATTAAGTATCCGGGAAACAGTCGAGACAGATACGCCGCTGGCTTTCGCGATATCAATAATAGTGGTTTTGGCAATTTTGTTCGGTTTTCTCATTTTGCGAAACTTCCTAAGAAATTGGCATGGATGATTTGATTTTAACAGTTTTCCATTCTCTTTTTTAATGTCAACAACACTTCCCTAAAGAGAAGAACCGGAAGGATTGATGGGTCGATGACAATCTTTGCATGTAAACATCGATAAAGTAAGAGAAGCAAGCAGGTTGCTTTTGCCCTAATCCAGGCGCACTGTGATTTTAGGTTGCTGTTTCGATGTGTATGCCTCCCACCAAACGGCGGGCTTCTACCAGCGCTTCAGCGCGCAGGCTGTAATCCGAAGGATACAAAATAGGAAGGATTGTAAAGTGTCGACTGCCTGCGAGCGTTGAATAAGTACCTTGGCACGGGCAGCTTTGGCTTTCTCGTCGGCGTTACCCGTGGCAAGCCATGACTCCGCTTTTGCTAGAATTAGTTGTTGTTGTGGTCCCAGAATTTCTTTGATGGTCTCTGCTGGATTGGTTTTTAATTGGTCGCGTGGCACGCCACCCACCAGCATTTCGGCTCGCAACAGATTTTCAAAACAATAAGCGTAATTGAAAGGATGTACAATATGCGGCGCATCCGGCAAGGTTGGGGGCCATTGTCCGTCGGAGTTATAGGAATTAGTGAGATGGAACCATGCCGATTTTTTGGTTTCGTCGTCCAATTGAACACTATTTATCCGGGGCGCACCAGTTCCTGCCAGGGCCGCAATAGGCGGGCCATGGGCGTGTTCGCCCAAGTAGAAGATCGGGCGCCATGCCATGCCGAATCATCATCAAACGTAATCTCCTCCGGCAGAGGAGGAAGTGTCCGACAGGCCTGGTCAAAGGTCACAAACCGGCCCAAACTGCGGACAGCTGAGATCAGGTCAATAAGTTTTTGTCTGGATTCCGGAGTCGCTTCAAACACGTTGTCGGGCTGATTTTGGAATTTCAGGCGGAACCAACCGTTGGTGCCAATATACTCGGCGTCGTCGGCAAAAATAATCACGGCGCCTTCCGGCTCGCCAGCAGGTTGCTCGGAATATTTTCGAACCAAGTCCAGATATTTTTCCAAGGTATAGCCTTCCATACCCATAAAATATCGGACACCAAACTGGGCTATGCGGTCGGTGCGCAAAAAGATGCGTAGTTGGTCTGCCGGGAGATCCATAAACCTTGTTAAAGGGGAAGTGCAAGGCTTTTTCCGAGCCAGGCAGATCGTACTTGAAACCGAAGTTATAAAAAGCCGGTTCCTTGCTATATTCCACCGCATGGATTTCGGGGCGCAGGGGCTTGCCATCGGGACCACAAGAACGACTATACGCCTCAAAATCGCCGATCATATTGCTGTAACCAGCCTCAATGACCTGAGTCGGAACATAGCTGCGCCAGCCGCATTCGGGATTCCAGAAGCTCTTGGGACGGAAGCCCAGCAACCGTTCATACACTTCATTGGAAAACTGGATGGACCAAAGTCCGTCATCCTTCGGAAAGTTCGGCAGCATGGGATGGGCATAAGGTGAGCCCATGAACTCGCACTGACCTCGCGCGATCGCCGCCTTTAATTTTTCCAAGCACATCTGGCGTTTTCTGTGCCATGTGCTCCAGCGTATATCCCGAAGCCTCGAAGACAAACGGCACATCTGGAAACTCCGCTTGCATGGTATCCAGCGTCATCTCATATGTGCGGCGAATAACAAATTCGTAGCGATCTTCAGTCAGGTAAGCGTAATTTAGATTGGCATGAAAAATTGTAATGTATTGCATTAAAACTACTCCGTAGAATTGGGTGAAAGATAATACACTTCCGTCAAGCTCTGCCGGTCAACCTGCGGGTCACAAAGCGTTTTCATCAGCGCTTGCCAGCGGATTTCAACCGGGTTGCGATCCAGGCTGGCTTTGGCCTGGTCATAGGTCTCCAGATCGTATTCCATGAAGACCACACGCTCGCAGCCGTTCAGGTAACAACCTATTTGGAGAATGCCGGCCTGGCGATAGGCCGCCTCCAATTCCGGCCACACCTGTTGATGCAGTCGGATATATTCCGGAACGCTTTCGGGTTTAAGCCGGTCTATCAATAGGGTACGTTGTTTGGGCATAGGGATTATCCGCAAAAAGTCTGGCTGGAAGGTTGTTTCTTGACGCGCAAACATAATCGTTCCACCATCCTTATTCCTTCATATGTAATGGAACAAGAGGTTTTGCGCACGCCGTGTTTTGCCACGGGCATAACATCAATTTTTCGAGTTGTATTCATTTGCCAGTAAAATCCGTTGCACTCTTCACAAGGTAATGGTGAAGCAGTTGTTCCATTTGATTTCAAAGGTGACAAAAGCACCTTTTTCATAATGGTAATTATCGTCTTCGTCATAGATTCATCCATCATCACCGCCCAGATAAGACCGATTCTATAAAAGAAAAACGCGGGTCAAATTGAGCACAGATTAGTTGTCATCAAGTATCGTGGCGTGCAAAATCGAAGTCTGCTTATCGCTTGGTAAAATTAACGATCTTCTGCGTTCCGCCATACATAACTTGACATTCGTATGTCTCATCAACCACCCAGATGCAAAATTCCACAGTTTTGCTCATTCCAGGATACGTTCCCTGTCGTTTTTCAAAAATGAGACGCCTGTTCTTGTCTTCCCATCGCAATTGGATGGTCGCAAAAAGGCCCTTCTCATAGTTGTAATTGTCGCCTTCATCTTGATACAAAGTAAAGGCACCGTCTTGTCCTGGGTAGATTTGAAGCTTCACCATCGCCTGGGGCTGTTCATCTGTATAGCAAATATCTGGTCCCATGGGGACAATTGATCCAGCGCGCACATATAAGGGCATTGTTTCCAAATCTGCATTTGCACTTATCGTCTGTTCGCCTGCATAGTGCTCACCTGTCCAGAAGTCGTACCAATCACTTCCGGCTGGCAAGTAAACCGGGCGAGTTTTCTCAATACCTGTTAATGGACTCGAGTTTGGACCGTAGTACATCGGTTTCGTCACCGGATTGACAAGCAGGGCTGGTCCGAACATAAATTGGTCGGAAATATTATATGTGGCGGGATCACTGCAAAAGTCAAAAGGCAGGGCACGTATCATGGTGTAGTCCTCGTGTGCGACCTGTCCAGCCAAAGAATAAATATAGGGCATCAATTGGTAGCGAAGTTGAAGGAATTTCACGAGCGTAGTTGTACATCGGATCGCCTGGATTTCCGAAAGCGCCAAATTTCGCGCGGGGTATCGGTGCCATGTGAACGGAACATGGGTAGAAAAGCGCCAAACTGGAACCAACGCACATATAGTTCTCGATAGCCCAAGTCATCCACACCCTGATCGTAATCACCGCTCCAGAACCAAAGTTCCGGTTTATTCTTGACGAAGAAAGCGCCAATATCCACAGTCCAATAAGGAGACCCTGTTACACAGAAGTTCAAACCATCAGCGATATGGCGGCGCAATGTTTTCCAGGTAGCGGAGGGATCTCCCGACCAGGTAATCGTGCCATAGCGGTGTTGCCCGGCATATGCCGAACGAGTTAGGTTTACGACCCGCTTCTGATCAGTCATCAGCCGTTGCCCTTCGTAAATGCCTTTGGAATGCAACAGGGAATAGGCGTTGATATATTGGGGATCGAGATACTTCTTTGCTTCGTTGGTATTGATTTGTGCCCGCTCTTCTGGCTCGAGTTTGAAGGCATCTTTCCAATCTGCTTCAAATGGCTCGGTGCAGTCGCACCACCAAGCATCTATATTGTAGGAGAATAACCCCGCGTTGGCTTGTTTCCAATATAGTTCCCGCGCCTTTTCCTGAAAAGCATCGTAAGTGGCTTGGTTTCCAAGCAAATAACCTTGATCGCGCATTTCGATACAGTTGTCGCTACCAGGGGACATGATGGGCCAGATGGAAACCATCAAATGGGCATTCAGGCGATGAAGTTCATCGGTCATCCCTTTCGGATTGGGAAAGCGTTCGGGGTCGAGTGTTTTTTGGCCCCAAAGACCTTCCGGCCACGACTTCCAATCCAACACAATGCAATCGAGGGGCAGTTCACGTTTTCGATACTCTTGCACAACTGCAATCAGTTCATCTTGCGATTGATATCTTTCTTTCGACTGGATATACCCAAAAGCCCAACGCGGCAACATAGGGGCCTTTCCAGTTAATTTCCGGATCCCCTTGATGATCTGATCGAACTCCGGGCCGTAAATAAAATAGAAATCCAATTCATCTGCAATATCGGACCATAGATAGGAACCGAAGGCATCATCGTGGAATGTCATGAACGAATAATTGTCCATTAGGATTCCATAGCCTTTGGTTGAAAGAAGGATCGGTACAACCGCCTTCATATTCTGTTGGTATAAATACTGGTGCTGACCACGCAAGTTCAGCATTCCCTCTTCGTGAGAGCCGAGACCATATAGCGCTTCGCCATCCATCCACTCAAATTCAAGCTTGGTATGATAAGCTTTACGGTCAACCACCTCTTTGAAGGTGCTGCCTGAAACCCGTAATCCATCAGCCCCTACTTCGGCGTGAATGTCAATTTCCTGGTCAGGAATAAATTTGATGACATCCATCGGAATGAGTGTTTTTCCACCCCAATCAGGCTCACGGGTAAGAATTTGGCCATGAACATCCAGATACTTGAACGCCAGTGTGCTGCGGTCAATCTGAATGGTGAGTTCGGATGTTGAAAAAAAGAGTGCGTCTTCTGTTTCACGAACGTCAACATCTGTCGGGATTCGCGCATCAGACACAACCATCAAACTTTCTTTTTGCGAGAAATCAGATTCAAGCGTATACCTAATCCGAACAATACGAGGAGAATACGCGGTTAGACTTATGAGTTCCCGCGATGTCTCGAGTCGAAGTTCTCCTGGTTGAGTAGTGAATTTAATTAAATCCATATAATTTAGATTACTTTCATAGCGCTTAACAACCTACTGGTGATTCCCAGCAAAACTAATAGTCCTAAAGCCCTACATCACCCTTTGACTGAGCTGATGAGGTTTGCCCAACTGGTCCGCTTCCTTGTTGACAGACTTTTAGAATTTTAAGAACCTGTCGACTAACTGCCGGTACCAGCCGGGCATCGCAATATATTAGTGAAGGAAGGTTGGGACGTGCTATAGCCTTGCTTCAAAGCTTCGTCTGAGTACATAATCATAAGTTTTGCCTAGGGCATGGTACATCAGAAGCACAGATCAATAAGAAGAAGTGCCAAACAGCCCTGTTGAAGAAAGCTTAACCTTTCACAGAACCTGTAAAGGCACCCCCAATGACATAGCGTTGAGCGATCAGAAATACAATCGCCACAGGCACTACCATCATTAGCCCGAGCAAGGCGGCTTCGGCTTGTTGATAACCGACCATGATGCCGGGGCTGGGGTTGAAGCCGGGACGGAGTGCGGAGGTGGCCGCGACAAATTGCTGAATCCCAACAGGCAGGTTGAAAAGCCTATCGTCATTCAACAAAACATAGGGGCCGAAGAAATTGTTCCAATTCGTGGTGAAATTGATGAATGCCAGCAAGCCCAGCACTGGGGTGGCGAGTGGCAAGGCAATATGCCAGAACAATTCCGCTTCAGAACAACCGTCTACACGCGCCGCGTCAAGCAGGTCTGTCGGCAGACTGGAGGCGTAATAGATATAGGTCAAGTATGTGCCGAAGGGGAAAAAGGCTGACGGCAAAATGACAGCCCATTGGGTGTTAATCAAATGAAACAGATTTAACTCCATAAACATGGGCAATACCAGAGCCGAGGGTGGCAACAACATGGTAATCAATGTCAACCAAAGCAATAGACGACGGCCTGGAAAGCGCGCAACGGCCAGAATGTAGCCCGCGGGAATGCTAATGACCAGGGACAGGACCAGCGCCCATAGCGCGTAGCGGATAGAATTGAACGCCCATAGTCAGCACTTCGCCATCCTGATACTCTACAATTCTCTGCCATGCTTCCTGAATACGCTGGAACGAGCCAAAAGCCAGAGGATTTAGCTCAAGAAGCTGTGGGGCGCTTTTGGAAGTTGCCAATACGAGCCAGAGCAGGGGGACAAAGAAATATACAGCGAACAACAACAGCACCGCCCAGCGCAAGCCAAAACCCAAAATTCCTATATCGCTGCTCGTCCTCACCCAAAAATATCTCCATTTTTGCAGGAGTGTCGGGTGAGAATCTGGGCGCGAGGTATCAATTTTAGACATGCGTCACTCTCCTTAATTCTCAATATTGAAAAAACCGGTCCAGCGGATGATCAGGTAGGCTGCTCCCAACCCAATCGCTAGCAATATCAGCGAAAGCGCAGAGGCAGCGCCAAAATTTCCCATCTCAAAGGCGAAGTTGTAAGCCAATTGGTTCGGCGACCAGACCATGGGCACATTTCCGCCAACGCCGAGGTTGTTGCCGCCACCTAAAATCTGAGGTTCCACAAATAATTGCACATTCCCGGCGAAAATCAGAATAAATTGATAAATAATATAGGGACGGATGAGCGGAAATTTAATGAGCCACGCTTGTTGCCAGGCATTGGCACCGTCAATGGTGGCTGCCTCTAACACCTCCGTAGGAATGGCTTCCAGCGCACCGTATTGGATTGCAATCCACAAACCTGCGCCAGAGAAAAAGCCAAGGAGGGTGAAGATTACGGGTAAACTGCCGGCATAGATCACATCATTGGTCAATTGGAAGCCCATACGATGCAGAAGAGCCTGAAAGGGGCTGATACTGGGATCCAGCATGAAAATGGCAACCAACACCAACACGGGACCCGTCACTGCGCCAGATACGAAATAGAGAGTGCGTAAGGCTGTTGACAACGGTCCGGGGCGCATTTGTAACAATATTGCCAATATGACTACCATGGCAATCCCAAGCGGCACCGAGATCACCAAGAACTCACCGATGTTAATAAAAGTAAAGCTGAAGCGAAACTCCTTGAAAACAGCCAGATAGTTACCAAACCCGGCTGCAAAATAGCTTGGCAGACCAGTACTGAAATCAGCGAAACTGAGCAACAGGGCGTAGAGACCTGGACCAAGTCCAAAAGCCAACATGACAAGGAGATATGGCAACGCAAACAGATAGGCAGTCAAATGTCGCCACCCGCGGGAAGAACTTGCGGAACGCGGATTGTTCAATGGGAGGGAAGAAGTTTGATTAGTCAAGGAAAACTCCTGTGGGACCGTATCGTTCCAGAAGAAAGATGAAGGGCGGGGCGCATTTCTGTAAACCTTACCTACCTGAGATGCGCCCCGCCTTCACCTGTGCATGAGAGAGTCAAGGTCCTAGAACTCTCTCACTTTTGTTAATCTACTACTTGGTTACGTCGACTTGGTACCCCTGCGCTTCCGCCAGCGGTGCCAACTTGTCCGCTACATCAGGCAGAATCAATTCAACCGACCTCTTTTCCTGCAACCCTGTCTTGACAGCCTCACTCATTGGTGCGATGAGGTCGAAGCGCGGCCACTTGTCGAGCGCTGTAAGATCGGTGGCAGCCTCCTGATAGACTGGGAAGGGATCGTTGGCAAAGAGCGCATTGCTCGGCACTGCTTCCTGCCACAGGTTTTGGATGGGTTGGTACGCCGGGAAATTGGTGGTTCCCTTCCAGAAACCCGGATCGGTGGTGACCCACTGGACAAAGTCCACAGCCAGCTTGGGATTCTTCGTGTGGCTGGAGACAGTCCATGCCGCGCCGCCCATAGCCGGAGTTATGGCCTTATCATCATCTTTCCATTTCAGCGGATTGGCAACACCGAGCTGATGATCAGAAGTCTTATACCAAGAGCTATTTTCGTTACCGCCGAAGACGCCGAACATCCAGGCTGGTCCCGGCATCGCCAACAGCTTGTCAGACGAGACGACAGCAGCGAATTCAGCGCTAAAATAATCCGTGTTGAACATTGTACCGTTGGCCAGCATGTGGTCGACCAACTTTGCGGCGCGTACACAGCGCGGGTCTGTCATATCGATCTTGATCTCGGAGTCGTTGACCAACTCGTGCGAGGGGCAGCCGCTGGCGTCAAAATAGCTGATGAATGTCCAGCCATCGCCCCAGGTTCCCAAATAATAGCCAGGATGTTCCGCGGCGACCTTGTCACTGAGGTCCTGATACTCTTCCCACGTGGTGGGCACGGTGTAGCCGAATTTATCCATGAGCGGTTTGTTATAGTACGTCACAAACATGGCCAAGTCATTGCGCAGGCAGAAGACCTTGTCGCCAAATGTGCAGCCATCCATTCCAGTATAACCACTGAGTACGTCCGCAGGTACCCATGGCTTCAGGTCGAGCGGGAAGTGGTGAGCGTCGTCGGCCACACGCCCAACGAGGCGGGGTTCCGCAAAGACCACATCTGGCCAGCCCTGGTTTGTATTGTTGAACAGCAGGACTTTCGCCGGGAACTGCTCACGGTCCACAGTCACCGCCTTGAGAAGACTGGCTTTATCTGGATGCGCCTTAACATAAGCGTCAAAAGCGGGCTGGCGGTCCGCATCAATCCAGACTGTGATGGGAGCGTTATCGTCCTAAGGACTTCGTTGGTTCAGGGGTAGCAGTGATTATTTCCGTTACCGGAGTCCCTGCAACAATCTTGGTGACCTCAACCATTTGAGGGGCAGAAGTAGCCGGGGCGCCACAAGCCGCCAACAAACTGGCAATTATCGAAACAAAGAAAAGGGTCGAAACGAACTTTCTGATAGACATGGTGTTCATCCTCCTTAGAATGAATGGGGTGAAAACTGGAAATATCATGACCGATCAATTGGGATTTATTGGCAGTTATTAGTGACGAGTACACCTCCTTGGATGAATTCCAAGAATAATTAGAGTGATTACTAATAAGGTTTCTCCGGTAGCATTACCGGTAGCATTACCGGTAATGCTACCGGTATTATATGGCAAATCTTATCTTAAATACAATAGGAGTTCTACACACTAAACAGGGTTTTCTTACTTGATAGGATATTCGGCCAGACTTCGTGGAAGATGGCATCATCTTGCCACCCATCTGGGCTTGAAGTACACTATCGTAAATATAATAGTTCCTTATCGGTATCACTTGTTGCAAAAGATAAAGCAAATTAAGGCTAAGGGAAATATCCTTTCTCTTCGCGCCATAGCTTTTCTGAAAAGGATGCCATGCAAACTTCCACTTCACACCTTTCATCCCGCACCTGGATTATTATGTTTGCTCTTGCATTCACGGGACAGATCGCATGGGCGGTTGAAAATTCCTGGTTCAACACTTTTGTCTATGACACCATCACACCCGACCCGCGTCCCGTCGCCTGGATGGTAGCCTTCAGCGCCATCACTGCCACATTGACCACGCTCGTGATGGGCACGCTCAGTGACCGAACGCGCTCACGCTGGGGCAGACGTCGTCCATTTATTTTGTTTGGTTATATTCTGTGGGGGCTTTCCACCGTTCTATTTCCGACTGTTGCATACGTCAAAGAAACCAGCATGGCGATCATCATGGTTGTGGTCGCAGATTCTGATCATGACCTTCTTCGGCTCCACGGCTAATGATGCTGCCTTCAACGCCTGGACAACCGATATCGCTACCAGCGAAACACGTGGACGCGTCGAGGGTGTACTCAATTTAAGCATCTTCCTGGCGCAGATCGTGGCGATGGTCGCGGCTGGCATATTGATCGACAATTTTGGCTACTTCATCTTTTTCTATGCATTGGGCGGCATCGTCATGCTGGTGGGGTTGGTGGCTGGCAATCTAATTCAGGATGCCCCACTGTCTCAAGATGATGAAGAACCCAGACCTTCCTTTCTATCTGAATTCGCTGAACTTTTCGACATCAACACACTGAAAGAAAACCGCCTGCTGTTCATCATATTAATTTTCATCATGTTGAGCAGCATCGGAATGCAGGTCTCCCTGCCCTATCTCATCATCTATCTTGAGAACTATGTCGGTATCACAAAAACCGAGTTCAGCATTATCGGCGGCGCGGTCATGCTGGGAAGCGCAGTCTTCGCAATTCCTTTTGGTCATGCTTGCAGACAAATGGAACAAACGCAACATGATCTTTTTTGCAACCATCGTCAGTAGTCTTGGCGGCATCCTTCTTTCACTGGTCAGGAGTCTCCCCTTGTTATCATTGACTGGCTTGTTATGGCAGGCATTTTCGGTCGCAATGAGCATTGCATCTGTGGCATGGCTCAAAGACCTGTTGCCCAAGCAAAACCGCGGCAAATTCCTGGGCATCCGTATGATCTTCTGGATCGCCATCCCAATGGTGATCGGTCCGTGGATTGGATCAACACTCATTCAAAACTTCGGCACGCCCACCATCTCCAATGGGCAGGCTGGATTCATCCCGCCACCGATCATCTTTCAGGCTGGCTCGATCATCAGCCTGCTTGCGCTCATTCCACTTCTTTTCATAAACAATAAAAGATGAAAGCAAAGATCATTTCCGGTTTCTGGCAGGACAGGCTTGAGGTCAATGCGAACCGTGCCATTTTTCATCAATGGAAACAACTGGAGGCATCCGGTTGCGTTGAGAACTTCCGCATTGCCGCGGGGGATGTGGATGGCTTCCGCGAGGGCTGGTTCTTCGCTGATTCAGACGCCTACAAATGGCTGGACGCGGCATCCCGAATCTACGCCTCATTTCCTACACCTGAGCTTGCCTCCGTTATGGACAGTTTTATCTCCCTTTTGGCGCGTGCGCAACAACCAGACGGTTATATCTTCACCTACAACCAGATCCACTTCCCGGATGTGCGCTGGAAAAATTTACAGATCGAACATGAGCTGTATTGCCACGGACATCTGATCGAGGCTGGCGTCTCTCATTTTGAAGCCACCACCCGCACGGACTTGCTCGCCATCGCGCGCCGCGCCGCTGACCGTATCGTCGAGGATTTCCTCGGCAAAGGCACAGACCACACCCCAGGTCACGAAGAGATCGAGATCGCCTTGTTACGGTTATATCAAGTGACAAGTCACAAACCCTATCTCGAAATGGCCCGTCAATTCATCGAACAGCGCGGGCAGGATCCATTGTTTGCACGCTCCGTCATTCAACAAAATTCAAGTGCGGAGGCACGTAGCAAAAATGTTCAGCAGAAAAAGCAGGAATATATTTCCGCGCATCCCGAATTTAAGCCCTTCCAACTTCCACCCGGCAATGCTGCAAGCAAACCCAAGAATATACAACTACGTTGGTATGCCAGTGCCTTGAGCGGAAAATATTTCCAACAACATGCTCCCGTCCGCAGACAGACCGTACCGGTTGGGCATTCGGTCCGATTTGCCTACCTGGAGACAGCCATTGCCATGCTCGCCCGCGAAAGCGGCGATCAGACTCTCATCCCTGCATTGGAGCAAACATGGGAACACATGGTGACACGCCGCATGTATGTTACTGGCGGGATCGGCTCCCTACCCAACTTGGAAGGATTTGGAAACGATTACGAACTTGACCCGGAATTTGCCTACGCTGAAACCTGCGCCGCCCTTGCCAGCATGTTCTGGAATTGGGAAATGGCGCAACTGACAGGGGATGCCAAATACAGCGACCTGTTCGAATGGCAGTTATACAACGCTGCCGCTGTTGGCATGGGGCTGGACGGTGCAAGTTATCTTTACAATAATCCACTTACCTGCCGCGGTGGCGTGACGCGTAAACCCTGGTACGCCGTGCCATGCTGCCCCTCCAACCTTTCACGCACTTGGGCGGGCTTGGGAAAATATGTTTATTCGTCAAATGAAGATGAGATTTTTATTCATCAATATATAAGCAGTGAATACGATGATGGATCCACAAAGATAGAGATCCGCTCCGGTTTGCCCTGGATGGGGAATGTGAACATCACGATCACTCCTTCCACGTCTGTCCAATTCACACTGAACTTGCGTTTGCCTTCCTGGTGCGATGTGGCAATATCGCATATTACTTGTAATGGAGAAATTGTTTCTGTACATCCAGCGACCCCACAAAATGAAAAAACTGCCTCAGGCTATGATCCGCGTGAAGGCAGGTGGCTGAAGATACAGCGCACATGGAATGCTGGCGATGTGCTCGAACTAAATTTTGAAATGCCAATTCAATTGCGCCAGGCGCATCCGAAAGTCAAAGGGCATCAAGGCAAGGCTGCCATCACACGCGGGCCGGTGGTGTACTGTCTCGAAAGCGTTGACAATCCGCTTGTGGATATCTTCAATTCCAGAGTGGAAACAACATCCCTGAAATCAGTCTTCGATCCTGGCTTGTTGGGCGGAATCACAAAAATAGACGGGCAAACCACAATGGGCGAACCGATCACTCTTGTCCCCTACCACCTGTGGGGGAATCGCGGTGAATCCGCGATGACGGTTTGGATCAACAAATGAAAATGGAGAAGCCATGCAAACAGAACTAAGCCAGACAGGTCCCCTTCTCGAACCCGATGGCCAACTTGCCCAGGTCGGTTGGGCGCGGCAACCACTTCTTGATTGCAATCTTGAGTTTGCCCGCTTCTATGCATTTGCACCCTTGCAACACTTCCGCATCAAGCGCTGGGATTATTATGCGGTTTTTAGTCCGCGGCGTTTTTTCTCCGCCACCATTGCCGATCTCGGATATGCGGGCAACCTGTTCGTTTACACAATGGACTTTGAAACAGGCGCATTGCATGAAGAGGGAATCGTGGTTCCATTTGCGAAGGGAGTAACGCTTGCACGCAACTCCGACAAAGGGGATAGCCATTTTGAAGATGCCCGTCTCAAACTGGACTTTCAGCTGTTCCCCGACCATCGGCATATATCCGTCGCTTGGCCTGCTTTTCATGACGGACAGGGTATTCAAGCCGAGATCGACCTACAAAATCCATCGGGATATGAATCAATGAACATCGTCATCCCCATCGGACAGAAACGCTTCTATTACAATCGCAAGATCAATTGCCTGCCCGCCAGTGGAGTGGTCAAATATGGCGACCTAACTGAAACACTGGAGCCCGCAACATCCCTTGGCTCATTGGATTGGGGACGCGGCGTCTGGGAATATCGATCCTTCTGGAACTGGGCAAGCGCATCTGGCTTCCTGCCCGATGGCCGTACCATTGGGCTCAATCTTGGGAGTGGCTTTGGGGATCTCTCCAGGGCAGGGGAAAATGCTGTCATCTTGAACAACAGGATCCATAAGCTTGAACAGGTCAAATTCGATTACACGCCAGGGGATTACATGAAGCCCTGGAAATTTACCGACACCGAAAAACGTCTCGAGCTGATTTTCACACCCTTCAAGGATCGGCTGGCACAAACCAACCTTGGAATCATTACAAGCAAGGTTCACCAAATGTTCGGGCGCTATAACGGATCTGTGATCAGCGATGAAGGTGAAAAGATACACATCAAGGATTTGATCGGCTTTGCCGAGGAGCATTACGCCAAGTGGTAGCATGATGAGAACACCCTGGTCACCCGCTTCTCCCATCCCATTGCCGGAATACCCGCGTCCGCAGATGATGCGTACACATTGGATCAATCTCAACGGGCTTTGGGAGTATGCCATTCAGCCAAAGGAAAGCCCGGCGCCGAAAACTTTTGACGGCAAGATACTTGTTCCCTATGCAGTTGAAGCGGAACTCTCCGGTGTCCAGATGCCATTGTTGCCGGAACAGCGATTATGGTATCGGCGGACATTTGACTCACCACTTCCTGCGGGGGATGGACTGGGTGCAAGGGTACTACTTCACTTTGGTGCCGTGGATGATGAATGCGAAGTGTGGGTCAATGGAAGGCGCATCGGTAAACATCAGGGCGGGTATCTGCCATTTACGTTTGATATCACAGACGCATTGATCAAGGACGGGAACGAGATGATCGTCTCGGTTTGGGACCCAACCGATCGCGGCTTGCAGCAACGCGGCAAGCAGGTGTTAAATCCCAAAGGGATTTGGTACACGGCAGTTTCCGGTATCTGGCAGACGGTCTGGTTGGAGGTTGTGCCGGAGACCAGCATCGAATTCATTAAAGCTCACACCTGATCTAGATTCGGGAACGCTCACAGTGGAAGTCAATATCCGGGGGATGGCTGAAGGTATTAGCGTGAGAGCAGAGACGGGTTCCAATGGCGAAAAAATATCTTCGATCAGCGAACAGGCTGGAGGTCCGGTAAGACTTGAGATTTCCAATCCAAGATTGTGGTCTCCTGCTGATCCATATCTTTATGATCTGCAAGTTCAATTGATGCATGACGGGCGTCTCATTGATAGCGTGGAAAGTTATTTTGCAATGCGCAAATTTGGGCTGGTGAAAGACTCGCTAGGGCATTTGCGTTTTGCATTGAATAATCAACCGCTATTCTTGTATGGGCCGCTTGACCAGGGTTTTTTCCCGGATGGACTATATACGCCGCCATCGGATGAAGCGCTGTTGTTCGATATCGAATATACAAAACAGATCGGCTGCAACATGATCCGCAAGCACATCAAGGTGGAACCGTTGCGCTGGTATTACCACTGTGACCGTCTGGGAATGATCGTGTGGCAGGATATGCCGAATGGTGGCTTGATCGATGGCGAAGTGGTGGCAACACTTTCGTTGATCTTCGGGTTTTATCGAAATGATACGCGCCGCCTGAGTTGCTTTGGCCGGAAGGATGCTGGAAACCGGGCACGATATCGAAGTGAGCTACAGGGCATGATCGATCACTTGTACAATGCGGCATGTATTGCTGTTTGGGTACCCTTCAATGAAAGCTGGGGGCAATTTCAAGCTACTGAGACAGCCAAATGGACGAAGGCTTATGATCCAACCCGCCTGGTGGATCATGCTTCGGGGTGGTTTGATCAGGGTGGTGGGGATTTCCAAAGCAGACATGTGTATTTCAAGAAATTGAAACGCCCCGTGCAAGATCAGCGCGCTTTCGTGATTTCAGAATTTGGCGGTTACAGCTTGAAAATACCAGACCACATGTGGGATGAAAACAAAAGGTTTGGCTATCGCTTTTACGAAACATCCGAAACGCTGCTGGATGCGTATTTATTGTTATTGAGAAATGAGCTCATGCCTCTTATTCCGCAAGGGTTGGCGGCTGCCATCTATACCCAGACAACGGATGTGGAAATCGAGATCAATGGATACCTGACTTATGATCGCAAGGTGGAAAAGATGAACGCGGAAATACTCAGGCAGATACATGCTGAACTGCATGAACTTTTGATTGATTGAGATTCACATCAAGCGAACAACCGCACCCTGTAAAAACCTCATCCAAAGTGTTTTACTCCAGAAACCAGAAAACCCCGTCCTGTCGATTGGCAGAATGGGACCATCTCTCTCTACGGAGCTCATAGTCAGACGGCTGTGGTTCATCCTCAACCACATTTTCTCAACCATTCTATCGATCATCAACATCACACGATTATCCAGCCAGGAAAAAGATCTGGAAATCCTGATTTTGCGCCAGCAATTATCAATCCTGCTGCGCAAATATAACTCCCCAGTCAAACCCAAACGTGTTGAGAAGATAACATTGATTTTCTAACTGCCCCCCCACTGCTAGATGTCATCATCATCTTCCAACCTCTGATACTGTTCTTCGCTGGCACCGGGAATTGGTTCACCGAAAATAGACTTACTCACACAAGAACAAGGGTGGGTAACCCGCCCGTAAAATCATACCAGTGAGAAGTGGAAAAATCATGGCAAAATAGAGCCAAGAGAGAGTCCATATGAAGAAATCAAAGTTTTCAGAAAGCCAGATCGTCAACATCTTGAAAGAAGCAGAAGCCGGGGTAGCGCTGGAAGATCTGATCCGCCAGCACGGGTTTAGCAAAGCCTCTTTTTATAAATGGAAAGGCAAATACAGCGGCATGTCCGTTAGTGAATTGAAACGGCTGAAGGAACTGGAAGAAGAAAACCGGCGCCTGAAACAGATGTATGCGAACTTGAGTCTGGAACATGCAGCGCTCAAGGATATTATCGAAAAAAAACTCTAAAAGTGGAAGAGCGGCGCGAGCTGGCAAAATACGTAATGGCTGAACACGGTCTGAGTGAGAGACAAGCCTGTCGAGTAGTGAATTTGAATCGCTGTACTTATCGCTATCAAGCCAGCAAAACGGATGATCAGGAAATTGTGCAGGAACTGCAGCAACTTGTCAGAAAACCAGCCACGCTGGGGCTGCAGAAAGATGACCGACTACTTGAGAAATCAAGGACATCGCTGGAACCACAAGCGAATTCGAAGGATTTACCGTGATTTAGCTTTGAATTTGCACAGAAAACCAAAGAAACGGCTGGCTGCCAGGACTGCACTGGCACTTGAGGTGCCAGTGCAGTCTGACCTGACCTGGTCTCTGGATTTTATGAGTGACAGTCTTTCCAGTGGCAGAGCAATTCGTACCTTGAACATTATTGATGATTACAACCGCGAAGCCTTGTGGATCGAAGTCGATACCTCCTTGCCAGCAGAACGAGTGATCCGAGTGTTGGAAAACCTTCTGCTTTGGCGAGCTACGCCAAAACAGATCCGCATGGATAATGGTCCGGAGTTTATCTCCAAACGACTTGGAGGACTGGGCGAAGGAAAAACAGATTGAATTGCTTCATATCCAGCCTGGCAAACCGGCACAAAACGCATATATCGAAAGGTTCAACCGCACATTTCGTGAAGATGTCTTGGATGCGTATTTGTTTGATGATTTGGATGAGGTCCGTGAGATCACAGAACGCTGGCTGGAACAATACAATACCATCCGTCCGCACGAGGCTTTACAGGGTTTGTCACCCCGCCAATATGCAATTCAAAACACCTGAGTTTGTCTACTTATCATTGGTATATAAAATGGGTACTTGACAGGTGGACGGCCGTCAATCAGCAATTCCCCATTTCAGGACCCAGACACAATCGAAATGGACCTGCCCGAAGACACAACATCTTGGGATGCATCGTCCACGATTACTATTGGCAACCATCTTCTTCTACTTGAAGCCTCGGATGTAGTTTTTGTACCATACAGGACAACCTTTTGTACATCTTTGGGCCAAATACAGGTTATATGTGTACGAACTGGTAATAAATTACCCCAAGCACGTTGCAATGTGACGCCGGCTTCTTCTTGACTTTTTAACAAGGAAGTTGTAGAATTACTTTGTAAGTTCAGTTTACAAACAAAGTTAAGTTTTCAGCTTTAGGACTTTCTTTCAATGATGAAAATGGAGAGCCTGTGAAAAAAGCCACCCACAAACAGACTAAACAACATAATCGCGATCTTGCTCTAAGAACCATATTTGCAAACGAATTGATCAGCCGCGCAGAAGTAGCGCGCGTGACAAACCTGACCCGCACCACGGTTTCGGAACTGGTCAATGAATTATTGGATGAAGGGTTGGTCGAAGAGACAGGCAAAGGAGAATTGATCGGGGGAAAATCCCCCATTCGATTAAGTGTTGTGGCGGACTTGCGATACCTGATCGGTTTGAACCTTGCTCAAGATAAATTCACCGGTGCAATTGTGAACCTGCGGGGTGAGATCAAGGAAATGGTCGAAGTGCCCGTTCGAGATAGTAATGGGGAAAAAGCTCTCGAATTTGTTTATCAGATCATTCATCAATTGACAAAAAAAAGGATTAAGCCAATCGTAGGAATTGGCGTAGGCACACCGGGCTTGGTGAATACACGCGAGGGCGTGGTGATCAATGCGGTCAATCTGGAATGGCAGGATCTTCCGCTTGGTTTATTACTGAAGAAGAAATACAAGCTTCCCGTTTCCGTCTTGAACGACAGCCAAGCGACGGCGATCGGTGAATTTGTATACGGTGGACAACATACCCGCGATGAGAACTTAATCGTGGTCAATGTGAAGCATGGTATTGGTTCCGGAATTTTGATTAACGGGCGCTTGTTCCAGGGTGATGGTAACGGTGCAGGGGAGATCGGTCATGTGGTGATGCAGGAAAATGGAGAGTTATGCCGCTGTGGAAAACATGGGTGTCTTGAAACCATTTCCAGTGCGCGGGCTGTACTGAAGAATTTAAATCTCGACACTTTGGATGAAGCATTGGCATCTTTTAAATCAGGGGATGCAAATACAAAACAAGTGATTGCGAATGCAGCGCATTATCTGGGAATCTCCCTCGCAAATTTAATCGGTATATTGAATATTCAGAAGATCGTTCTTACAGGTGATATGACCCGGTTTGGCACAATATGGCTGGACGCGGTCAATACTTCCATGCGAAATGCAGCCCTATCGCGCCTCTCGGAAAACACGGATCTTGAATTAGGAAAATTGGATTATCGTGCCTGTATCCTTGGCGCTTCGACTTTCTTACTACTAGACGATTATTCACTTTTGTTCCAGGAAAACTAACCATGCAGTTGATCGAGCCCAAAGTTAAACCGCCATTGGATGAAAGGTTTCGCCCCGCTGTTTTAGCGAATCAAAGCTTTCACCTTGGAACGAGGCATGTTGGTGTGCAAGCAGTGATCGGCTTTGGAAAGAGCCGAGGGCGAAATTTCCCGGTTTGAGACCGTCGTATATCCCGAAGGTCATCCTGATTTTGAATCCAACTTTTCTTTTATCGAACGCATTGTAAAGTTTTTGCTTTGGCAGCGCGGTGGACACACCCTCTATATTGGCGCGCCTAAGCAGATCGGTCAACATATTCGCAACGTGTATTCGTTGAGCGGTCCACAGAAATTCGATTCCCATTTTATGGGAACGCAGGTCTATGAAAAGGATTTTTCAGTTGTGACCTGTGACGCAGATGAAGTACCCACTTCGCATGAGACTGGGAAACTACTCGGCCGAAATTTGAATGGGTGCCGCATTGGGTTTGACCTTGGGGCTTCCGATCGCAAGGTAAGCGCAGTTGTAGACGGCAAGGCAATCTACAGTGAAGAGGTGATCTGGGAGCCGCGCAAAAATAGTGATCCTGCATATCACTACCGCGAGGTGATGACCGCATTGAAGACAGCCGCGAGCAAAATGCCGCGTGTGGATGCCATTGGCGGCAGTTCAGCTGGCGTTTATGTGGATAACCGCCCGATGGTGGCGTCGTTGTTTCGCGGTATTCCACAGGAAAAGTTTGGCGAGATCAGGAATATGTTTTTGCGTATTCGCGATGAGATGGAAGTGCCATTGGAAATCATCAATGATGGAGATGTCACTGCGCTCGCAGGCTCAATGTCCATTGAAGATAACGGCATATTGGGAATTGCGCTCGGTTCGAGTGAAGCAGTCGGATACGTGAATATGGAGGGCAACATTATGGGCTGGCTGAACGAGCTGGCGTTCGCTCCTATTGATTACAACCCTGATGCGCCGATCGATGAATGGTCTGGCGATAGAGGTTGTGGCGCTTCGTATTTTTCACAACAATGTGTGTTTAGGCTCGCTCCCAAAGCGGGTATTGAGATTCCCGTGGATTTAACAGACGCAGAAAAATTGAAGTTCGTCCAGGAGAAATTGGAAGCAGGTGAGGATGGCGCGATAAAGATTTGGCAGAGTATGGGTGTGTATTTGGGTTACGGCATTGCCCATTATGCCGATTTTTATGACATCAAACATATTCTAATCCTAGGACGCTGTACATCCGGGCGCGGCGGGGATTTGTTGATCGAGGGCGCAAAGGAAGTCCTGAAGGTGGAGTTCCCCGAGTTGTTGAAAAAGATCGAATTGCATTTGCCTGATGAGAAGATCCGTCGTGTGGGCCAGTCTGTGGCGGCGGCGAGTTTGCCGGTGGTGGAATAGGAGTTAAATATGAAGTTTCATCTTGATACAGCCGAGATATACATCCCCGATAACAAACCTGTGGACCAGGCTCTGGCACGTACGACACATTTATGCTTTTCGGCACACCAGGATGATATCGAGATCATGGCTGCTCAGCCTATCATTGAATGTTTTCAACAAAAGGATAAGTGGTTCACCGGTGTGGTCGTTTCAGACGGACGCGGTTCGCCGCGTAATAGCATTTATGAGCAATACAGCGACGATGAGATGAGACATGTGCGTTTTAAGGAACAGCGCAAGGCGGCGATGGTTGGTGAGTTTGCGGCACAAATCCTGCTTGATTATCCAAGCAGGATCATCAAGGATAAGTCGCGCAATGAACCAGTGGAGGATATTCTTGCCATCCTCCACATGACGAAACCGCAGGTGGTGTACACCCATAATCTTGCGGACAAACATGATACGCATGTGGGAGTCGCTCTCAGGGTGATCGAAGCCCTTCGCAGGCTGGATCCGGCCGAACGTCCCGAAAGATGCGTGGGATGTGAGGTATGGCGTTCGCTCGACTGGATGACTGATTCCGATAAAGTCGTAATGAATTTATCCGATCATGAAAATCTTCAATTTGCCTTGCTGGGTGTATACGATTCGCAGATCGTGGGCGGTAAGCGCTACGACCTTGCCACGATGGGACGTCGCCGTGCGAATGCCACATATTTCGAATCGCATGGCGTGGACAATACAACGGGTTTGTCCTACGGAATGGATATGACTCCCCTGATGAACGATGCCAGCCTTGATCTGGTGGAGTTCACTGAAGAGCTTATGCAGCGGTTTATGAATGATGTCAAGGATCGAATACAGCGGATTGGTTAAACCTTGATCTATTCTTTTAATGGAAAGGAGCGTGAGACGAGGAGAGAGTCCCAACACTAAATAAAGTTGTTAATTCAAAAAATTCACAAGGAGAAGAAAATGTATAAGAAGCTTTTTGCTCTGTTGTCAATTTTGGTTATGGCAAGCCTTACATTGACTGCCTGTGGTGGAGCTGCCACACCTGCCGCCCCTGCTGCAACCCCTGAGGTGATCGAAAAGACCATCATACAGACTCAGATCGTAGAGGTCACACCTCCAGCTGCTCCCAATCCGGAAGCGGTAATACCGAATGTTGAAGATGGCGCAGAGATCACCCTCTGGACCTTCTGGCTGTCCCCGACCTTTGATGATTACATCAAGAGCACCATTGCCCGCTTCAATGAAGCCTATCCGGGCGTAAAGGTTAATTGGGAAGACCATCAGGCCACCTTCCAGGATGATCTGAGAAATGCGTTCGCGGCCGGGAATGCACCCGATGTCATTAACTTGTCCATCTCTGAAGGATGGGTCAGTGATTATGCTTCACAGGGTTTGTTGCTTCCTTTGGATGATGCTGTATCCCAGGATGTGAAGGATATTTACTTCCCCAATCTGTGGGATCAGCAAGTGGTGGGTGGCAGTCACTATCAATTCCCATGGTATCAGGGCATCATTGTTAACCTGGTCAATACCAAAATCCTGACCGACGCAGGGCTGACCGTGGATGACTTCCCAAAGACCATCGAGGAACTCCCAGCCTTTTGCAAAACCATCAAGGACAAAACCGGAACGTTGTGCGACATCCGCCTATCTGTGAACGATCTGCTCGCACAGATGACATATGAGGGTGGTGTGGATGTGATCAATGCAGACGGTACAGCCTTTACCTTCGATTTGCCTGAAGCCGCTGCCTGGTTGCAAATGTACGTGGACATGGTCAAAGCCAGAACAGTGGATAAGACAGTCCTCGTGACTGATCAAGATCGCGTTGGGCTGGACCTCTTCACATCAGGTAAGGCTGCATTCTATAACACTGGACCCAACTTGATTCGCGAAGTCCGTGCCAACAATCCAGCTCTATACGGATATCTGGGTGTTGTGCCCGCGCCGGTTGGTAAATCAGGTGTTGTAGGAAAAGGTTTGATGGCCTTGTCCGTTAAAGCAGACACCAAATATCCCAACGCATCGCTGGCGCTGGCTCAATTCTTCAGTAACCCGCAAAAGCATGCTCGAGTTCTCGAAGATTGTAGCGGTCTATCCCTCGACACCAAAATCTTACGATGACCCATTCTTCTCGACCGCACCCGTTGCCATTGAGGATAGCGCCAAACCATATGCGAAAGATGCCGTATCCAAATTGGCTGACATCGTTCCTACCATTCCGCACAAAGCCGAGGTGAACGATATCGTGCTTCAGGCAGTTCAGCAGGCACTCTTTAATGGCATTGATCCACAGAAGGCACTCTCTGATGCCGTAGCCCAGGCGAACGCCCTGCTTCCATAAGCGAACCAATTACAGTTAATTTGCCACTCTTTCTCTTCTCTAAAAGAGAAGAGAAAGAGTGATAGATATATGTAATCCTCCAATCGAAGGTGTTCATGAACAGAAAAATTTCCCTAATCCCTTATCTTTTTCTGCTGCCTGCCCTGATTGTCATTGCGGTTTTTGTTCTATACCCGATTGGAGCAGTTGTTTATTATAGCTTTACAGAGTACAACATTGTGACACCGCCGGTATGGATTGGGCTTAGGAATTATCAACGGCTGTTGGCGGACCCAATTTTCTGGCAGGCATTGGAGCATTCGTTTATTTATTTACTGGTGACCCCGATCTTGATCGGTCTTTCCATACTCCTTGCCATTATTGTAAATCGCAAGATGCCGGGCATTCAGACATTCCGCGCCCTCTTTTTTATCCCTGTGGTGAGCGGCAGTATTGCTGTAGGCATTGCCTGGCGTTTGATGTGGGACACGAATGGAATCATCAATGGAATTCTTATTTCACTTGGTGCACTCAAGGAACCAATCCAATGGCTGGCTGAACCAGCTTATACCCTGCCTATTGCCATGGCTTTGACGATCTGGCTTGGGCTTGGCTATTACATGATGATCTTTCTTGCAGGGTTGCAAAATATTCCTGAAGAACTATATGACGCCGCACTGATCGACGGCTGTAATTCCTGGCAAAAACACTGGTATGTCAGCATCCCAGGACTTCGTCCGCAGATCACTTTCGTGGCAGTTATATCCAGCCTAGCCGCCTTGCAGGTCTTCAATGAAATTTTTACACTTACCGGGGGCCTTGGTGGTATTTTGAACAGTGGTGTGACCATGGTGTTTTACCTGTGGCGAAAAGCCTTCAAATTAAATCAGGCGGGTATGTCCTCAGCCATTGCAATGGTCCTTCTGGTAATTACCCTGGTTTTCTCCATTGTCAATATGCGCTTTCTGGAACGCGGAACGGAGCAGGAATGAACAAACATCACTCTCCTGCAAACAGCCATTATTCTATGCTGTTTCGTCGTTTACTAAATAACGTGTTCTTATATCTGATCCTTCTTTCCGTGGCCGTAATCACGATTTTTCCCTTCATTTGGATTCTGTTCACTTCATTCAAAGGACCGAACGATCCTATCGTTTCCGTCCCCCCTCAACTTATTCCACACGACTTCACATTCGCAAACTATACACGGGTTTGGAATCAGTTGCCGATTGGCCGCTTCTATTTGAATAGTATCATTGTGTCGTTCAGCGTGGTGATATTGAACACTTTATTTGCAGCTTTGGCGGCTTACCCTTTGGCAAAGATGAATTTCCGTGGACGGGAAGTAATCTTCTACTCTCTTCTGGCAACATTTATTGTCCCCCCTGTGTTGACATCCATTCCAAGTTTTGTTCTTGCTGTAAAAGTTTTTCATTATTACGATAAGATCGTCTCGGTAATATTCCCCTACCTCGCAACTGTTATCAATATCTTTTTGCTGCGGCAGGCATTTAAGAGCGTGCCTAATGATCTGATCGACGCAGGTCGTATCGATGGTGCGGGCGAACTGCGCATCTGGTGGAGTATTCTTTTGCCGATAGTTCGCCCCTCCCTTGCCACGGTTGCGATTATCACATTTGTCGAACAATGGAACAATTTCTTTTGGCCCTCGCTTATGCTACACACAAACGAACAAATGACCTTGCAGGTGGGTTTGGTAGCTTTACAAGGTGCGTTCCTGAACGATGCGCGAGGGATTGCCGCCGGTGTAGTGATGACTGTCGTGCCCATGATCATCTTCTTTGTTTCACTCCAACAACAATTCATTCGCGGACTCACGGGTGCGGTTAAAGGCTGATATGGAACTCAAACGGTTGATAGGGCAAAAACTTTTATTTGCATTTCAAGGCATGGATGCCCTCCCACCCGAGATCATTCGTTCGTTCAAAAACCATCATCCCAGCGGTATTTCTCTCTTTCGCAGTTTAAACATGGGCACGCCTGCTCAAATACGCAAGCTAACGCAATCACTACAAAACCTCGCGCGCGAACTCAACCTGCCTCCTCTGATCATTGCCACTGATCAGGAGGGCGGTCAACTCATGGCATTTGGTGATGGCACACCATTGCCCGGCAATCTGGCAATCGGAGCTACACGTTCCATCGAACTCGCGCGCAAAGCGGGTCAAGTGCTTGGGCGTGAGTTGGCAGCGCTTGGCATCAATGTTGATTACGCGCCCTGTGCAGATGTGAATATCAATCCACAAAACCCCGTGGTGGGTGTGCGTTCTTTTGGTGAAGATCCAAATCTTGTAGGGGAACTGGCTGCTGCCATGATCGAAGGGATCCAGTCTCAGGGCGTTGCGGCCACTGTCAAGCATTTTCCAGGTCACGGGGATACAGCCAGCGATTCACATCATGGACTTGGAATTGTTTCACACTCGCGCGAACGGCTCCACGCTGTTGAATTGACTCCGTTCCGCGCCGCCCTCAAGGCGGATGTCAAACTCGTGATGACTGCTCATCTCGCCATCCCCTCCATTGACGGTGCCAATGCGCCCCCTGCAACTTTATCTCCCAACATCATCAATGGATTGTTACGCAACGAACTTGGCTATAACGGCGTTGTCGTCACCGATGCCATGGATATGCACGCCATTCGTCAGGGTGAACTCCTGCGGGAAGATGCGCTACGCGCTGCACAGGCTGGTGCTGATCTATTGCTTATTACAAGCAACCCACAGGATCAGACCCGCGCTTATGAAGCTTTATTGCAAGGGGTTCAGAATGGTGAGTTTAAGATGTCTGACCTGCAAGCATCTGTTGAGCGTATCTCTCGTTTGAAGAACTGGCTCACGGAAAATTCAACATCGCCTGATCTAAACGTTATCCAATGTGCAGAACATATGCAGGTTGCTAACGAGATTGCGGAGAGTTCCATAACACTGGTTCGCGATGAAAAGAAATACCTGCCTGTCAAACTCGATGTGGGCAAACGCATTGCTGTTATCATCCCACTTCCTCAAGATCTCACACCTGCAGACACCTCATCCTACATCCAGCCAAAACTCGCAGAGTCAATCCGCAAATATCATTCGCAAGTAGATGAGTATCAAAATTCCTCTGGCGCCCAATGAACAGGAAATCTCTTCGGTATTGGAACAGGTTCGCAATCATGATTTGATCGTGGTGGGTACAATCAATGCGATATGCAGAGAAAAAACAGGCGGAGTTTGTCCGCGCATTGTTGCAAACGGGTAAGCCTGTAATTATCATTGCCATGCGTCTGCCCTATGACCTTGCCGCTTTCCCGGAAGCACCCACTTATATATGCACTTACAGTATTTTGGAACCATCCATGCGGGCAGTTGCTAAAGCCATCTTCGGCTATGGGGGGATGATCGGTCGTTTGCCGGTATCAATTCCCGGGTTGGTTGAAACGGAGAAGTGAGTCATGTCCCTGTATTCTGAAATTTCTGAACAGCCCCAAAGGATCAAATCCCTTCTGGTATCCCAACGAAAGAATGTGGAAAGGATCGCGGGCGCGATCAGGAAGCACGATATCCAATATGTTTTCCTGGCGGCACGCGGCACATCAGATAATGCCGGGCGCTACGCCAACTATTTGCTTGGTGCGATGAACGGGCTTCCACTTGCGCTGGCAACTCCTTCATTGTTCACCTATTACAAACGTCCGCCTGTACTTAAGAATGCTTTGGTGATCGGCGTTTCGCAATCTGGAAAATCACCTGATATCGTTAGTGTGTTGGAGGAGGGAAAGCGCCAGGGGTGTCTAACGCTAGCCATCACCAATGAACCGAATTCGCCTCTGACTCAAACTGCTGATTTTGTGCTCGATATTCAAGCGGGTACAGAGAAGGCGGTTGCTGCAACCAAGACCTACACAACAGAGTTGATGTCGGTGGCAATGCTATCATCCGCTTTGCGTGGAGATAAAAAGCAATGGGACGAATTGCATCAGGTTCCAAACTGGATGAAAGAGGCTTTGAGGCTGGGTGATTTCATTGCCGAGTCCATTCAGCGTTATCGTTACATTGACCAGACCGTTGTACTGGGACGCGGCTTCAATTACGCAACTGCATTTGAATGGGCATTGAAACTTAAGGAGCTCACCTACATCATTGCCGAACCTTATTCCTCCGCCGATTTCGCACATGGACCTATTGCATTGGTCGAAAGTGGGTATCCTGTTTTTGCCGTGGCGGCAAAAGGCAAGGTCTTTGATTCGATGTTGCGAATGCTCAAACGCCTGCGTTCGGATATTTCCGCTGAACTGGTTGTGATCTCTAATGACAAACGCGCGCTCTCACTCGCGCAGGTCCCGTTGAATATTCCCACCGATGTGCCTGAATGGCTCTCGCCTTTAGTGAATATATTGCCAGCTCAACTATTTGCCTATCATCTCACGCGTGCCAAAGGGTATGATACAGAACATCCGCGTACCATCACGAAGGTGACTGAGACGAAGTGAACTCAATAAGTGAGAATACATTGGGACTTAAGAAGAGCAGGATATTTCTACCCTGCTCTTCTGTGGACTTTGAACCCCTTTATTGAAAATAAATTTTGCGATTACGGGTTAGCGTTCTGTGCTAGTTGGAGTGCCATCTCTGGAAACCAAGCACCAGCCGCTGGGTCAATCAATCCCCATTCGGGATCGACTGTTGTGCCGGCAGGTCCAAGCCCGCGAGTGCATTCGCCGTCCAACTCGCCAGGGATCTTTACCCACAGATAGGCATCGACCAAATCGTTACCCGTGTCCATTGTTGGTTTGATGCCAAGCCCACGGTCGGGTGGGTTACACCAATCCTGCGCGTCTGAATAGCCTTTTCCTGATGGGTCCCAAGGTCCCTGACCGTTACGGCTGGTATCAATAACGAAGTGCGTAGTGGGCTCGACGCCACCCAGCATACCTGCATAGCGCAGGTTAATGCCGGAAGTATTGAGTTCAGGTACATCCGAGTCGTCACTCCACTCACCGTAATTATTCAACGCTACCCCGGTCCACTCGCCGAGAAGTACGGCGATCTTTGCAGGGAGAGGTCCACCGTTCCAGTATTGATTCGGACATCCGCCGAAATCACCGGGGTTAACCGCAGTGGCGTAAGCAATACAGCTTGAAACCCAGCCACCATATTGTGTTGAGTTGGCTGTGAATTGATAATTGGAGACGTTGAGGAAAAACCCATCAGCGCGTTCAACGCCTGCTTGAACCAAACGACTTGCGTTATCACCAATGTTGAGCCATGCACTGTGTGTACCATCAAGGTAGACGCTGACATTCGGATGCGCCTTCAATGCATCCACTGCATAGTTCATCATCGCGAATTGATCGCTTGCCGCGGTTGCGGGATCTGCTTCAGCGGGCTGACACCAATCAAGTCCACCGTCAATGTTGGTGTACCAGGGGATGATACCCAAACCATCGGGTTCCAGAATGACCACTGCTTGAGCGTTGCCGATGCCAGCGGCAAAGCCATCGATCCATGCTTCGTATTCGGCAACCGTTGTTGCACCACCTGCACTGAATTGGGCACAATCGCGGAATGGGATGTTGTAAGCCACCAGTACAGGAATACTGCGTTGTGCGGCGGCACGCTTGACCGTATTCTTGACATCCTGCTTGACACTCTTGGGAGTACCGGCGGTGAACCAGACGGCTTGAGGTGTTTTGATCATATCCCCAATGAGTTTGGCATCTGCCCGGTCATGATGGACAATCAGACTGACGAGTTGTTTAAGTGCATCGTGGTTTGGTTTTGGAACGTAAAACCTGGTGAAGGGACCGTGGTTCCAGCCCTTGCCCCCGTGCGCCGAAACAGGCATTGCGACAGATGCCACCAGCATGGCTATCAGAGCGCCAAAAACCAGAATGTGTTTCAACTTTCTTGGGTTTGCCATCTTTCACTCTCCTTATTTTGTTTTGCAGGTATACACCGCCTGCAAGGATTTTGTTTCGCGACCCATGCGTGCCAGCACAACAGGTCGGGAATCACAGATGTTAGATGAAACATCGAAAAGACCGAAACAAGCTCTCTTGACTTGTTCATCAAGCCAGCGACAAGAACTGCAATATAAGTATGTCTTTTTCGGAGAGAAAAGTCTTATAAGATATTAATCAGCGTATACACAATATTGACCGTCGAGAGTGAAAGTTGCCTGACAATCCTCCCATTTACTTTTTCATTCTTATATATTCGCTGGGACTGATCCCGGTCTCCTGTCGAAAGACTCGGCTGAAATAGGCACTACTGGAAAAACCAGTCTCCAACGCGATTTCGGTCAGGTTCATTTCCCCGTTTTGCATGAGCACCTTTGCCCGGTCAACGCGATAACGATTGAGATATGTGACCAGTGTAATGCCTATCTCCTGACGGAAGCAACGTGCCAGATATTCCTTGCTCATGTTTACGTGTTGGGCTGCATCCTCCAGCGAGATCGAATTCATGTAATGTTCATGGAGATATGCCAATGCCTTGCGGACCACACGTTTTGCTTCTCCACCCAAGGTTGAACTGCGCGCCAATGCCGCTTCGATATGGGACAAAGTTTCCTGGGTGGTAAACAAGCCCTTTTTGAGGACACTAGTCACGCCTTTACTCAAATTTGCCATGTCTTCGGGCGTGAGTGTCTGACCTGATAATACGATTATGGGAATATCCCGATTGCGTTGATCGTTGCGCATTGCCTCGAGCACGCCAAAGCCATCCAACTCCGGCATCAAGAGATCGAGCAGGATCAGGTCTGGTTTTGTCGTGTGGATAATCTCCAATGCTTCCCTGCCATTTCTTGCTTTCAATATTCTGCATTCCGGTGACCATGCCATGACGAGGCGGGTGTGCAATTCCAAGGTGCCGGAATCATCATCTACCACGAGGATGGTCTTGGTACTTTTTTGAATTTCCTGACGATTTAATGCCTGAATGAGTTCTGTATTGTTGAGGGGTTTTGTGAGGTAATTCAATTCGAGAAGGGAGCCGCTATCCTGTTGCCCATCGAGTGAATAGAGCAGTACGGGGATATCGCGAATTCGACGGATTCTCTCGCAACGACTTGATCACTTCCCAGCCTTGCTCGAGGGTTGCACCCTGTTCCAGAATAACCGCACCAGGCTGATGGTTAAGAAAAGAGGCGAGAAGTCGGAATCCAGCCAAGCCATCTCTGTATCGAATCCCTTTTGGATCAGGTAACTCTGTAAACGATCTGCATTGCTTGAATGTTTAGCAATTATCAACACGCTTTGACCATGGATCAAATTTGATTCGATATTGTCGTTCATCACAGGAAGCGTGAAATAGAACGTTGAACCGGAGCCCTCATCGCCAGATGAACGAACGCCGATGATGCCGCCATGCAATTCAACGAGACGTTTGCAGATCGCCAACCCCAAACCCAAGCCGCCGTATCCGAGGGTGGCTGTTCGTTCCGATTGACGGAACTCATCGAAGATGGCGTCCTGTTCTTCAGGCAAAATGCCCAAGCCGGTATCACTCACCTGAACGGTGATCGAATCTTTATCTGCGTTTACCTGTAATGTGATTCTGCCTTGCGCTGTGAACTTCACAGCGTTGTTGATCAAGTTAAGCACCACCTGTCGCAGACGTGTACGGTCACCCCAAACCTTGGGCAGGTTCTCTGGAATGAACGCCTGCCATTCCAGACCTTTGTCCTGCACCAATTGCTCGCCAACCGCCGCGACCACACTGAGCACATCCGCCATATCCAGCGGCGCACTAACTAACTTTAGTTCACCCAGATCGTTTTGTGCCAGATCGAGCACGTCCCGAATGAGTCCATCGAGATGTTGGGCACTGGCATGGATGCGTTTGATGTCGCGTCTGGTCTCTGAGTCATCATCTTTCCCCTTTTGATACAACATCTCGCTTAAGCCTACGATCATGTTCAGCGGCGTGCGAAGTTCATGACTCACGGTTGAAAGAAAGCGACTCTTAAACGGTTGGCTTCCTCCGCAAGCTGACGTCCTTGTGTGGCTTCACGATACAAGCGCACCACTTTGAGGAATGTGACCAACTGCCAGACAATATGAGCACATATTTCCAAGTCCGCCGCGTCAAAGGCGACGAAGCCAGGAGACTTATTTTGTCCAGCCATCGGGAGCAGGATGAGGCGATACGGTTCATCGTATAAACCTTCCGGCGGGAACTGGCGGCTCGGGAAACGGATCTCCATGCCATGTTCCGCAACTTTGCGGAGCCAGCACCACGCAACAGGGTCATCGTCTTCTGCTTCCAAAAATCCCACGCCTACGTGTTGAATACCGACTTGTGGAAGATAGCTCGCGAGTATTTCATAAACCTGCGCTTCATCCAACGCGGTGAGCAGACGCGCGTTAAGTTGTCCAACTTGATCGGCAATCCATATTTGACGAATGATCAAGTGTCTGTGATGACGCTCCATATGTTGAGTAATAGTAGCGCGGGCTTCTGCAATAATAATCTCGGGTTGTTGATCGGTCGCGGGTAATTTCAGCAATTCACGCACTAGACCAAGTCCACTTTCCAATACGGAGAGGGCAGAGTTCCAGATATATATCATCCTCAAGTGACTTGACGCGTACCAGGGTCTCTTCGAGGGATTTGCGAAAGCTGAGGGTCTCTTTTGAATGCAGGCTTTCGATAAACGTTTCCGCCAACTGTCTGCATCGAGCGTGGACTTCGTTCGGGCTTAATGGTTGAGTCCCAGCCAGCGCGACATCGGTCATAATCTTTGCCAAATGGAGAGTGACAACTAATTCGTTAGACTGCGAAGCGGATGTCTCAGAATCGTTGAGTACAATCTGCGGTATTGCATTCGGCTCGCATCCACATGATTGCCGCACAACAAATTGCATCGGTATCGTAAGCCCCGTCAACTCTTTGCTTTTGCCTTCGATGTAATCGAGCAACAATTCCAATGCCTGATACCCCATACGAAACGGCGAGCTATGGAACGTGGTGAGCGGCGGCACTTGCGTGATCGCTCCGAAGGTGTCGTCAATGCCGATGATCGCCACATCCTGAGGGATGCGAAGCCCGGCGTTTTTGATGGCATTCATTGCCCCGATGGCAAATTCGTCATTGCTTGCCATGACAGCCGTGAACGGAACGCCTGAATCCATGATCCGGTGCATGGCTTTTTGCCCGCCATCGATCCCGTGACTCCCATAAGCTATCAACCTTGGGTCGGAAACAAGTCCGAATTCCTGTACAGTCTGTTGAAAAGCCCGTAACCGTATCCCGCTATCTCCGGTTGGGTCGTTGGGGAATCCGGCGATAAAAGCGATCTGCCGATGACCATGATCCATCAAATGCAAAAGTACCTGGCGAATCGCACCTTCGTTATCAATCGCAACTGTTGGGCCCGGCTCACCAGTCGCGGCGAAGATAATAGGGTGTCCGTCAGCAATTAACTCCTGAATATATTGTGATCGAGATTCTGAAAACAATGGGGTGAATACGATCAGCCCATCGGTATTCCACGGACCGACCGGCACATAATCAACATCTGCAGATGGAATAGGCCACGCGGGACGAGCTGATGTATAGGGTGAACTGCCCATGCCGCCTGCTAACAGCAGATTACATCCCCATTTTCTGCGGCTGAATAGACACCGTGCAATAATGGACCAATGAAATTCCCCAAGATCGTCCCATAGTAAATCTGAACACCCGCCAGCACCCCAATCGTCGGTCTTTTCCCTGTGATCTTTCTCATGGATAAATTCCTCTGTATTTTGGAGTCAACCAGCAAGCTGGTTGATACGCAGTATTATACAAGGTGATGGGATGAAAACCCTGTGCTGGCATTAATGTTATCCGCTAGCCTTTTGAGAAATTTAAACAGGGATTAATTCCACCCAGGATCGCTTTCGAGATAAGCCGCCCGCTGGTTGGCTTTGATCTTGGCAGATAGCAATCGGATGCCTTGATGGGGTCGTTCCTGATTGAAGTACGCTGGTATTCCCTGATGACCCGCTGTACATGCATCCCATCATGCAAGAGAATTTGATTCAGACATTCTCTCCGCAGACTACCCATAAACCTTTCGCAGGTCCCATTGGCTTGTAGCGTTCGATAGGGCATCTGGGGTTCCCGATCCCTAAACCCATTGCCATTGCCGAAAAGTGCGTGGCGTATTTATACTATCACGATCTCGGATCAAACACTTCGGACAATTCCCCACGGGGTGGCTTTCCGCAATTGTTGCGCCGTCCATTCATCAGTTGGATATTTCGTTATTCCTGTATGTACTATCCTTCGCGTTTTCAATTCCATCACCACAAACACATACCATCGCCGGAACAACCAGTCATTTACTATGGAAGGTTTATTTCCAAAATTTCGTAAAGTGGGAAAGAAGAACGAGACGAATTCGATTAAATTGCAGAATCAACCAGTGAAGATTACGGTGATTTTCTGATACTTCCTGGTCCCGCTTCTAACACCAGCACATGTCACCAATCCAAAGAGGAACAAAACCGTGAGGTCTATAATCCGGCCTCGATTTCTTATTTGGCGCACCCCAGACCTCATGGCTAGTTTTATGGGCAAGCCTGTGAGATCCATGATCTTGGTGAGAACCGCTAAGCTTAGAATCTCACGGATAAGAGCCTTGAGGTCCGAAGCTTCAAGCCCACGAATTCGTAGCCGACTTAAGACATCACGGCTAGCCTTTTGGGCTAGCCGTGTGGACTCTTGTCGGGGTGGGCGGATTTGAACCGCCGACCTCACGGTCCCGAACTACACTCAAGAATTTCGAACTGTAGACCTCATGGGTTGGTGATTTTTCATAGCCGTGAGGTCAAACTTATCGGGTAGCCGTGAGGGCTAAAGTGAGCTATAAACGATCCTTTATTGGGTCGAAAATTGATTTCCGAGTACATCAATAATACCACTTTTTGAAATTTGACATCCCGCTGGATTGCATTGTGAAGGGTCACATCGTTCAACAGAATAGGTAATGTCAAGTTGATCTTTCTTTATATTATAGCTCCTGACACCCAATATGGGGACAAGCTACTGAAGTTCCAAAGGGGACGTCCGTGAATTGTGGGTTCGAATCCCGTCGGGACCGCCAAGGATGAAGCAAAAGAACCGATCAAAAAGGTCGGTTTTTTGTTGTTTTATACCAATCTTTGCCCAAAATGAGGCTTGTCTTTTAGTTACGCTCCGCGGGTCCGTTAACGGCGTTTTATGATCGAACCCACCATTCAGTGTACAGGTGATAAATAGCTACACACATCCAGATGGGCTGGTCTTCTTGACTGGAATATATCTGTAGTAAGCATGACCTCATCCACCGTCATACTTAAATTTATCATAAGGTCCCCCATCAAGTGGCAAAATACATTAGATAAGCCGTGCGTCCCAATATAGAAGAATCCTTTAGATTGCGGGCCCCAAAATATGCAGGTATTGCTCGAGCCGAGGTCCTATATCTCTTTTTGAGAAGTGTCTATTTTGTATATCATGCACAGTTTACACACGCATGAACAGCATCGCTCAACTCCCCCACCTGATCATTACTTAGCTTTTCATAATCAACTCTAGGAACTTCAATGTGGGTGTCAATTCGATCTAGCAAAGAACCAGAGGTCCGTTTTTGATATTTGGTTACTGCGGCATGCGCACAAGTACATGGCTTTTGGGTATCACCATAAATTCCAAGCGGGCATGGATACACGCAATTGGACATATTTTTACTGCTGTAGTAGAGGTGGGAGTCTTAATTTGAGAGTAAATTTCAAGTCACTATATCAAACATACAATTGAGTAGCTTTTTGTAGCATCATAGTATATGGTTACCTATATCCGTACATGATATATGCCATGCTGGACAGATCAGATTGCAGCTTTTATAACTAAAACACGAAATTTCAGGCGCAACTCTGGTAATAATATGTTTTTTATATCGGTGGCTACTGACCGTCGCTCTTTGTAAATAGAGCAGCGACACATCCTTAAGCGCAATTCTATACGCAATCAGACCTTTTCTCATTACTGCATGCATATTTCCATAGCACTATTCTGTGCCTTGAAAATCAAGATTTTTTCTGAATACGAATCGCCATGAATTTCCTAGTTGGCAAATCCACACGCATTTGTCCAGTGACATTTTCTGCCACAGTTTCAATCGTCATATTCCAGGTATCAATCACATCAATACGGTAAGTACCTTCCTGCAAGTTGAAGTTGCGTGAGGCAGGCTGATGCATGCCAAAATAAAACAGGTAATAACCGTGATCGGTGTTATAGCCACCGGCTTCTTTGTTCCAGCCACCTTCAGTGATGACCTTTTCTCCTCTGCTAAGACCAGATAAGTGGGACATGCGCTCAGGAGTCCATCAGGTTAAGAAATTCCATGTCTTCTTTCTCAATGGGTGTCAGTGCAGGAGCGTGTTCGAATATCTGGCGTAAAAATGCGATGCGAGGAACGCTTTCACCTTTTAATTGGCCACCTTTTGACCACCACAGAACATCGTCCTCATTCACATAGGTTTCACTGTGGCCCACATACCCGCCTTGGACAAATCCCAGCCAGAACCGAGATACCATTTCTTCGGGTGACAAATCTCCCCATACCATATGGATATTACCTTCATAACCACATTCATCAATGACCACTGGCTTATTATATTTTTTCAACCATGTCAGGCACCCGGCTGATACTTGATGCTGGATACTGCAATGAGTCACCCAGGGTTTGTTGTGATCGTAAAACGAACCACAGTTATGGATCGAGCGTAAATGATCGTAGGGATCGATCTGCTGGACCAACTGCATATAGTGATCCCAGTCATCCATCGTACGCCCAATGAACAGGTCATATTCATTGGCAAACGACCACCATAGGTTGCGGAATGCAGAGAGCCGCGCCGCCAGATAGCGCAGTAAACAGTCATTGACTTCAGCAGGCATCCGGTCAAAGCCCCAAGCGCCAAAATCATAAGGATGAAAGAGAATCAGATCCGCTTCGATCCCGAGCGCCTGTAATCCAGAATCCGCTTTTCCAAGCGTTGAAAATATTCCGGGTTGAACTGGCTGAAATCCCAATATTGAGGAGGCTCGCTAAAAGGGTAAGTATGCGCTATGTTCGGATCCCATTCTTTGGTGACTGTCCCAGGAAATGGATAACATGGCGGTTCATTATTATTGAACACATAACGTTTCGGGAATATACACATGCGTATTTTATTGAATGGCGACTGGCTGAGATTCTAAGTGTCTGCTCTTCCAGTTCATCCCCCTGTAAATTCCAGACATAACATGTGGTTCCCACCGGGATATATGGTGTGCCATCTTCGTAGGCAAAGTTGACCATATTTGCCACACGAACCTCCGTGGTTGTTGGCAGATGGGGCTACACATAGAAACTCGCCTATTTGCCCATCCAAGGCTGGAATATTACTATGCGTCACAAATTTCCACTGACCCTCCTTCGTTGGCATAAAACGCACCTTGACAATTCCATTCCCATCATGGAAACCCGATTACCTGTATCTGATAATCTTGATGGGTGAATTCGGCTTCCAAGTCAACATCTATGAACGGCTTAGTAAAGCCATTACACGAACACGAGTCCTTGAAGAATGCCCACTTTTCAACTTGTTTCATCTGTAATAGTTTACTGCCATTTCTACTTCTTTCACTCAGTTACTCCGACTGCCTCTTACATAAGTTTTCAGGTCTTCCTTGGTTGCCTTTATCTCTTCCTCTAACTTTTGAAATAGAAACGCATTTTGAAGAGAAGCTGCCAATAAAGATGCTAGAACTTCAAAAACAGAAACATCTTGTTCGGTAAAAGCATTATCTACAGTTGACTGGATATTCAGTGCTCCAAGTGTTTCCATCCGGCTGATCAAAGGTAAAACCATTTCAGTGTGTGTATCGGGTGAAATCGATTCGCAAATCGTTTTTCTTTAGA